>DATDAH010000330.1:0-15629 GCA_036525535.1 Acidimicrobiales bacterium
CACTCGACGGTCACCTCCGCCTCGGGGGCGAGGGGCAGCTCGGCCAGCACGGCCAGGAGTCCTTCGGCCGGGACCATCGACGGCGTGCCGCCACCGACGAACACACTGGTCACCGGTGGCACGTCCTCGTCCGCCACCGCCTCGACCGCTTGCCGGTGCAGGGCCGCCAGGTACCGCTCCGTCAGGTCGTGGCGGTCGTCCCACGCCGCGAAGGCGCAGTAGTCGCACCGACGCGCACAGAAGGGCACATGCACATAGATGCCGAAGGGGTGGTCGGCCACCCCCGAAGGCTAAGGAGAAAGCGTCAGGGGTTGCTGGGGCTGGCGCGGCGGAGGCCGAGATCGTCGAGGCGAGCCGGCGTGCTGTCGATGTCGGTGCCGAGGATGGCGGCGATGGCCTGCAGGTCGTCACGGCGGATGGTGAGCACCCGGCCGTTGAAGTCCTGGCGCTGGACCTGGATCATCGACAGGTACCGGTTCAACATGTCGGCCTCGGGCCCCGAAAGGGTCTCGAGCCGGGTCAAGTCGATGATGATCGAGCCCAGAACCGCTTGAGCCGAGCGACTGTCGGTGAGGTCGATGAGCTCGCCGCCGCCCGTGCCGAAGTCGGGCATCGCGTTGCCGGGCAGGAGCTGGTCCACCGGTACGGAGTAGAAGCGGGCCAGGCGTTGGAGGCGGGGCACCGAGATGGCTCGCTCGCCGCGCTCGTAGGCGCCGAGCACCGACGCCTTGAACTCGTGGTCAGAGGAGGCTTCGACCTCTTGGAGCGACATGCGCTTCTGGCGGCGGATGGCGCGCAGACGCTCACCCACCTTGCGTCCGTACTCCCCCGCGGGATCGATGTCAGCCACCATGTGCCCCTACCCTCTCTGGTCGGGGTCGAGCGCTCGATGACCACCCACCGTGTGAGTTCCTCTCACAGAAGAACACTCTACGCGTCCATGCGGGGCGAAATCAACCACGGTCCGCGGTCAGGCCGGTCGAACCAGTCCGTGCCGTAGGGCGGCCAGAAGGGCACCGGCGGTCACCGCGGCCGTCTCGGCCCGCAGGACGGCGGGCCCGAGGGCCACCCGGTCCCTCGCCTCGGCCCGCTCCCCGTCGCTCCAGCCCCCCTCCGGGCCGCAGAGCACGACTCCGTCGCCCCGGGCCGGGGGACGACCACCGGGGTCGGCCAAGGCGGCACCGGGATGATCGGCGAGCGCGTGGACGCCCTCGACCGTGGGCAGCCACGACCGTCGGCTCTGCATCGCCGCCTCACGGGCGATGCGGCGGAGGCGTTCGAGGTGGTGGGCCGCCCGGTCCCCCTCCCAACGGATGACCGAGCGCTCCGTGCGCAGGATCACGATGTGGTCGATCGAGAGCTCGGTCAGCTTCTGCACAGCCCACTCGGGACGGTCTCCCTTGGTCGGCGCCAAGCCGATGGTCAGGGGCGGGTCCGGACGGGGGTCGACCACGACCTCGCCCGCCACCTCGACCGGCTCACCGAGCCGGACCGGCCGCCACGAGCCGGCGCCGTCGGCCACCACGAAGGGGTCGCCGACGCGCAGGCGCAACGCCTTCTGGAGATGGTGGCGATCGGCCGCGTCCAGCTCGGGATGCTCGACGTCGACCACGAACACCAGCGGGCCCACGTCAGCAGGGGGCACCGCCCGGTCCTACTTGAAGGCTTCGCGGATGCGCCCGACCACGCCGCCCTTGGGCGCGGCCACGGCGTCGCCCCGCAGCTCGGCCAACCGCCGGTAGAGCTCCTCCTCTTCGTCGGTCAGGTCGGTGGGCGTGCGCACGACGTAGCGGATGCGCAGGTCGCCCCGACCCCGGCCCCGGACGTGGGGGACGCCGTGGCCCCGGAGGCGGACGACGTCGCCGCTCTGGGTGCCCGGGGGGATGCGGAGGTCCTCGACGCCGTCGAGGGTCTCGAACGCCACCTGGGTGCCCAGGGTGGCCTGGGCCGGGGTCAGGCCCACGATGGCGGCCAAGTCGTCGCCGTCCCGGCTGAAGCGATCGTCGGCGTTGACCCGCAGGTGCACGTAGAGGTCGCCGGCCGGCCCGCCCCGTGGGCCCACCGCGCCGCGGCCGGAAAGGCGCAGGGTCGATCCGCTGTCCACGCCTGCGGGCACGTCGACGGTGTAGGTGCGGTCGTCGACCTTGCGGCCTTCGCCGTCGCAGCCACCACAGGGCTCCGGGATGATCTGGCCGATGCCGCCGCAGCGCCCACAGGGCGCCGCGGTCACCATCTGGCCGAGGATCGACTGGCGGACCCGCCGGACCTGGCCGGTGCCGGCACACTCCGGGCAGCCCTGCGGCGAGGTTCCCGGCGACGCTCCCGTGGCCTCACAGATCTCACAGGCGACGGCCGTGCGCACGGTCACGTCCTTCTGGACGCCGAAGACCGCCTCGGTGAACTCGATGTCCACCGTCTGCTCCAGATCCGCTCCTCGGGGGGGACCCGCGGGTCCCCGGCGGGCGCTTCCTCCGCCGAACGGACTGCCACCCCCGCCGCCGAAGAAGGCGTCGAAGATGTCCCCGAACCCGGCACCTCCGAAGGGGTCCCCGCCACCGCCCCCGAGCGCCGCCTCGCCGTACAGGTCGTACTGCTGGCGCTTCTCGGGATCGGCGAGGACCTCGTAGGCGAGGGACAGCTCCTTGAACCTGGCCTCGGCCGCGGGGTCCCCCTGGTTGGCGTCGGGGTGGTGCTCGCGCGCCGCCCGGCGATAGGCCTTCTTGATCTCCTCGGGCGTCGCGTCGCGACTCACCCCCAGGAGGCCGTAGAAGTCGGCCATGTCAGCCCTCGGTCAGTCGGTCGCTGAGCCGCTGACTGACCAGGGCCACGGCGGCCAAGGCCTGCGGGTAGTCCATGCGGGTGGGGCCCAGGACGCCGATGGTGCCGGCGGGCACGCCTCCGATCTCGTAGGGCGACACGACCAGGGCGCACTCCTCGAGCGGCGCCATGCCGGTCTCGGTGCCGATGGCCACGGTCAGACCCCGGGCCATGACGTCGCGGAGCAGGGTGACGACGACGAGCTGCTGCTCGAGGATGCCGAGGATCTCCCGCACCGTCTCGACGGCCTCGAAGGACGAAGCCACCCGCGAAGCGCCGTCGACGAACACGTGCTCGGCGTCGTGGACCTGGTTGTCGCCCCCCATCAGCTCTACGGCCGTGGCGACCAGGCCGTCGGCCGCGGCGGTGCCGCTGGAGGGGGCCGCGCCGAGCCCGGAGGGGGCCCGTCCCTGGGCGTGGGCAGACAGCGCTGCCTGGGCCGCAGCCACGTCGGCCTCGCTGATCGGAGCCCGCAGTTCGACGGTGTGCTTCTCGACGACACCGTTGGCCAACACGACCACGACCAGGACGACCCGCTCGGTCAGGGCCACCAACTGGATGGAGCGGACCAGGCTGGCGTCGTAGGGAGGCCCGAGGACGACCGCGGCACAATCGGTCAGGTTCGACAGCAGACCGCTGGTCTGGCCCAGCATGCGCTCGATCTCGCCGTGGGCCCGGTCGAAGAAGTCCCGCACCCGTTCGGCGTCGGCCGTTTGCAGGTCGGGCGGGACCAGGTTGTCAACGTAGAAGCGGTAGCCCTTCTCGGTGGGCACGCGGCCGGCGCTGGTGTGGGGCTGTTGGAGGTAGCCGTCGCGCTCGAGGGCGCCCATCTCGTTGCGGATGGTCGCCGCCGACACGGCCAGGCCGCTGGAGGCGACTACGTGCCCCGACCCCACGGGCTGGGCCGTCTCGATGTACTCCTCGACCACCGCCCGCAGGACCGCGGCCTTGCGGTCGTCGAGACCCGGCACCGTCGACGAACTGGGCATGGTCGAGCGATTGTACCGAGCGAGGTTCGGGGCACCGGGGCTCGGCCGGTCCCGCCGCGCCTCAATCGATGCGTAGGGCGGAGACGAAGGCCTCCTGCGGCACCTCGACGCGGCCGATGTTCTTCATCCGCTTCTTGCCCTTCTTCTGCTGCTCGAGCAGCTTGCGCTTCCGGGTGATGTCCCCGCCGTAGCACTTGGCCAGCACGTCCTTGCGCTTGGCCTTCACCGTCTCCCGGGCGATGATCCGGCCCCCGATGGCCGCCTGGATCGGGACGTCGAACATCTGCCGGGGGATCAGCTCTCGCAGCTTGGCCACGATCTTCTTGCCGTACTCGTAGGAGCTGTCGCGGTGCACGATCGTGCTGAAGGCGTCGACAGGGACACCGTTGAGCAGCACATCGACCTTCACCAGGTTGGACGCCTCGTAGCCGTCGGGCTCGTAGTCGAGGCTGGCATAGCCCTGGCTCCGGCTCTTGAGCTGGTCGAAGAAGTCGGTGACGACCTCGGCCAGCGGCACCCGGTAGACGAGCTCGACCCGCTCGGGTGAGAGGTAGTCGATGCGCTGCTGGCTCCCTCGCCGGCTTTCGCAGAGCTCGATGAGCGTGCCCGTGTAGCCGGACGGGGTGATGATCGAGGCCTTGAGCCACGGCTCCTGGATGGCCACGATCTCGCCCGCCGGGGGCAGATCCGACGGGTTGTCGACCGCGACCACGCGGCCGTCGTTCGTCTCGACCCGGTACTCGACCGATGGCGCCGTGGCGATGAGGGCCAGGTCGAACTCCCGCTCGAGGCGCTCCCGCACGATCTCCATGTGGAGCAGGCCGAGGAAGCCACACCGGAACCCGAAGCCGAGGGCGCCGGACGTCTCGGGCTCGAAGGTGAAGCTGCCGTCGTCGATGATCAGCCGGTCCAGCGCCTCGCGGAAGTCGGCGAAGTCGTCGCCCTCCACGGGATAGAGGCCGCAGAACACCATGGGCTTGGGCTCCTGGTAGCCCTCGAGGGGCTCGGCCGCGCCGCCCCGGGCGTTGGTCACCGTCTCACCGGACCGGGCCTCGGCCACATCCTTGATACCGGCGATCAGGTAGCCGACCTCGCCCGGCCCGAGGCTGGCCACGGGCGTGGGCGCCGGCAGGCGCACCCCCAGCTCGTCGGCGTCGTGGGTCACGCCGGCGTGCATGAACTTCAGCTCGTCACCGGTGTCGAGGCGGCCGTTCATGACCCGGATCGAGCTGATCACGCCCCGGAACTGGTCGTAGTGGGAGTCGAAGATCAGGCCCTGGAGCGGGCCGTCCTCACTCCCGACGGGCGGCGGGATGCGCTCGACGATGGCGTCGAGCAGGTCGGTCACCCCCTCCCCCGTCTTGGCCGAGATGGGCAGGATGTCCTCGGCCGGGATGCCGAGCACGTGCTCGATCTCCTCCGCCCGCAGCTCGGGCTCGGCCGCCGGGAGGTCGATCTTGTTGAGACAGGCCACGATCTCGAGGTCGTGTTCCAGGGCCAGGTAGCAGTTGGCCAGGGTCTGGGCCTCGATGCCCTGGGCCGCGTCGACGAGGAGGACCACCCCCTCGCAGGCGGCCAGCGACCGGGAGACCTCGTAGCCGAAGTCCACATGGCCCGGCGTGTCGATGAGATGGAGGGTGTGCTCGCCGTACTCCAGGCGGACGCTCTGGAGCTTGATGGTGATGCCCCGTTCGCGCTCCAGGTCCATGGTGTCGAGGTACTGGGCCCGCATGTCCCGCAGCTCGACGGCCCCGCAGATCTCCAGCATCCGATCGGCCAACGTCGACTTGCCGTGGTCGATGTGGGCCAGAAGGCACAGGTTGCGGATTCGGGAGATCTCGGTCATCGGAACCCAGCGAGGGTAGGGCCGCAGCCACCCGTCCCGGTATCGTCCATGCCCGTCATGGCCAACATCAAGAGTCAGATCAAGCGCAACAAGCAGAACGAGAAGCGGCGCGTCCGCAACAAGCAGGTTCGTTCCGAGCTCCGCACCCGGGTGAAGGCGGCCGAGGCCGGCGGTGAGAACCCCGATGAGACTCTGCAGGTGGCGATGAAGACCATCGACAAGGCGGCCGCCAAGGGCGTCATCCACAAGAACGAGGCCTCCCGCCGCAAGTCCCGCCTCCAGAAGCGCGCCGACGCCACCAAGGCGTAGCTCCTCCTCCTTCCGGCCCGCGGGCCGGGCCTCCTGCTCACTCTCGGCCTGATGGATTGACGCGCGTGCGTCGACGGTGAAGTCACTGCGGCTCGAGGCCGGGCAACGATGGCACGGAGGGGTCGTTGAGCGGATCGGTGGCCGGGTTCGGCTCTGCCGGCTCGGCCGCGCCCCTAGGTGACCGGCTGATCTCTGTGGAGGAAACAAGGTCCGGATTCCGGGCCCTCTTTCCTCCATTGACGGCTGAGGCCGCGGCGTGCGGTGGCGGAGTTCACTGGACCCGGCCCGAGGCCTCAGCGGCTGAGTCTGGCCAGGCGGGCCACCAGCACTTCCAGGACCAGCTCCTCGGGCCACGCGGTCTTGCCGCGGAGGTCGACGTCGGCCTGGGCGAGGAGGCCGACCGCTTGGGCGCTGCCGTCGTAGCCGAGGCGGTTGGCCCGGCCGAGTGCCTTCTTGGCAGGAAAGGTGGACTTGCCCTTGAGCCCCAGGCGGGCTGCGGCATCGGCCTCGGTCCGCACGTCGGCGCCTTCGAGGGCCAGTATCCGGCGGAAGTGCGTCGTCAGGATGGCCAGGACCTGGAGCGAGTGCATGGTGCCCGCGCCCAGCATCCGGTGCACTCGTTCGATGGCCAGTCCGATGTCGCCGGAGTCGATCGCGTCGGTCAGGTCCCACGGCGGGATGCCGCCGGCTTCACCGAGGAAGGGAGCGACGGCGTCCGAGTCGAGCTTGGCCCCCGGCCCGTAGGCCGCCTCGATCGTCGTGATGACAGCGGCGAGCCGTCCGAGGTCACCGGCGAGGTGGGCGGCGACGAGGTCTCGGGCGCCCTTGTCCAGGTTGACGGTGCTGGCGGCCAGCTGGTCGTTGACCCAGTCCTTCGCGTTCCGCCCGACCGAGGTGTCGAGGACCTCGCCGCCGGCGCCGGCGAGCGCCTCATTGAGCTTCTTCGGGACCGGGTTGAGGCGAGCGGTGGACCCCGGTGCCTTCTCCCAGACCAGGATCAGATCGGTCGTGGGCAGCGGGTCGCCGAGGTACGCGACGAGCGGGGCCAGCTCGTCGGCGGAGAAGCGGGCCAGGTTGCGGACGACCACGACCCGGCGATCGGTCAGGAACGGAGAGGTCTGCGCCGCGTCGACCGCCGTGGCCAGCTCGAAGTCGTCACCCTCCACCCGGTCGAGGGCCAGACTGGCGTCGAGATCGCCGAGGAGCTCGTTGGTCAGATCCCGGACCGCGTCGCCGCGGATGGTGTCGTCGTCGCCCTTGACCAGCCGGATGCGCCCGCTCATGTCCTCGACAGGATGGCAGCCATCACGTCGGCCACGCGCCGGGAACCGCGGACGTCGTGGGCCCGCAGGATGCGACAACCTTTGGCGATCCCCAAGGCGTGCGCGGCCAGGCTGGCCTCGCGGCGGTCGTGGACGTCGGTCCCGACCAACTCGCCGAGGAAGCGCTTGTTCGAGGCCGACAGGAACACGGGGAAACCGAGGCTGACGAGGTCGTCGGAGCGGGTGAGCAGGAGCGCCGACTGCGGCGGGGTCTTGCCGAGGTCCAGGCCGGCGTCGACCATCACCCGCTCCGCTGGGATGCCGGCGGCCACGGCCTGGGCGGCTCGGTCGGCGAGGAAGGCACAGACCTCGGCGGAGACGTCGTCGTAGGTCGGCTCGGTATCCGGTACCCGAGGCGCCAGGCGCACATGGGTGGCCACCACCGAGGCGCCGGCTTCGGCGGCCGCGGGGAGGTAGCCGGGGTCGGCGAAGCCGGAGATGTCGTTGCCGATGACCGCACCGGCGGCATAGCCGGCGCGGGCCACTGACGCCCGGAAGGTGTCCACGCTGACCGGGAGGTCGAAGCGGGCGATGAGGGCGTCCACCGCGGGAAGGACCCGGTCCGTCTCCTCGGTTTCAGTCACTTCGGGCCCGGGTCCCGCCTTGACCCCGCCCACGTCGAGGAAGTCGGCGCCGTCCGCCACCAGTTGCTCGGCGGTGGCCAGGAAGGCGTCGAAGTCCCAGGTGGCGCCCCGGTCGAAGAACGAGTCAGGCGTCCGGTTGAGGATCCCCATGACCAGGGCCCGATGGGTGATGTCGTAGCGGTGGGGACCGAGCGCCACGAACATCGGCCGACCGTACCGAGGCCGGGTCGACCCGGACCAACCATTGGACCCGGTCGCCGGTGACGGTCATCGCTTCGACGGCGAACGGGCCCTGCCGGAGGACCTCGTCGGGGGATGGTGGGTCGTCCTCGGGTCCGATGACCGCGGCGCTCCCGCGCGACGCCACCGCCGCGACCGTCGCATCCGCCGAAGGCGACGAGGCGGTCAGCAGGACCAGGCCGGCCCGACGCACGCCCAGCCGGCGGAGCCCTTCGAGGACCGGCGCGGCCCGGGCCCGCCCGTCCAGCCGGACGACCACCGCGCCACCGTCTCGCCACACCTGCGCTCCCGTGGCCACCGCCTGCCCCGTGAGGGGTACCTGGCGGGCGAGGAGCAGCCCCGGCGTGACCAGGACGGCGAGGACCACGACGACGGCCGGTCGGCGGAGAGCCGGTCGGCCGTGGACGGCCAGGGCGGCGGCGAGTACGGCGAGATGCGGGGCCCGGAGCTCGCCCAGGGGTGTGGCGGCAGCCCCGCGAGCGACGAGGTCGAGCCAGCCGAGGGCCACGCCGGTCGGGAGGTGCAGTGCGGGGGCGAGGAACGGCACGTACCCGGCGATCGGCCCCGCCAGGAGGCCCCAGACCATGACGAAGCCGGCGGCCGGGCCGGCCAGCAGGTTGGCCGGGACGGAGACGAGCGGCACCCCGCCGAACACCGTCGCCAGCAGAGGGGCCACGGCGACCTGTGCGGCCAGGGTCACCGCTGCCGACTCGCGCACCGCGGCCGGGCCGGCGAGCCGCGGTTCGAGGCGGGTGGCCAAGACCACGATCCCGGCCGTGGCCGCCACGGACAGGCCGAACCCGACCGAGTGGACCAGGATCGGGTCCACCAACAGCAAGGCGGCGACGGCGAGGGCCAGCACCCGGGGACGGCTCACGGCCCGCCCGCCGAAGGTGGCCCCCGCGGCGACGGCCGCCATCGCCGTAGCGCGCAGGACGGAGGGCTCGAAGCGGGTCAGGAGGGCGAAGAAGGCGAGGACCAGCAGCACGGCCAAGAACCGGCTCCCCAGCCCGAGTCGACCCAGCCCCACGCCGGCCACCACCAGCACGAAGGCCACGTTCTGCCCGGACACGGCCAAGAGATGGCTCAGCCCCGCGGCTCGGAAGTCGTCGGTCGTCGCCGGCGGCTGTGCCCGGTCGTCGCCGAAGAGGATCCCGGTGAGCAGGGCGGTGGCATCGTCCCCCAGGGGCTGCGCACCCCGGACCACCGCTCGGCGCAGATGGTTGGCGACCGTGCTCACCGGGTCCGCCGCACCGACCGGGCCGACGACGTCGACGACGAGGCGGCCGGCCACGTGACGTACGGCCAGATCGGGCCGGCCGGTGACCGGCACGATGCGTCCCGAGAGGACCGGACGCTCACCCGCCAATGCCTCGGCGAAGGTCGTGGCGTCAGGCCCGTCGTCCGCCTGGGCCTCCAGGCGACGACCGTCGAGGCGGACCACCGCGCTCACCTTCCCGCCGTCGACCTCGGGGTCGGTGACCAGGGTGACGGCCCGAGCCGTGACCGATGCGGGGGGCGGAGGCTCGAGGCCGGCCCAGGCGGCGTGGGCCAATCCGGCCGCCAGCAGCAGGCCGCCAACGGCGAGCAACGCCGGTCGCCGTGCGACGAGGGCCGCCGCCGCGACCACCACACCGATGGGGCGGGGCACGGGGGCCGCCCACCACGCGCCGACGGCCACCGCCAGGGCCACCACGACCGCCGCCCGATCGCTCATCGGTCAGCGAGCCCGCCAGCCGATGCCCGATGGCGGCGGACGGCGTCGGTACGGTGAACGGGTGGCGCGGACACCATCAGGCCCGGCCGGGACCGGTCCGAGCCCGGGCACGGTGGCCCGGCCCGGTCGGATCCGCACCCTCGGCCCGATCGCCGTCCTGGCCGTGCCCCTCGGCCTCGGCCTGCTGGCCGCCATCGTGCTCCGCCTGTACCCCTGTGACGGGACGGCCTGCGGCGAGCCGTATCTCGGCGCCTGGGGCCTCGTCCTGTTCGCCGTGCCGACGGCGCTGGCCGTCGGGCTGCCGTGGGTCTCCGGGCCGATCAATGTGACCCTGGCCCTGCTCTCCAGCCTGGCGGCGTGGGTGTTCTTCGGGAAGTGGGCCAGTCAGCGAGCCACTCAGGACGTGGACGCCTCCTGGTGGGACTTCTGGCGGGAGGTGGCCTTCTACGCCGGTGGGGTGGTCATCGGCATCGTCGGGGGCCTGCTGGTCATGGTCCTCGTGTTGACCTTCCTCTGAGGCCACGCCTAGACGGTGACGAGGTCGGCGACCGCGGCCAGCTTGGCCTCGCCGATGCCGGGCACGTCGATGAGCTCATCGGCCGACGCGAACGGACCGTTGGCGTCCCGGTACTCGATGATCGCCGCCGCGGTGGCCGGCCCGACGCCGGGCAGCGTCTCGAGCTCCTCGGGCCCGGCCAGGTTGATGTTCACGGGTGCCGCGGGTGGGTCCGACGGGCTCGGTCCGTCGGTCGGCGTCGACAAAGAGGGGGCGGGCTCGCCGCGCCGAGGGACGATGACCTGGGTCCCGTCGGCGACCGGGGCCGCCAGGTTGACCCGATCCAGGTCTGCCGCCCGGGTGGGCCCACCCGCCGCCTCCAGCAGGTCGGCCACCCGTTCTCCAGCGGCCAGCTCGTAGAGGCCGGGGCGCCGCACCGCTCCCGCGGCATGGGCGAGCACGGTGTCTCCGTTCGCGACGATCGGCAAGGACGAGGCCCCCGGGAGCGCCGTCGTGGCCGCGGGCACCAGTGGTAGCCCCGCCTCGGCGTCGGGCGGGGCCGGCGACCGTAGCCACAGCCAGCCCAGCAGGGCGACGAGGCAGACCGCGAAGCCGAGCAGTGTGGCCCGGGGTGAGAGGCCGAGGTCGGCCAGGAGGGCGAGGAGCCGGTCCGTCGGGCGAAGGGGGGCGACGGGGCGGTTCAGCCCGACAGGGTCGGCAGGATCGGGGGGCTCCGCAGGCACGGCAGTCCTCCACGGCTGGGCAGCACGCGGGGGAAGCGCAGAGGGATGATAGCCCCTTTCAATCCCTTTTACGCCGAAGCCAGGCTCAGAAGAGGCGTTGCGACAACGACTTGCGGTAGGCCGCGGTGCGGGGGTCGTCGGGGCCGAGGAGCTCGAGCAGGTCGACGAACTCCTGGCGGGCGTCGTCGTCCGCTTTGACCCGGTCGAGCAGGCCGTCGAGGCGACCGCTGATCTCATCACCGTCGACCACGGCCTCGCCCGTGCGGGCCTTCGCCGCGACCCGGCGGGTCTCGGGGGACTCGGGGATCCGGGTCAGCAGCTCCAGGGCCTCGTCGGCCCGACCGCCGTCGACCCACAGGTCGGCGAGCGCGACCACAGCCCGCTCGTCGTCGGGCACGAGGGCCAGGACCTGGTCGAGGGACGCCTCGTCGCCTGCGGCCAGCAGCGCCTCGATGGTGTTCTCGGTCTCGCTGGGCAGCAGGCCATCGACGAACGCCTGGACGGCATCCTCCCCCTGGGCCCCGATGAAGCTGTCCACGACGGCACCGTCCTTGAGCGCGTAGACGGCCGGGATCGACTGGACCTGGAAGGCCTGGGACACCTGGGGGTTCTCGTCGATGTCGACCTTTACCAGCTCGACCTTGCCGTCGGTCGCCCCGATCACCTTCTCCAGGATGGGTCCCAGCTGCGTGCAGGGTCCGCACCAGGGGGCCCACAGGTCGACCACGACGGGGACTTCGTCTGAGCGGTCGAGGACGGCGGTCTGGAAGGTGGCATCGGTGACTTCGGTCATCGGTTCATCCAACGGGGTGAGGGGTCGGGGCATTCCGGTGTAGCAGTAGGTTGCTGGCGATGGCGAACACCGACGAAGCCGAGACGATCCCGGTCGAGGGGATCCACCCGGAGGAGGTGACCGACTGGTTCGCCACCCACGTCCCCGAGGCCCAACCGCCCCTCGCCTTCGACCTCCTCGCCGGCGGCCGCTCCAACCTGACCTACTCGGTCACCGACCGCACCGGCGCCCGCTGGGTGTTGCGCCGCCCACCGCTCGGCCATGTCCTGGCCACGGCCCACGACATGGGTCGGGAGCACCGCATCATCTCGGCGCTGGCCCCGACTCCGGTCCCGGTGGCCCCCATCATCGGCCTCAGCCCGGACGACTCGGTGAACGGAGCCCCCTTCTACGTCATGGCCTTTGTCGACGGCCCCATCGTGCGCAACGCCGAAGGGGCCCGTCAGCTCCCCGTCGAGCACCGCGCCCGGGCCACCGAGTCCATCGTCGACGTGCTGGCCGAGATCCACGCCGTCGACGTCGAAGCGGTGGGGCTGGGCGACCTGGGCCGCCACGAGGGCTACATCGAACGGCAGCTCAAGCGGTGGCAGGGGCAGTGGGAGAAGTCGAAGACCCGGGAGCTCCCGGTCATCGACGCCGTGCACGACCGCTTGGCCCTCTCGGTGCCGGAGCAGGTCGGCGTGGCCATCGTCCACGGCGACTACCGCCTGGACAACTGCGTCCTCGACGACGAGGGGAACATCCAGGCCGTGCTCGACTGGGAGCTCTGCACCCTGGGCGATCCCCTGGCCGACGTCGGCCAGCTCTGCATGTACTGGACGGAGCCCGGCGACACCCTGGTCGCCGCTCCTGACGCCCCGACCACCGTCGAGGGGTTCGGCACCCGGGCCGACCTCCGGGCCCGCTACGCCAGCACCTCCGGCCGGGACCTGGCCGAGATCGACTACTACATCGCCTTCGGCTTCTGGAAGCTGGCCTGCATCTGTGAGGGCGTGCTCAAGCGCTACCAGGCCGGGGTCATGGGTGGCCCCGACGCCAGCGCGCTGGTCGAGATGTTCACCCACCACGTGGCCAACCTGGCCAACGCGGCGGCCACGACCCTGGGGATGGACCCGTGAGCCACCCGCTCTACGAGTTCCACCAGGACCCGGGGCTGTCCGAGCCCGTCCTGTTGGTGGCCCTGGAGGGCTGGATCGACGCCGGTGGCGGTGCCGCCTCGGCGGCGGAGACCATCCTGGCCTCGGCCGAACAGATCCCGGTGGCCACGTTCAACAGCGACACCCTTCTCGACCACCGGGCTCGGCGCCCGATCATGCACCTGGTCGACGGGGTGAACACGGGTCTCACCTGGCCGACCATTCGCCTGGACGAGACCTGGGACCGCGAGGGGCGAGACGTGCTCTTCCTCCACGGGCCGGAGCCCGACCACAACTGGCCGTCGTTCGCCAAGGCCGTCATCGAGCTCGCCGAGGGCTTCGAGGTGACCGAGGTCTACGGGCTCGGGGCCTACCCCGCCCCCGTCCCGCACACCCGCCCCGTACAGCTGGCCTCCACGGCCTCCTCCCACGACATGGCCCAGCGGGTCGGCTTCATCCGGGGAACCCTCGAGGTGCCCGCCGGGGTGGCGGCGGCCATCGAGGCGCAGGCGGCCGAGATCGGCATGTCCGCCCTCGGCCTCTGGGCCCAAGTCCCCCACTACGCCGCGGCCATGCCCTACCCCGCCGCGGCCGTTCGCCTCATCGACGGGCTCTTCGAGGTCGCCGGGTTGCGTTTCGACCATGGCGAGCTGGATGCGGAGGTGGAGACGATCCGGGACCGTCTCGACGAGCTCGTGGCCAACAGCGACGAGAACCAGGAACTGGTCCACCAGTTGGAGATCCACGTCGACCAGAGCGAGCCCGACCCCGAGGACGGCGGGATCGAGCTGCGCTCCGGTGACGAGCTGGCGGAGGAGTTCGAGCGGTTCCTGCGCGAGCAGGACGACTAGCGCTCAGCCCGCGGGCGACGGGTAGTCCGGGGCCTCCTCGCCCTCCGGCGGCTGCTCATAGAAGGCCACCGCGCCCTCGGGATCGAAGGCCCGGCTGTCCTCCTCGGGCCACTCGCCGAGGCGGTAGCGGCGACCGCCGTCCACGTACTGGTAGATGCCGGGCTCGACCCGGCGGATCTCACTCGGCCCCTCGGACTCCGAGTCCCACCAGATCTCGGTCCAGTCGTCGATGCCGTGGTAATCGGTCGCGGGCCAGCCCTCGACGTCACCCCAGTCCAGCGAGGGCTGGCTGATGGCATCGGGCGTGGGCTCGGCCGCCAGGAGGGCCGCCACCCAGGCCTCGCGCGTCAGCTCCGGCCCGACCTCCTGGAGCGCACCGAAGAAGACCTGAGGGAGGGGCAGGATCACGCCGGTCGTGTCCGCGGCCGGAGGCTCCTCGCCCGTGTACCAGGTGTAGAGGTAGAAGGATCCGGAGTTCTCCGGGTTCAGCCGGGCCGCGAGGCTGCTGATGCCGAACGCGTGCGACCACTGCTCCTGGTCGAAGCTGCGGGCCGCCGCCGTCGTGTCGGTGAGGGCCGAGCCGGTGATGATCCATTCCGGGAAGTAGTCCTGGTTCGTGGCCTCGGTCGTGAACGTCGCCGGCGCCACCGGATCGCCGGAGAAGATGATGCTGGTCACCCCGGCCTCCTTGAAGCGGGCAATGGCGCTGGCCGCCTGCTCCTGCAGCCGGGCGGGATCGAGCTGGTAGGCGATGCGTTCCGCTACGTCGATGTCCTCGTCAGCCAGCATGTCGATCGTGACCTGGTTCTGGGCGGCCGCGTCCTCGTCGCTCTCCAGGAAGAGGGTGCCGAACACGCGGTCCTCGCTCTGCAAGGCCTCGCCCGCGAACTCGGCCGGCCGGCCGGCGACCTGCTTGGAGAGCCATTCGACGAGGTGGGCCCGTCCCTGATCGGGGGAGTTGGCGACCGTGATCACGTACGGGGCCCGGTCGGCCGAGAAGGCGTCGGGCTCACCGACCTGGCAGCTGATGCACGGGATCTGGCGGGCCGCCAGCTCGTCGGCGAAGGCGTCGGTCAGGATCGGGCCGCCCCAGACCATGAAGGCCCCGATCTCCTCGTCGACCCGCACGGCGTCGGCCCGGGCGGCCACGTCGTCGTTCGGTGGGCCCGAGCCCTCGACCTCGACGACCTCGACCGTGCGGCCGTAGGTCTCGAAGTACTCGTTGAAGAGGTCGACATAGGTCTGCAGGGTCGCCAGCGCCTCCTCGTTGGTGTCGGTGATGCCGAAGCCCCCCAGGATGAAGTCCGAGATCGGGTTCGGCGGCGACTGGTAGTAGGCGATGGTGATCGTGTCCTCGGTCACCCCGGTGTCGGTGGCCCCACCGTTGTCCCCCTCGAAGGGGCGGTAGCACTCGGCCGCGAAGTAGTTCGGGATGGCGACGGTGCCGCGCTCGGTGTCACAGGTGGCGGGCCAGTCGACCTCGATGCCCTGCTCCTCGGCGGCGGAGAAGGACAACGCGCCTTCGCCCACATCGGCGACGGCCACCGTGTCGTCGGTGGCGTCGTCGCTGTCGTCGCCCCCTCCGGACACGAGGACGATGGCGCCGATGACGGCGACCACCACCACGATGACGGCGATCGGGCCGTAGCGGCGCAAGGAGCGGGAGGATCCCCCGCTGGTCGGACGGTCACTGCTGGGCTGCATGCCTAGGACTCTCCCCCCGGTGTCACTCCCGAGCGCGCTATCGCGTGCCGGTCACTGCCGAGGTACGAAGCGACCACTGCAC
>DATDAH010000331.1:0-9348 GCA_036525535.1 Acidimicrobiales bacterium
CTTGACCGCGTGCCGCTTCACCTTCACCGGGTGGAGGTGGTACAGGACGCTGTTCATGATGACGTAGGACCGGTTCCGGGGGCTGTCCGTGTAGCCCTTCCGGAAGATCGAGCCGGGTCGGAAGATCGAGCTCCAGACCTGACCACCCTGGAGGTCGTCGAGCTTCTGGCCGACCAGCTCGCCCGCATTGGGCCGCTTCGCGATTTCTTTCGCCACGGTGAGGGGGCTCCTTGATCTACCTGGTCAGCCGAGGCGCATGCCGTAGGCGTAACCGTGGGCGTTGGTGCGCTGGTGGGCGTCGCCGGTGGAGGCGGGGGCGCCGATCTTCCCCAGGATGATGACTCCGGTCGGGCAACGATCGACGCACAGGGCGCACCGGGTGCAGACGTCGTCGTCGATCGTGAAGATCACGTGGTCACTGGGGTCCAAGCCGGGCAGCTCGGTGCCCATCGACTCGTCGATGGCGTCGGGCGTGACCATGTGGATGCACTTCCACGGGCAGATGTCCACGCAGCCCTCGCACATGATGCACTCGGACTGGTCGATGTGGATGAACTGCTTGGGCTTGACCACCTGACCGAGCCATGCCGCGTCCACTTCCTGCAGGACGTAGTCGGCCCGGAACTCGGGCATCGGGGGATTGGCGTCGGTGGTCGTCATCGGCTCACGCCTCGGCCTTGACGAGGGGTCGGCCGTAGTCCGACGTCACGGTCTCGGCGACGGGCTCGGCCTTGCCCCGGCTCTGCCAGGAGGACCAGACCTTGGCCCAGACGATCACGTACACGACGTTGATGTTGACCACCATGATGTCCCGGAGCGCCGAGTACGGGATGACGAAGGGGAGGTTCTCGAGGATGGATCCGGGTCCGACCAGGTACTTGTCGACCCTCCAGGCGAGGCCGGAGTCGGCGTACAGGATCCACTGGTGCGGGACCACGCCGAAGCACCAGAAGAGGGCGAGGAAGACGTAGACGGCGCCGGCCATCGACTCGCCCCAGGTGCCCTTGGGGTCGACCGGGCGACGGTGCATGTAGAAGATGCCCCCACCGATGAGGGCGATGCTGACGAGCACGGAGGCAACGAACGCAACCACCTGCCTGTCACCTCCTCGGGGTCTGGGTCACCGGTTCCGACTTCGTGAACGCAATCACAATCGTCGGGCCCAAGGCTAGCCGCCGGGCCTCGATCTGTGGTCTAGCACGGCACCCCCGGCCGAAACACATCGGGAGCGGGCCTCCCTCCAGGCGGCGAAAAGGGCGCCCGGCTGCTTGGTCCCGGGCGGTGGGGTGGGCCTAGAGTGACCAAGCCCACGCAGACTCACCGGAGGCATGGTGACCGAGGTTCCCGACTATCTGCTCCAGCGCTCGCGTGAGCGCCGTGCCGCCCTCGGTCTCGGCGGCGACGAGGAGGGTGGTGCCCTCGCCGCCAGCGGCGACGCCGGCGGAGATGCCCCGGCCACCACGTCCGCCGCCGCGGGCACCCCCGCCGTGGCCGCCCCGGCCCCGATCGCCCCGGGCGTGCCCGACCCGGAACCGTCGGCCCCCCCACCCAACGTCCAGGCCGCCCTGCGGCGCAAGCGGGTCCCGATCTGGGCCCTGCCCGTGATCGTGCTCCTCCCCCTCTGGGGGTACGTCTACGCCGGCACCCTCGAGCCCCCGACCAGCGAGGCCCTCGGCGCCCTCGACGTGGGGGCCACCGTCTACGGCAAGTGCGCCAGCTGCCACGGCGCCACCGGCGGTGGGGGGGTCGGCCCCGCCCTCGACACCGTGGGCGAGACGTTCAGCGATCCCGCCACCCACGCCCAGTGGGTCAGCCTCGGCTCGACCGGGTGGGCCGCCGAGGTCGGCGACACCTACGGCGACGGCAGCAAGCCCGTCGGCGGCGGCATGCCCGCCTGGGCCGACGAGCTCACGCCCGAGGAGCTCATGTCCGTCGTGGCCTACGAGCGCTCCGAGTTCGGCGGCCTCGACCCGGTCGAGGAAGGGCTGATCGACGAGGAGGGCAACCTCCTGGTGGTCTACGACCCGGAGACGGGCGAGCTCGTCGACGCTCCCGTCGCCGGCTGACGGTGGCCCCGGACGCTGACGTCCTCATCGTCGGCGGGGGTCCGGCCGGAGCAGCCTGCGGCTACTGGTTGGCCAAGGCCGGCCACGACGTGCTGATCGTCGAGCGCAAGGCCTTCCCCCGCGAGAAGACCTGCGGCGACGGCCTGACCCCGCGGGCGGTGTACCAGCTCGAAGAGATGGGTCTGGCCGGTGGGCTGGAGCAGTACCACCGCTACGAGGGGCTGCGGGCCCTGGCCCACGGCATCACCCTCGAGATGAACTGGCCCGACCACCCGGTCTTCCCGAGCCACGGCTACGTCGTGCGCCGCCGGGACCTGGATCAGATGGTGGCCGACCACGCCGTGGCCGCCGGCGCCCGCCTGCGCACGCAGTGCGAGGCCGTAGCCCCCTTGCTGAAGGATGGCCTGGTCAGGGGCGCTGAGGTCAAGGACGGCGCCACCGGCCGGACCGAGGAGATCACGGCCCGCTTCGTGGTCGTGGCCGACGGGGCCAACAGCCGCTTCGGCCGGGCGCTCGGCACCGCCCGGGACCGCAGCTACCCGCAGGGCATGGCCCTCCGCGGCTACTACGAGAGCCCGCGGCACGACGACCCGTGGATCGAGAGCGCGCTCGACATGGTCGACCGCAACGGCAACTCCCTCCCCGGCTATGGCTGGATCTTCCCGGTCGGCGACGGGACGATCAACGTGGGCGTGGGCCTGCTGTCCACCTTCCGCGACTACCGCAGCATCAACACCAGCCACCTGCTCGACGAGTTCGCGCTCACCGCCCCGGGCTACTGGGAGATCGGGCCCGAGACCAAGGTGGGCGAGGCCACCGGCGGGCGCTTGCCCATGGCCGGCTCGGTGTCACCGAAGGTGGGACCGAGCTGGATCGTCATCGGTGACGCCGCCGGCTCCATCAACCCGTTCAACGGCGAGGGCATCGACTACGCCTACGAGACCGGACGCATGGCCGCCCGCCTGCTCGACGCGTCGCTGGTCACCGGCGACGCCCGGGCGCTGCAGACCTACCCGCAGCTGCTGGACGACGAGTACGGGCTCTACTTCCGGGTGGCCCGAGCCTTCACCAAGATCATCGGCCGCCCCGCCCTCATGCGGGAGCTGACCCGGGTCGGCATGCACAGCCAATCCCTCATGGAGTGGGTGCTGCGCATCATGGCCAACCTCCTGCGGGAGGACGAGCTCGGCCCCGCCGAAGCGGCCTACCGCTCCGTGGCCCGGATCGCCCGCATGGTCCCGGAGCGCCCCGCGGCCTAGCCGTCACGCGAAGCACCGGTCACCCCGGTCACGGAGGAGGCGGAGCCAGCCGATCGCGGAGGTGTCGCCGAACTCAGGCTGAAGGTACAGGTCCGAGTGCTGGCAGCGGGCGCCGTAGGCCACCATCGCCAAGTTGGCGGCGTCGAGCGCCTCCCGCTCGTCCGCATCGAACGGCCGGCCGCGGGCCGACTCGTAGTCGGCGACGAAGGCGAACATCTCCTCCACCGTCGGTGGTGGATCCTCGTCCGCCGCCTCCCAGTCGATGCAGAACCCGCCGGCAGCGTTGCCCACGATCACCGGCTCGGGCGCGGTCGCCAGCGAGTCCCAGTCGTAGATGGCCGCGATCTCGCCGTCACGAAAGGCCAAGTTCTGGACCCGCCAGTCGAAGTGACCGATCTGGTCGCCTCCCCGGGTGGGGCGCAGCCGCCGCTGCGCAGCCGCGAAGTGGCGGTCGATCCACTCGGCGCCGACGCTCGTGGCCTCGAAGTCGAACCGGAGGCTGTGGGGCTCGGGCCACATCGGCGCTCCATCCGGTCGGAGGACGAGGGCACGGCCGACCTCGGCCGGCAGCGGGGCGGCGGCCTCGACGAGGCGATGCAGGCCGACCGCCATCGTCGTGCGTGCGGCCGGGTCGTGACCGTCGGTCGCGGTTCCACCGAGGTGCTCCTCGACCGTGGCCACACCTCTCCCCAACGGGGTCGGGCCGAGGAGCGGTCGCGGCACGGGGAGGCCGGCGACGGCCAGCTCGACCTGGACCTCCTGTGTCGCGGCCAGCCGCGCCGCCGATGCGTGCCAGCGATGGACCTTGATGACCACGTCCCGACCGTCGGCCAGGTGCAGGCCGACGACGAGGCCGACACCGGGCGCATAGAGGATCCCCGCGACCGGGCGGCCGAGGGTCTCGTCGCAAAAGGCCTCGATCAGGGCGGCGACGGCCGCGGGGTCGTCGGTGGCGAACAGGTCGAGCTCGAGACGGCCGTCCCAGACCTCGATCGCCTCCCGGGCGAGCGCCTCCAGCGCCGTCATGGCCGCGAAGGCTATGCCTGCCCCCGCTCGACCCGGACTACGCGGGAATCGGGTCGGCCCAGCCGCCGTAGGGCTCAGCCAGGGCGGCGGCCTCCTCGGGGCCCCAGGTCTGGCGCTCGTAGAGGTGGACGGGGTCGGGATCGGCGATGAGGCGGCTGACCAGGCGCCACTGCTCGGCGATGGTGTCGGCCCGGCCGAAGCGGCGGGGATCGCCGTCCATGGCGTCCTCGAGGAGACGCTGGTAGGCCTCCTGCCGCCGCCCGAAGACCTGCTCGTACTCGACCGCCAGGTCGACGGCCTCGCTGACCATGCGGTCGCCCGGCTCCTTGGAGAAGAGGTGCAGCACGACGCCGTCGGTCGGGCTGATGCGGAAGCGGATCCGGTTGGGCTGGGGTGCCGGGCTGGCGGGGTCGACGAACAGGAGGCGGGGCGGCTCATGGAAGGTCACCACCGCCTCGGTGGCCGACGCCGGCATCTCCTTGCCCGAACGGATGAGCCAGGGCACACCGGACCACCGCCAGGAATCGATTTCGAACCGGAGAGCGGCGAAGGTCTCGATGTCGGAGCCGGGGGTCACGCCGGGCTCGTCCACGTACCCCCGGTACTGGCCCCGCACCATGTGGCTGGGGTCCAGGGTGCGTATCTGCCGGAACACCTTCACCTTCTCGTCCCGCAGGGCGTCGGCCCCGTCCCCCGCCGGTGGCTCCATGGCCAGCAGGGCCACGATCTGCAGGAGGTGGTTCTGGATGACGTCGCGGACCGCGCCCGCGCTGTCGTAGAACGCGCCCCGCCCCTCGACGCCGAAGTCCTCGGCCATCGTGATCTGGACGCTGGACACGAAGTTGCGGTTCCAGACCGGCTCGAGGAGCGAGTTGGCGAACCGGAACACGAGCAGGCTCTCGACCGACTCCTTGCCCAGGTAGTGGTCGATGCGGAAGATGTCCTTCTCGGCGAAGGCCTGGTGGAGGACCCCGTTGAGCTCCTCGGCCGACTCGAGGTCCCGGCCGAACGGCTTCTCGACCACGACCCGGGCGTTGCCCGTGCAGTGGGCGGCGTGGAGGCCCTGGACGACGTCGTCGAAGAGGGCCGGGGGGATGGCCAGGTAGTACAGCGGCCGATCACAGCCCTCGGCGCCGATGGCTTCGGCCAGACGGGCGTAGGTGTCGGCCTGGCGGTAGTCGCCGCTGACGTAGCTGATGCGGGGCGCCAGGTCGGCCCAGATCGCTTCGTCGATCTCGGTCTTCGCGATGATCGCCTCCCGGGCGTGCTCCCGGAGCTGGTCGACCGTCCAGTCCCGGGAGGCCACCCCGAGTACGGGCGCGTCGCCGAGGGTGCCGTTCTTGGCCATCTCGTAGACGGCCGGGAAGATCTTCTTCACGGCCAGGTCGCCGGTGGCGCCGAACAGCACCAGGGCGTCGTTGCGGGAGGGCTCGTCGGTCACGCCCCCGTTCTACCGCCTAGGACCTCGGCAAACAGGTGCGGCCGTCGCGGGATGAACGGGAGGCTCGCCTCGCTGCGCTCGGCGATGAGAGACGCTGTGCTTCCTGGTCGCCTCGCCTAGCGGCTCGGCTCCATTGCCGCGACCTCCATGGCGGCGGCGGAGGCCAGGTCGGCCACCCGCTCCAGCTCGTCCTTGGTGTGGGCCAGGCCCGGGAAGAGGACCTCGTAGCCGCCGGGGGCGATCGCCACGCCCCGGTCGAGCAGGGCGTGGAAGAAGGCGGCGTAGAGGGCCTCGTCGGTCCGCTTGGCCGCCTCGTAGTCCCGGGGCTCGTCGGTGGCGAAGTAGAGGCCGAGGAGCGGGCCGACGACCGGGACCCGGATGGGCAGGCCCGACTCGGCGATCACGTCGGTCAGCCAACCCCCGAGCATCTCGGCCCGTCCCGCCAGCATCCGGTAGGCGCCATCGTCCAGCTCGCCGAGGACGGCGAGGCCGGCGGCGGTCGCCAGGGGGTTCCCGGAGAGCGTGCCCGCCTGGTACACGGGGCCGTCGGGGGCGAGCACGGCCATGACGTCGGCCCGTCCGCCGATCGCCGCCAGCGGCAGGCCACCCCCGATGACCTTGCCGAAGCAGGACAGGTCCGGGGTGACGGCGAAGGTGCCCTGGGCCCCGGCGGCGCCGAGGCGGAACCCGGTGATCACCTCGTCGAAGATCAGCAGGGCGCCGGCGGCGTCGCACGCCGCTCGCAGGCCGTCGAGGAAGCCGTCGACCGGCGGGATCAAGCCCATGTTGGCGGCCACCGGCTCGACGATGACCGCGGCCACGTCGTCACCGATGTCGGGCACCACGTTGTAGGGGGCGACCAGGGTCTCGGCCACCGCCGAGGCGGGCACCCCGGCCGAGCCGGGCAGGCCGAGGGTGGCCACCCCGCTGCCGGAGCCGGCCAGCAGGGCGTCGCCGTGGCCGTGGTAGTTGCCGGCGAACTTGATGACCCGGTCCCGGCCGGTGAAGCCCCGGGCGATGCGCAACGCGGTCATCGTGGCCTCGGTGCCGCTGTTGACCAGACGGACCCGGTCCACCGACGGCACGCGCTCGACGATGGCCTCCGCCAGCAGGACCTCACCCTCGGTGGGGGCGCCGTAGGACGTCCCCCGTTCGGCCGCCCGCTGCACCGCCTCGACGACGGCCGGGTGGCTGTGGCCCAGGATGACGGCGCCGTAGGACTGGACGAAGTCGGTGTAGCGCCGGCCCTCGACGTCCCAGACGTAGGCCCCTTCGGCCCGGGCGACGAAGTAGGGCTCGCCGCCGACCGAGCCGAAGGCCCGGACCGGTGAGTCCACCCCACCGGGGATGACCGCACGGGCGCGGGCGAAGAGGCCGGTGTTGGTGAGGTTGCTCACAACGACGAGGCGATCTCGCGGGCGGCGTAGGTCAGGATCATGTCGGCGCCCGCCCGCCGAATGGCGGTCAGGTGCTCGGCCAGGACAGCCTCGCCGTCGATCCAGCCGTTCTCGGCCGCAGCCTTCACCATCGCGTACTCACCGGAGACGTGATAGGCCGCCAGCGGAACGTCGATCGCGGCCCGGGCCCGGACGATGACGTCGAGGTAGGCCAAGGCGGGCTTGACCATGACCAGGTCGGCTCCTTCCTCGAGGTCGAGGCGGATCTCCTCCAGGGCCTCCCGGGCGTTGCGCGGGTCCTGCTGGTAGCCCTTGCGGTCCCCACCGCCGACGATCTCGACGTCGACCGCCTCGCGGAACGGGCCGTAGAGGCCGGAGGCGTACTTGGCGGCGTAGGCCAGGATGGCGACGTCGACGAAGCCGCTCCCGTCCAGCGCCGTGCGGATCGCTCGGACCTGGCCGTCCATCATCCCGGAGGGGGCCACGATGTCGGCCCCGGCCTCGGCCTGGGCGACCGCGGCCAGGGCGTAGCGCTCGATGGTGGCGTCATTGTCCACCCGGCCGTCGGTCGTGAGGACACCGCAGTGGCCGTGGTCGGTGTACTCGTCCAGGCAGAGGTCGGGGATGAGCACGAGGCGGTCACCGATGTCGTCGCGCAGGTCCCGCAGGGCGAGCTGGACGATGCCGTCGGGGTTCCAGGCCCCCGAGCCCTCGTCGTCCTTGTGCTCCGGGATGCCGAAGAGGACCACGGCCGGGACGCCCAGCGCGGCCAGTTCGGTCACCTCCTTGCGCAGGCTCTCCCGGGTGTGCTGCACCTGGCCGGGGAGCGACCTGATGGGCTGGGGCTCGTCGATGCCCTCCCGCACGAACAGCGGAGCGATCAGGTCGTCGACCGACAGCCGGGTCTCCGCGACCAGGCGACGCAGGGCCGGCGTGCGCCGCAACCGCCGCATCCGCCGCTCCGGGAAACCCATGGTCAGGAAGGCTACGGCCCCGGCCTCGCGGTAGAACGGGGCCATGAGCGACGCTGACCTCCGCCGGATCGCCGATGCCTACTGGGAGGCGGTGCTGGACGCCTCGCCCGTCTACGCCACGTTCGTGGGCGACCACCGCTACGACGACCGCATGGACGACCTGTCCGCGACGGCCGAGTCCGCCCACCTCGGCGTGGTCGCCGCGCTGGACCAGGACGTCGACCTCCTGGACGCGGCGACCCTCTCCGCCCAGGGTCGGGTGACGCGGGGCCTGTTGCGGGCCGAGGTCGAGAGCCTCCGCACCCGAGTCGAGCTCCGCCTGGCGGAGCTGGCCTCGGACCAGAACACGGGGGCGCACGCCGACCTCCTGCAGATCGCGCCCCAGACCCGGGCCAGCGACGCTCGGTCCGCCGATCGGCTGGTCGAGCGGTACCGCCAGGCCGGCCGCTTCCTCGACCAGGCCGCCGAGCGCTTCCGGTCCGGCCTGGCCGCCGGGCGGACCCCCGCCGCCATCTGCATCGAACGCTCCCTCAACCAGGTCGACGGCTACCTGGCCTCGTCCCTCGACGATGACCCGTTCGTCCAGCTCCCACCGCCCCAGGACACCGAGGGCTGGGACGAGGACGCGTGGCGGGATCAGCTGCGCCACGTCACCGAGGAGATCATCCGCCCCGGGTTCGTCCGCTACCGGGCCGTGCTGGCCGACGACCTCCAGCCGGTGGCCCGCCCCGACGAGCGTCCCGGCCTGTGCCACCTCGACGGCGGCGACGAGATCTACGCCGCCCTGGTCCGCCTCCACACCACCACCGACCTCAGCCCCCAGGAGCTGCACGACATCGGGATGGAGGAGATCACCGAGCGCCTGCCCGTCGAGTACGCCGAGATCGGGGGGCGGGCCTTCGGCCTCCCCGACACCGAGGCGGTGTTCGACCGCCTGCGTTCGGACCCGGCCCTCAGGTACGCCACGGGCGACGAGATCATGGCCGACGCCGCCGATGCCCTCGGCCGGGCCAAGGCGGCGATGGGCGCCTGGTTCGGGCGCCTACCCGAGTCCGACTGCGCCATCGTCCCGGTGCCCGAGTACCTGGCCGCCGACGCCCCTGCCGCCTACTACTTCCCGCCGGCGGGCGACGGCAGCCGGCCCGGCACGTACTACGTCAACACCCACAACCCGGGCGACAAGTC
>DATDAH010000332.1:0-5157 GCA_036525535.1 Acidimicrobiales bacterium
GAGGTCGGGGAGGTTTCAGCGCAGGCCGAGGACCGTCAGGAGGGCTTCGTCAACGCCCCAGAGTTCCTCGCGGCGGAGGTGACCTGCGAGTTCGCCGAGCCGCTGCGTGTCAACGGCGCCGATCTGTTCGACGAGCACCCGGGTGCCCTCACCGTTCACCTCGATGTCCGGACGAAACGACGCAGCGCGAGCGCTGCGGGAGGTGAGCGCGACGATCACCACTGAACGCGGCAGGAACTCCTCGGCCTGGACCACGACACCGAACCGGTCGCCGTGCTGATCGTTTCGGATCCATCATCCGAGGAGTCGTCAGAATCCAAACCCGACGCTGGGCCGGACTGTTCTGACGCACATTCGGATCGTTCACCCGACGCAGGATCGGATGACATCCCGAAGTCGTGGGAGTTCGAGTCCGAGGGTCGCGCACGGGGTGGCGCGGCCGGTCGAGAGCGCGGCTGCGACGCATGGGGAGGCAAATAGCTGCGTGCGCTCCAGTGTCCACGACATGCCGGTCGGGTACACCTGGGCTGAGCGCCGATGGCGGCGGTGACCTCTCAGCCCTGGTTCGGCCGGATCGACGGGCGCAAAGATGGGGGGTCATGGACGCTGCCGCCGGACCCGATGACCGCCACCTCGAGGGGTATGACCCCTATGACCTCCTCGACGTCGAGGCCGCCCGCCTCGAGGCCCACCTCGCCGGGCTGGACGAGGCCGCTTGGGCGGCACCGTCGGCCTGTGCCGGCTGGTCGGCGGGTGATGTGGCCGCCCACCTGGCCGCCGTCGAGCAGTACCACCACGCCTGCCTGGACGGCCGGGTAGCGGCGATGATCCAGGAGGGCATCGCCGCCGGGATGACCAGCCTGGACGACTTCAACCACGCCGGCGTCTTCGAGCGGGCCGGCCGACCCCCCGCCGAGGTCGTCGCCGAGTTTGCCGCCGGGGACGCCGAGACCCGCCGCCGGCTACGGGAGCGCGACGGGGGCGAGATGGACAGCTCCGTGGGTCCGTACCCCGTCCGTTGGCAGGCCTTCCACATCGCCACCGAGCTGGCCACCCACGCCGACGACATCGGGGTGCCGGTGCCCGAGGACGAGGCCGCCGACCGCCTGGCCTGGCGGACGGCCTTCAGCCGCTTCGCCCTGAGCGAACGGCGCCCGGGGGCGGTCATCGAGGCGGCGCCCGGCGGCACCCGGGTGCAGGTCGACGATCTCGACGTCGTGGTCGACGACGCGACCCTGGTGGCCGGGTTGGTGGACCGGCTGGGCGACGACGTCGCCCCCGCGGTGCAGGCCGTCCTTTCGCCGGGCTGAGCCGACGGGCTCCGACATCGCGGGACTGGCCCTGCGACGGTGGGTCGATGCCCCTGAGAACGGGCGTCGAGCCAAAGGGCTGTCGCGCATTCGGATCAATCATCAGACGATGCGATCGGAATCTGACCGAGGTGCATCGGGGCATAGCCCGAAGGTCGCGGGTTCAAATCCCGCCCCGCCACCAACGAAAGTCCAGCTCAGAGGCCCTTTTCGGTAGGTCGAAGAGGGCCTCTCTGGCGTCTCACGGGCCGGGTGTGCGGCTTGCAGCGGATCCGGTAGACCGACGCGGTGTCAGGCCGTCGTCAGCAGCGGGAGCTCGGGCAGCGTTCCGGAGGGTGAGCGGTAGACGGCGCCGGGGGATATCCCGATCGTGCGCTTGAAGGCTCGGCTGAACGCGGCGTCGGACTCGTAGCCCAGCCGCGCCGCCAGTTCGGCGACCGGCACGTCGTCGTGCTGGAGCCAGTCGAGTGCCACCTGCATCCGCCAGCGGGTCACGTAGCGCATGACCGGCTCGCCCACGAGTTCGGTGAAGCGGGCAGCGAAGGCCGAGCGCGACATCGCCGTCGCCCGGGCCAGTGATGCCACCGACCACGGCTGCGCGGGATCGCGGTGGACGAGCGACATCGCCTGGCCGATGCGCGGGTCTTGCAGCGCGCCCAGCCAGCCGGTTTGGCCTTCGGGCTCGCGGGCGATCCACGCCCGAATCGCCTGGATCACCAGGATGTCGGACAGCCGGGTGATGACCGCCTCACCCCCGGGTCGCAGCGCGCTCGCCTCGGCGGCGATGAGGCGCAGGGTGGCATGCATCCACTCGGTCTCGGGCACGGGCGTCGGGCCGCTCGACATCTCGACGACGATCGTCCGCGGCAGGAGCGCCACCAGGTTGCGCGCCGCGGGATGGCCGAACCGCACCGTGCCGCAGACGATGCTCGTCGCCGCTCCTCCGCCGCCGTGCCGGAGCACCGCGTAGCGGTCGCTGACGTAGTCGTGGGGCAGCCCTTCGACCCGGGGCGCGGGCGCGTCCGGGTCGCTGCGGATCCGGTGGCCCTCGCCGTGGGGCACGAGGGCGAAGTCACCCGGCCGCAAGAGGCGTGGCTCGGTGCCCTCGACCTCGAGCCAGCCGCCGCCGACGTTCACGACGTGGAACCACAGGGAGTGCGGTTCGGGCGGCAGCGTCAGGCCCCAGGGCGCGCTCAGCTCCGAGCGGACGTAGAAGGTGCCGGACATCCTGAGCACGTGCAGCGCCTCGCCCAGGGGATCGGGTGTGGCCCACGGGTCCTCGCCTCGCATGCCGCCAGTGTGCCGACCCGATCCGCCGTTCGTCCATGGCGGCTGGACGATTGGGCATGAATCGGCGACGCATAGGCATTGTTCGGCCGGCGCATCACCCTCAGAGTGGACGGTAAGCAAATGACCTGACTCACGAGAGGACGACGCAGATGATCACCGTCATGGGAGCCACAGGACAGACTGGCGGCGCCACCGCCCTCCGCCTGCTCGAGGCCGGCGAGCACGTCCGGGCGCTCGGCCGCTCGGCGGACCGGCTGGCCGCCCTGCGTGACGCCGGGGCCGAGCCGTTCTCGGTCGACGCCAGCGACGCCTCGGCGCTCACCGAGGCGTTTCGCGGTGCCGACGCCGCTTACGTGCTGCTGCCGTTCGCACCGGAGGTGCCCGACGGGTACGCCCACATGGCCCAGCTCGGCGAGGCGATCGTCACCGCCGTGCGTGCCGCGGGTGTGCCGCACGTCGTGGCGGTGAGCGCCGTCGGCGCGGATCTGCCCAGCGGCACGGGGTTCCTCACGGGCCTGCACGCCCAGGAGCAGCGTCTGCAGACCCTCACCGACGTGGCCCACGTGCTCGCATTCCGCCCCGGCTCTTACTTCGAGAACGCCTACGGCTGGTTGCCGGTCATCGCCGAGCAGGGTGTCGTGGCCGACTCGGTCGCTCCCGACGCCCCGCTGCCGATGGTCGCGACCCGCGATGTCGGCGCCGCGGCCGCCGCGGCGCTGCGGTTGCGCGACTGGACCGGCTTCGCCGTGCGCGAGCTGCTCGGGCCCCGCGACCTCACCTACGCCGAGGTCGCCCGCATGATCGGCGCGGCGATCGGCCGGCCCGACCTCGCCTACGTGCAGATCCCGGAGGACGACCTGCGGGCCGCCCTCGAGGCTGCCGGCTGGTCGCCCGACGCCACGCGACTGCAGGTTGAGATGAATCGGGTGTTCAACGACGGCAGCGTCGCGGCCCGCGCCACCCGCACGGCGGCCTCGACGACGCCGACGCGGTTCGAAGACTTCGCCGCCGCCGACCTGGCGCCCGCGTTCGCCGCGCTCGCCCCGACGTTCAGTGACCGGTGACCTGATCACCGTTGGGACGGTCACCGCCGCGGTCGCGTCCGCGCTCGTGGCCGGAATCATGTTCGCCTTCTCGACGAGCGTGATGCCTGCCCTCGGGCGGCGCCCGGCGCCAGAGGGCATCGCGGCGATGCAGGCGATGAACTCAGCGATCCTCAACCCGGCATTCGGGCTGGCGTTCGGCGGGGCGGCGCTGTTGTGCGCGGTGCTCGCGGTCACCGCGCCGTTCACTGTTGACGAGTCCCACGCCCTGTTGCGGGCGCTTGGTGCCGCGCTGTACCTCGTCGGCACGTTCGGCGTGACCATCGCGATCAACGTGCCGATGAACGTCCAGCTCGAGTCCGCCGATGCCGGCAGCGCGGAAGGTGGTGAGGTCTGGCACCGGTACCTCCGCCGATGGACGGCGTGGAACACCCTTCGCACGATCCTCGGGGCCGCCGCCTCGGCGCTGCTGGTGACCTCGCTGGTGTGAACCTGGCGGATCCGCGTGCGCGAGCCGAACGAGTCACCAGAACATGCGCCCGAACGCGCCGGAGGGACGGCTTCGGGAAGACAGGACGGGCCGGAACGCTGACCGACGGGCTCATAACCCGAAGGTCGGAGGTTCAAATCCTCTCCCCGCCACCAAGTTCTGAGAGGCCGCTCCCGGGTGGAGGGGGCCTCGTCGCGTCCGCCGAGTCAACGGGTGTCGAAGACCTCGAAGATCTGTAGCCAGTTGCCCTCAGGGTCACGGAAGGAGGCATACCGGCCCCATCCTTCGGTGATCGGGGGATCCAACTCGACGCCCGCAGCGGAGAGCCGGGTGCGCTCGACCGGCAGGTCATCCACGATGAAGCACAGCTGCGCCGCATCCCGGTTGGCGCTCCGCAGCAGCGTCGGGTCCCAGAATGTTGCGGCGTCGAACAGCTCGATGATCACGGAGCCCGACGTGAGGGATGCCCAGTTGACCATCGGGATGCACGGTGGTCCGGGGTCGAGGTCGTTCGTCCCGAAGCCCAGCGTGTCCCGGTAGAAGGCCAGCATCGTCGGGAAGTCGCTGACGAAGAGGTTGAGCTGGAACAGGTTCATCTCGCCGCCTCAGGAGCGGGGCAATCACTCCATCGAAGCAGTGTCAGGGTGGGCCGTGCGACACCGTCGGTCCGGCATGGGGGCGCCACTCTCACCCTTGAGCTCGCCGCCTTCCCCGGACGGAGCCATCGGGCTCATAACCCGACGCACGATCGGATGACATCCCGAAGTCGTGGGAGTTCGAGTCCGATTACTGCGAAGTGACGTCGTCCAATCGCCAGCTGGGCGACCCGGCCGCTCGGCTGCGACTCCCGGACGAGCCTGACCTGGCACTCCGGCGAACGCCTCGCGGACGTCACCGGTTCGTCGCCGGGCCCCGACCGCGGGGGCCGCCAGGCAAGGCATGCTGAGCCCCATGGCCGGCGACGAGCAGCACGAGCGCACCGGAGCGCCGGCCCGATCCGACGTCCGTGATCAGCGGGTCGGGC
>DATDAH010000333.1:0-2061 GCA_036525535.1 Acidimicrobiales bacterium
CGTTGGAGAACCAATAGCACTCCAATAGAGTCCTAACCAATATCTGGTCGGCGCGCCGCCACCGCGGCTGTAGCCGTCCCTGCTCGTCCTCGGTCGTGCCCCGGCAACGCCTGACGTCGCCAACGACAACGACACCACCAGCGACGCCCCTGTGGCTCCACACCAAGAGGAAGGCCCGTGAAACTCCTTGTCCTAGCGGTCATCGCCCTGGCCGGATTCGTCTGGCTCGGCGGCATCGCCTCGGCGGACACCCGGGTGGTGGGGGACAGCCTCGCTCGCCAGACCTACTACGAGTCCGGTGGGTGGTACGTGAACGCGGTCACCGGCCGGGCGTTGAGCGAGTCGCTGCCCCTGGTCCGCAGGATCGCGACCAGGCATTCCCAGGACAACCTGGTGGTGGCGCTGGGATCGAACGATGTCTCCAGCGAGTCGGCGTCCATGGCCTCCGACGTCTCGGTGGCGGCGGCCATCCCGACGGGCTGCACCGTGATCACCACGGTCAAAGTGAATGGGGTTACACCGTTCTACTCGAGGTTCTGGAAGGCCCACTCCCGGCTGTGGAACCAGGCGGTGAGAGCCAGCGGTGCTGTGGTGGCCGACTGGAATGCCTACAGCGCAGAACGACCGGGCTGGTTCCTGGCCGACGGACTGCACCTGACCGGGGCCGGGAAACGTGCCTACAACAACCTGCTCCGTCGGGCAGTGCAGGGATGCCCTGAGGACACCACGGCTGCATAGAGCATGGGTGCTCAAGCCCGCGGACTCGCTCGGAGGTCGTGTCGTCGAAACCGAGCGCCTCGCCGACCTGGTTGATCAGGACGCGCCGAGGACGCCCGACGTGTCTTCGCCGCCCTCGCCCCAGGGCGGCCAGGTCAACCAGGAGCTCATCGATTTCTCCCCGGCCTTCGGCGTGTGCGTCGACCGGTTCGGGGACCCCGTGGATGGTGAGCGCCAACCCGGTGGACGCCCCTGGGTGACCCCTGGAGGGCCTGAACGGGGCGACCCCTGCGTTCAGCCCGTGAACGGGGGAGCGGCGGGCAGAGGCCCTCCGGGACGCGGGGCCAGTCGACCCTCGAGCTCGATGGCGCCGATGTCGCACCAGGCGGGGCGGACGCCGTCGCCTTCCTGCGGGCGTGGCACCTCACGCTGGTCATCCAAGGCGGCACAGGATGCCGCGATGCCGCTGTAGGCGACGTCGGTCGGCACAGCGTCGACGAGCGGCCCATCCGCCAGGGGCGCCATGGCGACCTCGGTGGCGCCGTCACCGGCGAGCGGTCCGAGCGGGTCCGACCCGTCCCCGTCGGTGATCGAGGTGGCGCCGAGTCGACACGACGGGTCATCGGCGAAGGAGTGGAGATCGTTGACGGGCCCGTCCGGCAGGGCACAGTTGCGGCCCCCACCGTCCGGATCGACGAGGGCGGTCGCGATGAGGCTCGCGGCACCGCTGCGGTTGGAGGAGACGTTCGCGCCACGCGACGAGCGGTTCTCCGCCAGCGTCACGTGGACGAGCCCGACGTGCCCGGCACCGGCGGACACGTGGACTCCGCCGCCCCGGCCGGCCCGGTTCCTCGCGACTGTGCTGTTGGTGACCAGGCCCTCAGCGACCGCGAGACCTCCGCCTTGGTCGGCCCGGTTCGAGGTGAACGACGAGGCGTCGATCATCACGGGGGCGTGCAAGGCGGCCACCGCTCCGCCGCGGGCGGCGGCCTCGTTGCGGTCGAAGGCGGAGCTGACGATCTGCAGGCCGCCCGTCCCCCGATAGTCGATCGCCCCACCGTCGCTCCTGAACGCGCCTCTGAAGTGGGCACGGCCCTCGCTGACCCAGAGGTCGCGGATGGTCAGCTCGGCATCGCTGTCGAAGACGAGGAACCGATTGGCATGGCCGAGGGCGTGGGTGAAGTCGTTGCCCTCGATCGTGAGCGGCTGGGTCCCCGTGTAAGTGGGGTCGATGCCCGTCGCGAAGTCGAAGTGGTCGGTGATGACGATGGTGTGGGGACCTGAATCGTCCGTGGAGTACGCCGCCAGGGCCGCCAGGTACTCCCCGTGATCCTCGACGTCGAG
>DATDAH010000334.1:0-4161 GCA_036525535.1 Acidimicrobiales bacterium
CCCGCCGGCACCCGCCGGATGAGGGATCGACGCTTCGTCGGGCCGACCGGGCGGCGAGTCCGCACTCGGGTCTTCGGGCTCGAGGACGACCGGGAGCCAGGCCCGCACGGCAAAGCCGCCGCCCGGCCTCGGCCCCGCGGCGAACGTCCCGCCGAACGTGAGCGCCCGTTCCCGCATGCCGGCCAGCCCATGGCCGGTCGGCCCGGGCGCGGCGGAGGCACCTCGACCGTCGTCCTCCACGGAGACGTCGAGGCCATCGGCGAGCCGGGTCACGGCGACCGTCACGCGAGCCGGCCCGGCGTGGCGCATGACGTTGGTCAGCGACTCCTGGACGATCCGGTAGGCCGCCCCGGCGACGGCCTCGGGCACGGCGCCGGTGTCGCCTTCGAGCACCAACGTCACGGGCACGCCGGCCTCCACGACGGAGTCGACGAGCATGGGCAGGGCCGAGAGGCCGGGCGTGGGCGCCAGCGGCGCCGAGTCATCGCCGTCCCGCAGGACGTCGAGCGTGCAGCGGAGGTCGTCGAGGGTCTGGCGGCTGGCCTGGCGAATGGTCAGCAGGGCGTCGCGGGCCTTGTCGGGATGGGCGTCGGCCACATACGCACCGGTCGCGGCCTGCAGGCTGATGGCGGCGATGTTGTGGGCCACGATGTCGTGCAGGTCCCGAGCGATGCGGACCCGTTCCTCGGCCACGCGGCGCCGAGCCTCTTCCTCCTGGGTCTCCTCGAGGTGTCGGTTGCGCTCCCGCAGGCCGCTGAGGAGCTCGCGGCGGTCCCGAACCGTCTTGCCCGCCAGGAAGGCCACGACCGACCAGCTCAAGTAGAGCAGGTGGACCCACCCCGACTCGTCGGCGCTGTCCACGAAGAGCCCGCTGAGGGCCAGGGCCACGAACGCTATGGCGACCCGTGGAAGGGCCTCGCGGGTCGGCATGACGCTGGCCACGGTCGCGATCGCGATGAACACGGCCAGGAAGAAGGGTCCGCCGGTGTAGTCACGGATCACGTAGACCAGGGTCAGGGCGAGGATGGCGTACAGCGTCCCCGTCGGCCAGCGGCGGCGGAACGCCAGGGCCACGCCGACGCCGATCATGCACACGTAGGCCAGGACGTCGAGGGGACGCCCCGGCTCCCCGCCGTGGTCGAGGCGGACCGTGATGGCGACGACCGACACCGTGTAGACGACGCTGATCAGCGCGTCCTGGACCGTCTGACGATGCAGCAGGGCCGGGACACTCACCCCCGCGACGTTACGGGGGGCTGGCTCCTGCGGCATCCCGTGGACGACGTAACTGCGGGCTACGTCCCTTGACGTACGTCCCGGCGCGACGGGCGCCGGGCCCACAGCCCGCCCGTGACCAGGAGCGACCACAGGCTGACCGCGGTCAGCACGATCAGGAAGGCGACATAGCCGTAGGCCGCGGCCTCATCCCACGCCAGTTCGTCGCCGTAGCGGAGGAGGGCGACGCCCTGGAGCACGCCGAAGAGCACCCCGGTGGCGCCGAGGGGCCGCAGCGACGGGGCGTCGTCGAGGGCCCGAGCATCGGCCGCCGCCACTCCCAGCCCGATCAGCCAGGCCCCGATCGCCCGCCCGGTGAGCGGCGTCAACGCCCACGGCCATCCGCCGTCGGCCCAGCTCGGGGCCACCAGCAGGCTGAACCCGAAGCCGAGGAGGACGACGGCGAGCACGACCAGCACGACGCGCACGACGACCGGGAGCCCGCTCGGCGGCGGCGTCGCCAACCCGACTCGGCGTTGTCGGGCGTACGCCACGACCATGAGCACGGGGACGCCGCCGTAGATCGCCAGCCAGAGCCACGTGACCAGTCGGGTGTTGAGGGCGAAATCACTCCCGAGGTGGAACAGGTCGAGGTGGATCAGCGTGACCACGAGGGTCAGGGCGGTGAACACGAAGACGGTGGGCAGGGCGATGCGGGCGCCGGCCCAGCCCTCGGCCCGCGCCGCCGCCACCTCGAGGCCGACCGCCGACCAGTAGGCGGCGCCGAGGAACACCGCGGTCATCGGCGACGCGATGGTCCAGGCGAAGTACTCGTCGGTGCGCAGGGGGAACACGAAGAGCTGGACACCCGCCAGGAAGACCAGCGCGGCGGCCACCAACAGCAGAATGCGTACCGCGGGGGCGACCGGTGATTCCTCGACCTCGTGCACGGCGCTAACGGGTGGCGGCGGCGCGCTCAGCCGTGTCCGCCAGGTAGTCGTGCAGCTGCTGGACGGCGCTGGCGCCGTCGCCGACGGCGGTGGCGACCCGCTTGACCGATCCCCGTCGAGCGTCCCCGATGGCGAAGACACCGGGCAGGCTCGTCTCCAACGACTGGGGCGACCACCCGGGGGGCGCGGTGCCGGCCGTGTCGACGTTGGTGCCGGTCCGCAGGAAGCCGGCGTCGTCGCGCTGCAACGTCCCGTCGAGCCAGTCGGTGCGCGGGTCGGAGCCGATGAGCACGAACAACCCGCCGGCTTCCAGGACCTCGGTCCGGTCGGCGTCGAGGTGCCGGACCTCGATGCTGGCGAGACAGTCGTCGACCTGATCGCCGCCGATCACCGCGGTCCGGTGGATGATGTCGATGTTGCGGGTGCCGCGGATCTGCTCGATGAGGTAGTCCGACATGCTCGCCGCCAGCCCGGCGCCCCGCACCAGGAGGGTGACCTGCTTGGCGAACTTGGCCAGGTGCAGGGCCGCCTGGCCCGCGGAGTTGCCGCCGCCGATGACGAACACCGGTCGGCCCGCCATGGACGGCGCCTCCGAGACGGCCGCGCCGTAGAACACGCCGCGCCCGGTCAGCTCTTCCAAGGTCGGGGCGTCGAGCGCCCGGTAGTCGACTCCGCAGGCCAGCACCACGACCCGGGACCGGACGTGGTGCCCGTCCGACAACGTGATCACCCGCTCGTCGCCTCGAGCCTCGAGCCCGACCACCGAGCGCATGAACAAGAACTCCGCCCCGAACGACCAGGCCTGCTGGAAGGACCGGAAGGCGAGGTGAGCACCGCTGACCCCGCGGGAGAACCCGGGGTAGTTCCGGATGAGCGAACTGGTCCCCGCCTGCCCCCCGACCGCCTGTTGCTCGATCACCAGGGTGTGAAGGCCCTCCGACGCGGCGTAGACGGCAGCAGCCAGGCCGGCCGGCCCGGCGCCCACGATCACGACGTCGTACAGGGTCTCGGTCGACGGCGGGGTCATCAGGCCGAAGGCGTCGGCGATCTCGATGTCGGAGGGGTTGACCAGCGTCGTGGGCGGCGAGGTGAACTGCAGGACCAGTACCGGCAGCTCGGCGTCCTCCAAGCCCAGGCCCTCGAGCATGCGCCGGCCCGCCGCGGCGTCGGCCGCGTAGTAGCCGATGGGGATGTGGTTCCGGCCGAAGGCGTCGCGAAGCGAGTGGGTGCGCTCGTCGGAACGCCCGATGAGGCGCACCGCCTCGAACCCGGTCCCCTGCGTGAGGTGCCAGTCATCGAGGAGGTCGGTGATGGCGCCGTGGAACTCTTCGTCCCGGCGGCGCTCGGGCCGGAGGACCTGGGCCTCGGCGTGACCATCGGCGATGGCCCGGAACACGGGGGCGGCACTGTCGAAGTCACCCCAGGCCACGACGACGACCCGCTTGGCGGGGGGATGGATGGCTCGGGCCCGCCGGAGGAAGTCGAGGCCGTCACGGTCGACCTGGTTGAAGCAGGCGAACACCACGGCGACGTCCCGACCCCAGCGCCGGAGCCCGTCGAGGATCGCCCGGGCGTGCTCGTAGCTCCGACAGGTGGCGATCTCGTAGTCGCCGCCGTAGCGGCGGCGCAGCTCGTCGTCGAGGGTCTCCCGAGACTCGTCGTCGAGCGTGGCCAGCAACATGACGGGCAGCCCGTTGTCGGTCATCTCGGCCCTCTCGGGGTGCAGGTCGTGGGACGGCGTCGAGGGTAGTGGAGGGTCCCGGAGGGGCCGTCGTGGATTGCCCCGGCGGTCGGCCCGATTCGCTCAGTCGGTGTCGAGCTGGGCGACGAGCGTCTTGGGGGCGACCTGGCGGTACGCGTCCTCGCAGATGCCGGCCACCTCGGCCCAGTCCGGTGACCGGTCGAGGCGGACGCCCACCCACCCGCGGTGCCCGACGTAGGGCGGGACGAAGAAGCGCTCCGGCTCCTCGTCCACCAGCTCGGCCTGCACGCCGGG
>DATDAH010000335.1:0-2993 GCA_036525535.1 Acidimicrobiales bacterium
CCGTCGACGCGGGCGGCTTCGATCAGCTCGTCGGGCACGGCGTCGACGAGGTACTGGCGCATGAAGAACACGCCGAAGGCGGTGACGATCGACGGCACGATCGCCGCCCACACGCTGCCCGTCCAGCCGAGCTTGGCCATCACGATGAACAGCGGCACGACGCCGAGCTGGGTCGGCACCGCCATCGTGACCACCACGAACACGAGGAGCGCGGTGCTCCCGCGGAAGCGCAGCTTGGCGAAGGCGTAGCCGGCGAGGGTCCCGAAGATCACGACCGACGTCGCCGCGACCGAGGACACCATCAGGCTGTTGCCCAACGCCTTCCAGAACGGGACGGAGTCGAAGACCCGCTGGGCGTTGCTCAGGAAGTGACCGCCCGGCAGCAGGGGTGGCACGTCACGGGTGATCACCTCCTTGGTGTGCGAGCCGATCAGGAACGACCAGTACAGCGGCAGCGCCGACCCGAGGATGAACGCCGCCAGCAGGCCGTAGACGAGGAATCCAGGGCGCCGCGTCATCGGTGTCTCCTGGACTTCGTCAGGGTGCCGAACCGGCGCGACAGGACGTAGTTGGCCAGCGCGATCACGATGATCAGCAGGAACAGCAGCCAGGCCGTCGCCGACGCGCGCCCCAGGTCGCGCAGGTGCCAGCCGAAGTCGTAGATGAGCATCGTCATGGTGCTGAACTGGCGGTCGCTGCCGCCGTTCTGCGCCAGCGTGGAGTCGAACATCCGGGGCTCGGCGAAGATCTGGAGGCCGCCGATCGTCGAGGTGATCACGACGAAGATGACCGTGGGCTTGATGCTCGGCACGGTGATCGAGGTGAACTGCCGGAACCGGTTCGCGCCGTCGATCGCGGCGGCGTCGTACAGGTCGCGCGGGACGGACTGCATGGCCGCGAGCAGGATCAGGGCGTTGTAGCCGGTCCAGCGCCAGTTGACCATCGTGGCGATGGCGAGGTGGCTGGCCAGCCGGTCGGTGTGCCACGCGACGCTGGGCAGTCCGATCCAGCCGAGCGCCTCGTTGATGAGGCCGTAGCGGTCGCCGAACAGGCTGCCGAAGATGATCCCCACGGCGACCGGCGCGACGACGAACGGCAGCAGCACGCCCATCCGCCAGATCGTCGCCCCGCGCAGCGCCGTGTCGAGCAGACCGGCGAGGGCGAGGGACATGAGGATCTGAGGTACCGAGGAGAGCAGGAAGATGCTGACCGTGTTGACGGCCGACTTCAGGAAGTACGGGTTCTCGATGACGTCGCGGTAGTTCTGCAGGCCGACGAACTCACCCTTGCCGCCGATCAGGCTCCAGTCATAGACGGAGACGACCGCCGTGTAGACGAGCGGGAACATCCCGACGATCAGGAACAGGATGAAGAACGGCGAGATGTACACGTACGGCGAGAACCGGACGTCCCAGCGGCTGAGGCGCTGCCGCCAGGCCGAGCGAGGCCCAGACGTGCGGCGGGCGGAGCGCCGTACGTCGTGGGGATCCGGGGAGGAGGAGTCCGGGGACGCCGCCTGAGCGGCGTCCCCGGTCTTCACCTCGACATCGTGAGGCACGGTGCAGTCCGATTCCTAGAGGGGTGGTGGACGTGGACGTGCGTCAGAGCTGCTCGACGTCGGAGAGGAACGTCTCCCACGACTGCTCGGGGGTGTTGCTGCCGTCGTCCACCCGGACCAGGGCGGCCTGGAAGGCCTGGAGGATGTCGGAGTACTTCGGTCCCTTGTAGGGCTGCACGGTGATCGCGGCTGCGCGGTCGCCGAGGATCTGCCCGACGGGGGCGTTGTTGAAGAACTCGTTGGTCATGTCCACGACCGCCGGGTCGTCAAGCGCGTCGACCTGGCTCGGGAAGGCGCCGATGGCCTCGAAGGCCTTCACCTGCTGCTCGGGCGCCGTGATCCAGGCCGCGAACTCCTTGGCCTCGTCGGGGTGCTCCGACTGCTTCGGGACGGTCAGGAACGAGCCGCCCCAGTTGCCGCCGCCGCCGGGGAAGACGTTGGCGAAGTCCCAGCCCTCGACGCCCTCGGCGTTGCCGGAGACCACACCGAGCATCCAGCCGGGGCAGGCCATGGTGGCGAAGCCGTCCTTCTGGAAGGAGGCGGTCCAGTCGTCGCTCCACTGGGTGAGCTGGGTGGACAGGCCCTTCTCGACGTTCGCGGTCAACGTCGAGTAGACGGCCTCGAGGTCGGGGTTCTCGACGTCGATGGTGTTGTCGCTCTGCTCGAAGGGGTTCTCGACCTGGTTCAGCATCGCCTGGGCGGTGCCGCCGGTGGAGTCGTACCAAGCAGTGCCGGGGACCTTCGACACGAACTCCTCGCCGGTGGCGAAGTAGTCGTCCCAGGTACCCATCAGCGCCGCGACCTCGTCGCGGTCGGTCGGCAGGCCGGCCTTCTTGAACAGGTCGCTGCGGTAGCAGATGCCCTCGGGGCCGGCGTCGGTGCCGTAGCCGATCATCTGGCCGTCGGCGTTGGTCGCGGCGGCGGCCTTGAAGTCCAGCCACCGGCCGTCGAGCTCGGGGTCGGTCAGGTCGACGAACGCGTCGGACTCGGCGAGCATCGCCGGCATCGCGTCGCCCTCGATCGCCTCGATGTCGGAGAGCCCGGAGCCCGCCGCGAGCTTGGTGTACAGGTTCTCCTTGGCGTCGTCCCAGGTGCCGACCTTCTTCTGGGTGACCTGGATGTCGGGGTTGGCGGCGTTCCACTCCGTGATCAGGTCTTCGTACCCGAACTCGTTGAACGTCGCGATGGTGATCTCGGTCGGGCCGTCGGCCGAGCCGCCGTCGGAGTCGCTGTCGTCGTCGCCGCCGCACGCGGCCAGTCCGAGCGAGAGGACGAGCGCCGAGACGGCGGCCAGGGCCAAATGACGGGCCGGACGTGGGGTGCTGCGGTTCACCAGTGCCTCCTGGGTGAGGTGTGAGAGCGCTTCCACTCTCGACTGCTCAGGACTATGACGGGGCTCACAACCTCATGTCAAGGCACGCGCAAACATTGGAAC
>DATDAH010000336.1:0-4549 GCA_036525535.1 Acidimicrobiales bacterium
TCACCTGACTGCTACGTTGCGCGGGGACCTGGGGGCCATCCGCCGTCTGCGTCCGTGTACAACATCCGACGAGATAGGGAGAGTGTCTCGGTGACTTTGAAGAGATCGGTAGGCCGTTTGGCCGCCGTCCTCGTCGCCTTCACGCTGATCGTGGCGGCCTGCGGCGGTGACGACAGCGGTGACGACAGCGCCGCGAGTGACGACACGGGCGACAGCGATGTCGCGACAGCGGCGGGCGGCGACTTCGTCGACCTCGGCACCTTCGTCGGTGACCCACCCGAGCACATCGACCCCGCGCTGAACGTGACGCTGGACGCCTATCAGGTGGTCAACCCCCTCTACGACGGGCTGACCGAGATCGACACCTCGGATCCGGACAACCCCGTGATCGTGCCCGACGTCGCCGAGTCGTACGAGTCCAACGATGACGCCTCGGTGTGGACGTTCACCATCCGGGAGGGCGAGCAGTTCTCCACCGGTGAGCCGGTCCTGCCCAGCTCGTTCACGCGAGCTTGGAACCGGGCGGCGCAGCCGGACTTCGCCGGTGACTACAGCTACCTGATCGGCTCCTTCATCGAGGGTGGCCAGGCCGTCCTCGACGGCGAGGCCGACGAGATCTCCGGTGTCGTGGCCGACGACGACGCCATGACCCTCGAGGTCACGCTCACCGAGCCCTACGCCAACTTCGACGCCGTGGCCGGCTTCCAGCTGTTCATGCCCATGCCGTCCGAGGTGGACGACCTCCCGAACCAGAACGACTGGGAGAACGGGATCATGATCGGCAACGGGCCGTACATCATGTCCGCCCCGCGCACCGACCAGGAGATCGTCCTGGAGAAGAACCCCGAGTACGACGGCGACTTCAACGGCGACACCTGGGATGATCGTCTCGACACGATCACCTTCCGTGTCTCCACTGACCCGGACACCTCGTACAACTCGTTCGAAGCCGGCGAGGGCGACAACGCCAACATCCCGCCGGCTCGTACGAGCGAGGCCGAGGAGACCTACGGGACCACGCTCGACGTGCCGATCCTGGGCTCGTACCACTTCGACTTCAACCTCCGCGACCCGCGGGTCGGTGGGGACGAGAACCTCCTGTTCCGCCAGGCCATCAGCCAGGCGATCGACCGGGAGGAGATCAACAACGCGGTCTACAACGGCAGCCGGACCACCAGCACCGGGATCACCCCTGAGGGCATCCCCGGCTGGGCCCCGGACATCTGCGACTACTGCGCCTACGACCCGGACGCCGCGCAAGCCGCCTTCGACGAGTGGGAAGCGGCGGGCAACAGCCAGGACGGGGCTCTGCCCATCCAGTTCAACGCCGATGCCGGGCACGAGCCGGTCGTGCAGATCATGATCGACAACCTCGCCGCCATCGGCATCGAGGCCGAGGCCGATCCGCGCGACTCGGAGACCTACTTCACCGAGATGGCGGACGGGGAATGCGTCTTCTGCCGGAGCGGTTGGTTCGCCGACTACCCGACGTACGACAACTTCATGTTCGACCTGTTCGCCTCGGCCTCTCTGGGCGGGAACAACTACGGCTTCGAGAACGAGGAGTTCGACGGGCTCGTCGCGGAGGCCAAGGCGACAATCGACCCCGACGAGCAGGCCTCCCTGTTCCAGCAGGCCGAAGGCGTCCTGCTGAACGACCAGACGGCCGCCGTGCCGATCAACTGGTACCGCGGCGACTATGCGTACAACCAGGACCGCATCGCCAACTTCCCGCAGACCAGCTTCGGTCTGATCCTCTGGGAGCAGGTGGCTCTGGCCGCCTGAGGCCCCTGGTGTGAGACTGAGGGAGGTGTTACCCACCGTGCTCGGTGGGTAACACCCCCTCGGTGGTGTCCTCTCATCCACCACCACGGAGAGGCCAGTTGTTCGCATGCTGAGCTACACGATCCGACGGTTGCTCCTGGTGATCCCGACCGTCTTCCTCGCGTTGTCCTTCCTCTTCCTCCTCTTCTTCGCGCTGCCTGGTGACCCGGCCAACCTGATCGCCGGTGGTGGCGGCCGCACCCCCGACCCCGGCGTCGTCGAACGGATCGAGGAGCGCTACGGCCTCAACGACTCCCTGCCGACCCAGTTCAAGGACTACTGGGTCCGCACCGTCCAGTGGGACCTCGGGGAGTCGTTCTCCGACCGCCGCAGCGTCAACGACATCCTGGGCGAAAAGGCCGTCAACAGCATGCGCCTGGCCTTCTGGGCCGTCCTCATCGAGATCGTCGTCGGCATCTCCGTCGGCGTCCTGTCCGCCGTCCGGCGTTACTCGCTGGCCGACAAGCTCACCACGGTCGGGACGGCTGCGCTCTCGGCCGTCCCGGTGTTCGTGCTCGGGTTCATCCTGCAGTACGTGTTCGCCGTGTACCCCAACAAACAGGGCTGGCCCGAGTGGACCAAGCTCCGCACCCAGGGGCTCGGCCCGGATACGTGGGCCTTCTTCGTCATCCCGACCGGCGAGCAGTGGCGCTACCTGATCCTGCCCGCGGTGACCCTTGCCTGCGTGTCCACCGCCCTGGCCGCCCGCATGACCCGGGGCTCCATGCTCGAGGTCATGCGGGCTGATTACATGCGAACAGCCAGGGCCAAGGGTCTCGGCGAGCGCCAGGTCATCTACGGCCATGGCCTCCGCAACGCCATGCTCCCGGTCATCACCCTGATCGGTATCGACTTCGGCACCGTCATCGGCGCCGCCGTCCTCACCGAAACGGTCTACTCGTGGCCCGGCCTGGGCTCGGAGATCGCCAACTCCATCACGGACCGTGACCTCCCCGTGCTCCTCGGCCTGACGCTCGCGGTCACCGTCGCCTTCTGCCTGGTGAACCTCCTCGTCGACCTGTCCTACGCCTGGTTCGACCCTCGGATCCGCCTCGGAGAGGACGTCGCCGCATGAGCAACATCGACCCGACCACCGTCGTCGATCCGGAGGCACCGATCTCGGCTGAGGCGGAGCGACCGACGGGCGGCTTGGTGGGTGGCCTGGTCGGGGCCGAGCTGACCGACTTCGCCGCCCCCCGTCCCCTGCGGGCCGACGTCTGGCGCCGGTTCAAGCAGAACAAGCTGGCCATGGCCGGCCTGGTGTTCATCGTGTTCCTCTGCCTGGTGGCGGTCTTCGCCCCCTGGATCGCGCCCTACGGCTTCGACGAACGCACCCCGGGGGCCTTCCGCGAAGGGCCGTCTTCCGAGCACTGGTTCGGGACCGACATCATCGGCCTCGACGTGTTCTCCCGGGTCGTCTACGGCGCCCGGATCTCGCTCCGGGTCGGCTTCATCGCCACCGGGATGGCGCTGGTCATCGGGCTCGTCCTGGGCGCCATCGCCGGGTTCGCCGGAGGCCGCACGGACAACCTGATCATGCGGTTCACCGACATCTTCCTGGCGATCCCGTACATCATCCTGGCCATCGCCGTGGCCACGATCTTCGGCCAGAGCGTCAACTCGGTGATCCTGGTGCTGGGTCTCACCGGCTGGCTGGGCATCTGTCGCATCGTTCGGGCCAGCTTCCTCTCCCTGAGCCGGCTCGAATACGTCGAGGCCGCGCGCGCCCTCGGGTTCAGCCGCACGCGCATCATCTTCCGACACATGCTGCCCAATGCGCTGCAGCCGGTGATCGTCTACGGCACCATCGCCATCGGCGGCGTCATCCTGTCCGAGGCCGCGTTGTCCTTCCTCGGCGTCGGGCCGGTGCCGCCCACCCCGGCCTGGGGCCTGATGGTGGCCGAGGCGAAGTCCACCCTGGCCGTGGCCCCGCACATGCTCTTCTTCCCGGGCATGGCCATCTTCCTGACGGTCTTGGCCTTCGTCTTCGTCGGCGACGGCCTGCGCGACGCCTTGGACCCGAAGCTCAAGTGACGAACGTGACCAACCCGACCACCACCGACACGGCCCTGCTCTCGATTCGGGGCCTGAAGGCCCACTTCGACACACCGGACGGTGTCGTCAAGCCGGTCGACGGCATCTCCTTCGACATCAACCGGGGCGAGGTGTTCGCCGTCGTGGGTGAGTCCGGTTCGGGCAAGTCGGTCACGGCCCTGGCCATCATGGGTCTGTTGCCCACCCTGGAGATCGACGAGGGGGAGATCCTCTGGAAGGGCGAGGATGTCCTCGCGGCCGACGAGGACCGCCGCCAGGCGCTGCGGGGCGGGGAGATCGCCATGATCTTCCAGGACCCCTTGAGCGCCCTGAACCCGGTGCACAAGGTGGGCGCCCAGATCGCCGAGATGGCCACGATCCACCAGAAGATCCCCAAGCGCTTGGCGCTCGAGCGGGCGGTGGAGATGCTGGATCTCGTGGGCATCCCCGAGGCCCGCAAGCGGGCGAACATGTATCCCCACGAGTTCTCGGGCGGCATGCGCCAGCGGGCCATGATCGCCATGGCCATCACCAACAAGCCGGACCTGCTCATCGCCGACGAGCCGACCACGGCCCTGGACGTCACGGTGCAGGCCCAGGTCCTGCAGGTGCTGATCGACATCAAGGACGAGATCGACTCCGCCATCATGCTCATCACCCATGACCTGGGCGTCGTCGCCGGCTTGGCCGA
>DATDAH010000337.1:0-6851 GCA_036525535.1 Acidimicrobiales bacterium
GAGCTCGACCGTTCCTGCCTCGACGCCGCCAAGGCCCGGCGGGAGCTGGGCTGGTCTCCGCAGGTCACCCTGGAGGACGGCGTAAAGGCCGTCCTCGACTGGTCCCGGAGCCGCTGAAGCCGTTCGCTCCAGGTTCAGAGCGGATCGGGGTCGTTGAGCTTGGTGCAGGGTTGGTCGACCGTGGAGCAACCATGGCGCGACTTCCATCGTGCGACCGCCGTGTCCCAGACGGACCGGTCGGTCGTCAGTGTCATGCCGGGCAGGACGCTCATGGGGAAGTCTCCGGTGCCCGTCCACACGATGGTGACGTCCGTGGCCGACGTCCCGGGGGGCCAGTCGTTGCAGCCGCTGTAGCAGTCGTCGTCGAGCAGGAAGATGGAGTCACGGATGATCGGTTCGTGGCGACCGCCGTCCTCGAAGTTCTTGAAGAACGAGCCGTGACCGAGGATGTCGGGGTCCTCGGTGCCATACGGCCCCGGCATCGCCTCCAGTCGGACCAGGACGTCTTCGAAGATCAGGGACTCACCGGCGACGTCGCCGGACTCCTGCTCGCTGAAGAACGTGTAGCAACCGTCGAAGAGGCTGTCCACGACCGTTCCCGCTCGGCGTTCGTCGTTCTCGACGCAGTCGTCCCGGATGTAGGTCATGAACGCATTGCGCAGCTCGAATCCGTCGCCGCCGCGGGGGTCGAACCCGTCCTCGACGTTGTCAGCCCGTAGGCCGTCGACCACGTAGTCCGAGGCGTAGACGCGCAGGGCGGAACCTTCGATGTCGTCGTGCATGGCGCGCCAGGTCAGGGTGCGCGGCTGCTGCCCCACGGTGGTCCAGCCCATGACGCAGAGGTCCTGCGGCGCACGGGTCTCGCCGATCTCGAGGGCCCGCTCACCGGAGGTCAAGGAGACGCCCGTCCGGGCGTCGACGGTGTGGGCGTCGGGAGGATCGGGGATCGACTCCTTCTCGGTGAACTCGCCGCGGAGAACCGTCGGCGACGCCCGGTCGAGGCATGACGGCGTGGGGCTCGAGCGTTCGTGAACGGCGAAGGCGACCGTCGCGCCCACGAGCAGGGTGGCGAGCACGGCGCCGATCTGCGCCTGGCGCGAGGTGCGGACCTTGCCTAGGAGGCTGGGAACAACCACGTGGTGTTTCGCTCTCGGTCGGTGCCCGCGTCGAACATCGGTACCAGCCAGAACGTACCGGCCCGTGAGCCTGAGCCGGTCGCAGGCCGGTCGACGCTCAGGTGGGCGCGGCGGAGGGGTTCCCGGGCGGAGTGGGCGTGGCCGTCCCCCCGACCGGTTCGCCCAAGATCTCGCCTCGGCTTCGCAGCGCCCGGTCGAGCCACCACCCCGCGAACTGTGACGTCAGGATGGCCGTGATCACGAGCGCGGTGAAGAACCGCGGGGCGATGATGCCGGCCTCGAAGGCAACGGTGGCGAGCACGATGCCCGGACCACCTCGCGCGTTCATCGAGACGGCGACGTCCAGGGCATCTCGGCGGCCGAAGCCCGCCAGGCGGCTCGCCAGGGCGACGAAGGACCCTCGGAGCGCGCTCGACCCGACGAGGAATGCCAGCAGGACGATGATCGAGAACCCGGCTCCCAGCTGGAGCCGGGTGCCGACGAGCACGAAGTACAGCGGGATGAAGCTGGCGAACGCGAACCTGCCGATCGCGTCGAGCGCGCTGGCGAACCACTCACGCTGCGTGCCCTGGAAGCCGCCGACCAGACCGAACCCGGCGAGGAACGCGCCGAAGACGACGTTCGTCTCCACGGCCGCGGCCACACTCGTGTACGCGAGCATCATCACGAGCGCATAGCCGACCTGGGCTCGACGAGCCAGGACGTTCCACCGCTGATCGACGATGGAGCGAAGCACCTTCGGGGCGAGGAGGAGCCCGACCAGGAGGTAGGCCACGGTCACGGCGATGTGGGTGACCACTTCGCCGGTGGCCACTTCACCTCCCGGTTGGGCCAGGGCCGTCGCGATGGCCAGTGCCGCGAACAGCGCGATGTCCTCGAGCATGGCGGTGCCGAGGATCAGGCTGGCGAACCGGGTGTGCATGATCTTCAGGTCATGGAAGATCCGGGAGATCACCGGGATCGAGGTCACCGCGGCGGCGGTCGCCAGCACCACGAGGAAGGCGATCTTTCCGCCGTTCGGCCCCCGGAGCTCGCGGGTCTGCAGGGCGGCGCCGATCGTGAACGCGATCACGAACGGCACCGCGGTGCCGATCCCCAGGATCCACAGGGTCGGCCTGCGCTGTTCGCGCGCGAGCGGCCGCCGGATCTCCGACCCGGAGATGAACATGAGGAGCAGGAGGCCGAGCCATGACAGGAAGGCCAGGACGAGCCGCGTCGGGTCGCCGGGATCGGCCGGGTCTCCCAAGAGTGACCGGGTGGCGTCGGGCGCGAGCTCGCCGAGGACGAACGGGCCCAGCAGGACACCGGCCAGGATCTCCCCGACGAACCTCGGCTGCCGAAGCTTGGCCGCGATGTAGCCGAGGAGGTGCGCAGCCGCCAGCATCGTCGTGAGCGAGATGAGGATCGGCGCCAGCTCGGACTCGGTCATCGGTCGGGAGACTCTACGGCGATGGGCGGGCGTGCGGAAGGCTTCCGGTGCGTGGGACCGCCACCGTCAGGCGTCCAGGTGGTGGGCCAGGAGCCGCTCGTAGAGCGGACGGCACTCCCGGACGAGCCGCCGTTGGTGGTCGTCGAGGGTGACCGCAGCGGTGGGCGGCGGCCCGAAGCCGGTGGACCGATGGGCCGACCGGTACCAGAACGTCGCCCAGACCCCGTCCTCCGGCTTGGGGCCCTCGGGCCAGTGGAGCATGGCGTCGTCGTAGTCGACCCCCACGGCGCGACAGAGCGCGGCGAGGACCCGGGTGGGATCGGCGAGGAGGCGGTGCGCATCGACGACGATCGGCGGGCGGCCGGCCGCGAGCTCGTGTTCCAGGATCGCCACCTGCTGGGGGAGACCGGTGATCGTGGCCGGGAACTCGGCGTGGAGGGTGGCGTCGAGTGAGGCGACGATTCGGGCCGGATCGCGGATCAGCAGCGCGTTGGTGAACTCGTCGAGGATCGATGCCGGGAGGGCGTCGAGGTGGTGGCCGATGTTCTTCACGAAGCGGACGGGCTCGTCGGCGCCGGCCCGAATCGACGCGAGGGCAGACGCGGCATCGCCCGGCATCGCGGCGATGATCTCGGGCCGCCCCGGGTGGCCAGGGTCGGTCTGGCGGAGATAGACCCCGTAGAACGGCTCGTCGAACACGAGCGTGTCGGGTCGTTGGCGCCAGCTGTACATGAGCGCCGTGGAGACCGTGCGAGGGCCGCACCACATGCTGACCACGGTCAGCGCGGTCATGGCCGTGCCGCTCGGTCCATCGCCTCCCGGTAGTGGCCGGCGAGCTGCCGGGTGATCGGCCCGAACCCGGCACGGTCACCGATGGCATGACCATCCACATGGGCGACCGGCGTCAGCGCGCCGAAGGTCCCGGTGACGAAGGCCTCGTCGGCGCGGTAGACGTCGTCCAGGGTGAAGTCCCGCTCGTAGGCCCCGATCCCAGCCTCGACGGCCAGCTCGAGGACCAGTCGACGAGTGATGCCGTTGAGGCAGTGCTCCCCGGTCGAGGTCCACACCTCGCGGCCGGTGACGATGAAGAAGTTCGTGGCGTTGCACGTGGCCACGTGCCCGTTCACGTCCAGCATGAGCGCCTCGTCACCGCCGGCGTCGATGGCCTGGAGGAGGGCCACCACCTCGTGCAGCTTGCTGTGGCTGTTCCAGCGCTGGTCGAGGGTCTCGGGCGGGGGTCGGCGCACTGCGGCGGTGATGAGGTCGACGCCGACCGCGGCGACGGCGGGATCGGCGACCTTGTGCTCGGCGATGACCACGATGGTCGGACCGCCGACGACGAGGCGCGGGTCTTGAGACGGCGTCTTCTTGGTGCCGCGGGAGACCATGAGGCGGACGTGGACGTCGGTGCGCATGCCGTTGCGCCGGGCGGTCTCCTGGAGGATGCCGACCAGCTCCCCCCTCGTCTTGCCGATGTCCAGGCCGACGGCTGCCGCGGTGGCGAACAACCGGTCGAGGTGGAGGTCGAGGTGGGGGAAGACGCCCTCGTGGAGTCGGAGCCCCTCCCACACCCCGTCCCCGACCAGAAACGCGGAATCGAAGACGGATACCGTCGCGTCGGCTCGTGGCACCCAGTCGCCGTCGACGTAGACGAGGACCGACTCGTTGCGGGGATCGGGCAGGGACACGTGGGTCCCCTTCATGACGGGTGGCCACCCATGGTCATCTGACGATCATGCCGTCGACGGCTACCGGAAGAGGTCCTCACTCGAGGGACGGACGATCTCGGCCTTGACGCTGGACTCCCGCAGCCAGCCGGCATCCAGGCCCCGCACGATGGCGACGGGGATGCCGTCGGCCTTGCCCATGACCAGCTCGGCGGCTGCCGCGATCTCGTCGGCGACCGCGACCTCGGTGACCTGGAGCTGGTGGCCCTTGGCGTCTTCCGAGCCCCGTAGGTCGACCACGGCGGCGATGCCGGCGCAGCCGATGGCCACGTCGACCAGGCCCTTGCGCCAGGCCCTGCCGAACGTGTCGGAGACGATGATCCCGACCTCGGCGCCGGTGGCGTCCCGGAGCCGGTCTCGAATCCGGCGAGCCGAGCGGTCAGGGTCGCGGGGGAGCAGCGCCGCCACGCCGTCGTCCAGGTTGGACCGGTCGACGCCCGCGTTGGCGCAGACGAAGCCGTGCTTGGTCTCGCTGATGACCAGATCGCCGCGGCGACGGAGCACCCGCACCGACTCCTCCTCGACGAGGGCCTTGTGCGAGAGGGGGTCGTCGGGGTCGACGGCCACCAGCTGGTTCTCGGCCTTGGACACGATCTTCTGCGTGACCACGAGCACGTCGCCGCGGCGGACCTCGGTGGCGGCGGCGATGAGCTCGGCGATGTCATCTCCGGGGCGGACCTCGGCGATGCCCTCGACGGCGATCAGCTCGATGGTCACGAGAGCACCACGCGCCCCAGGGCGGCCGCTTCAGGAGGGCCGTACATCATGGTCGGGGCCACCACGGCGTCGATGCCCTCGGCACGGACGGCGTCGGCGAGGTCGGCGTCGGCTTCGTCGATGACCAGTCGCGACGCGAACGGGGCGTAGAGGCGGGCCACGCCGACCACGGAGGCGTCGTGGCCCAGTTCGGTCATCAGTCGGTCAGCCGGGCCCTTGACCGTGGTCCCGGCGATGATGGGGGACACCGCCACGCAGTCCTCCCGCCGGCCCTCGACCGCCTCCCGCAGTCCGGGGACGGACAGCACCGGGGCGATGGACACCAGGGGGTTGGAAGGGGCGATGACCACCCGTTCGGCGTCGGCCAGGGCGGCCAGGGCGTGGGGGGCGGGCCGCGCCGTCGACGCTCCGGCGAAGCGGATGTCGGTGGCGATCACGTCATGGTGGCGGCGCACGAAGTAGTCCTGGAAGCCGATCTCGCCCTCGTCCACGACGGTGATCATGGTCCGAACGGGGTCGTCGCTCATGGGCACGAGGTGCAGGTCGAGGTCCCAGCCGGCGACGATCTCGGCCGTGACCGCGGTGAGGCTGACGCCCTCCCGCAGGCGCTGGGTGCGGTACAGGTGGGTCCCCAGGTCCCGGTCGCCCAGGTTGAACCAGGTCACCCCGCCATAGCGGCTCAGGGCGTCCATGGCCTGCCAGGTCTCGCCGACCAGGCCCCAACCGGTCTCGGGGTTCACGGCCCCGGCCAGGGTGTAGGTGATGGTGTCCAGGTCGGGGCTGATGTGGAGCCCATGGAGCTCGACGTCGTCTCCCGTGTTGACCACGGCGGTGATCGAGGCCGGGTTCACGACTTGGATCAGCCCGCCCAGCAGCCGGGCCGCCCCGACGCCGCCGGCGACCACCGCGACGGTCACGAGATGCCGCGCAGCTTCCCGTTCAACAGGTCCAGATCGGCACTCACCATCATCGTCACCAGGTCCTCGAAGTCCACGGTGGGGGTCCAGCCGAGGACGCTACGGGCCTTGGCCGAGTCCCCGACCAGCAGGTCCACCTCGGCGGGTCGCATGAAGGCTTCGTCCATGACCACGTACTGCTCCCAGTCCAGGTCGACGTGGTCGAACCCGACCTCGCAGAACTCCCGCACCGAATGGGTCTCGTTGGTGCTGACGACGTAGTTGTCGGGCTCGTCCTGCTGCAGCATCTGCCACATGGCCTTGACGTAGTCCCCGGCGTAGCCCCAGTCCCGCTGCGCCTCGAGGTTCCCCAAGCGCAGCTCCTCGGCGTGCCCCAGCTTGATCTGGGCCACCGTGTGGCTGATCTTCCTGGTCACGAACTCCATGCCCCGACGGGGCGACTCGTGGTTGAACAGAATGCCGCTGGATGCGTGGAGGTTGTACGACTCGCGGTAGTTGATCGTGATCCAGTGGCCGTAGACCTTGGCCACGCCGTAGGGGCTGCGCGGGTAGAACGGGGTCGCCTCGGTCTGGGGGACCTCCTGGACCTTGCCGAACATCTCGCTGCTGGATGCCTGGTAGAAGCGGATGTCGGGATCGACGATCCGGATGGCGTCGAGCAGGCGGGTGACGCCCAGGGCCGTGGTCTCCCCGGTCAGGACCGGCTGGTTGAACGAGGTCTGCACGAAGGACTGGGCGGCCAGGTTGTAGACCTCGTCGGGCCGGTGGGTGGAGAGGATCTCGATCATGGAGATCTCGTCGAGCACGTCACCGGGCACGATGGTGATGCGGTCCTGGATGTGGGCGATCCGCTCGAAGTTCCCGGTGCTCGACCGCCGGACCATGCCGACCACCTCGTAGCCGTGGTCGAGGAGGTGCTCGGCCA
>DATDAH010000338.1:0-53609 GCA_036525535.1 Acidimicrobiales bacterium
CGTTGCCGTCGAACCACCGGACCCACCCCCTGGCGTCGGTGCAGGAAGCGTAGTTCTCCCGCATCGGGCACCCCCGTCCCGCCACGGATCAGCGGGAGGCCTCCGGTACATTCCGAGGTCTTGCGGACCGCACTTCGATTGCTCGTCGTGCTCGCGCTCGGTGCCGGCGGACTGGCGGTGGCGACCGTGGCCATCGCCCCCCAGGTGGGTGAGTTCTTCACCGCGGGTTCGGTCGACCCACCCGAGGTCAACCTGCGGCCCCTGGCCGAGCGGTCCGTGGCCTACGCCGACAACGGCTCGGTGCTGGCCACCTTCCACGCCGCGGAGAACCGTCAGGAGGTTCGGCTGCGGCGCATCCCCCGGACCGTGCGGCGCACGATCCTGGCCGTCGAAGACGAGGACTTCTTCCAGCACAACGGGTTCAACCTCCGGGCCACCTTCCGGGCCCTGTTCGAGAACGTCAGCGCGGGGGGCATCGCCCAGGGGGGCTCCACGATCACCCAGCAGCTGGTGAAGCTCTCGCTGCTCTCGCCTCGCCAGGACCTGAACCGCAAGGCCCGGGAGGCGATCCTGGCCATCGAGCTCGAGAAGACCATGAGCAAGCAGGAGATCCTCGAGCGCTACCTGAACCAGGTGTACTTCGGGGGCGGCGCCTACGGGGTCCAGGCCGCCGCCGAGATCTACTGGGGCCAGAACGTGGAGGATCTCGACTGGGGCCAGGCCGCCCTGCTGGCCAGCCTCATCCAGAACCCGGTCGGCTACGACCCCGTGCGCGAGCCGGACGTCGCCCGCCAGCGCCGGCGGGTCGCCCTGAACCGGATCGTGGAGCTGGGCTACATCACCCAGGAGGAGGCCGACTACTACGACGTCGCCGACCTTCCCCGAGCCCGCATCGACGTCCTCCCCGAGCCCAACGACTACTTCGTCGAGGAGGTCAAGCAGCAGCTCCTGGACATGGAGGAGCTCGGGGCCACCCCCACGGAGCGCTACAACGCCCTGTTCAAGGGGGGCCTGCGCATCGAGACCACGTTCAGCCCGGAAGCCCAGTTCCTGGCCCTCTCGGCGCGCAACAACGTCCTGCCCGACACCGGCGGGCAGTTCACGGCCGCGATGGTGGCGGTGACGCCGCAGACGGGGGCCGTCCGGGCGATGGTCGGCGGGCCCGGCTTCGACCGGTACCGGTACAACCTGGCCACGCAGGGCGCCCGCCAGCCGGGGTCCTCGTTCAAGATCTTCGTGCTCACCGCCGCCCTCGAGGGCGGGCTCGTCCCGAACGACACCCTCAACGGCAGCGGACCGTGCTCGTTCCCCAACCCGGGCGGCTACCCCGACCCGTACGTGGCCAACAACTTCGCGGGGGAGAGCGGTGGCACCAACACGATCACCGGCAACGTCCAGGCGTCGTCCAACTGCGGCTTCCTGCGCCTCGGCCAGTTCGTCGGGCTGCAGAACGTCGTCGACGTGGCCCGGCGCATGGGGATCACCACCGAGCTCGACGCCCGCAACCTCTCCCTGCCGATCGGCTCCGAGGAGGTGCATCCCATCGACATGGCCGGCGCCGCCGCGGTCCTGGCCAACGGGGGCATCCGGCACCGGCCCTACTTCATCGACCGGGTGACCGACCGCCGAGGCAACGTCATCTACGAGCACCAGTCGCCGGGCCGCCAGGTGGTGTCCCAGCAGAGTGCCTGCCTGGCCACCGAAGCGCTCGAGGCCAACGTCCAGGCGGGGACGGGTACCGCCGCCCAGCTCTCGAACATGGCCGTCGCCGGCAAGACGGGCACCGCGCAGAGCTTCGGCGACGCCTGGTTCGTCGGCTACACGCCGTTCCTGGCCACGGCGGTCTGGATGGGCAACGCCGAGGCCCGGGTACCGATGACGAATGTGGGCGGCCGGACCGTGACCGGCGGCTCGTACCCAGCCGAGATCTGGCACGCGTTCAACGAGCCTGCCCACAATGGGCTGGCGTACACCGACTTTCCGACCTGCGAACCCACCCGCCCGGGACGGGACCTGGCCCGCTACTTCGATCCCGAACCGGAGGAACCCACGACGACCACCGTCGACCCCGCCCCCCCGACGGTGACCTGTCCCGCCGGCTACCTGCCCGGCGATCTCGACGGCGACGGCGTCGTCGAGAGCTGCGTCGCCGTCGACACCCCGACCACCGTCGCCCCCGCATCGTCGACACCATGAGCGATCCGACGGAGGCCGACGGCGAGCCCGTGGTCGCGCTGAGCCCGCTGGAGCTGCTGCTCGCCGTCCAGGACCAGGACACCGCGTCGGACCAGTTGCTGCACCGCCGATCCCACCTCCCCGAGCGCCAAGCCGTCGACGACCATGCGGCGGTCGTGGCTGCGGTCGACGCCGAGCGGGCGACACGCGAGACCCGGCGGGAGGAGTTGGCCCGCAACATCAAGCGCCTTCAGGACGAGGTGGCTTCATTGGAGGCCCGGATCGTCGAGGTGACCCGGACGTTGCACTCGGGGGCGGTCACCGTGCCCCGCGAGCTGCAGGCCCTCCAACACGAGCAGGAGTCCCTCCGCCGACGCCAGGACCACCTCGAGACCGAAGAGCTCGAGATCATGGAGGAGCTGGATCCCCTCAGCGAGGAGACGGCCGGCCTCGAGTCCCGGCTGGGTGAGCTGGCCACCGAGGGTGCACGGCTGGACGATGCCCTGCTCCAGGCCGAGGTGGATCTCGAAGAGGAACTGACCGCCGTCACCGACCGGCGACAGGCGGCTCTGGCCGGCGTGTCCGACGAGCTGCTGGCCACCTACGACGACCTGCGGAGCAAGCTCGGTGGCATCGCCGTGGCCCGCCTCGTGGGCTCGGTCTGCGGCGGTTGCCACCTCGGGCTGTCGGCCGTCGAGGTGGACCGCATCAAGAAGCAGCCGCCCGACGCGCTCGTCACCTGCGACGAGTGCGGCCGCCTGCTCGTGCGCTGAGGTTTCCCGCCGGTGGTCCTGTGGTTCGCCGGCCTCGCCTGGCTCCTCGTGTGGCGTGTGTTCCGCAGTCCGGCGGTGGACTACCGCCTGGTGATCCTGGGCGCCCTGCTCCCTTTGGTCGACTTGTTCGTCGGCCATCCGACCCCCCTCCACACGGTGTCCTGCGCCGTCGTCGCGCTGGCTCTCGTCATGGTCATCGCCCGGGGCCGGCGGCTGGCCCAACGACAATGGCTCGGAATACCGATCGGCTTGTTCGCCCATCTGCTGCTGGACACGACCTGGGCCGACACCGAGCTCTTCTGGTGGCCGATGACCGGTGCCTCGCTGGCCGCCCTCGAGATCCCCGAGGCCGGCTGGCCCCTGGGCCTCGACCTCGCCCTCGAGGTGATCGGCCTCGGTGTGCTCATCGGGTTGTGGGTGCGCCTCGGGTTGACCGAGCCCGAGCACCGCGAGCGGTTCCGCCACACCGGTCACCTCGCTCGGGACCGGGCATGAGCGAATCCGGCGAGATCATCGTCGTCCGCCACGGCCAGACCGCGGCCAACGCCCAGGGCCTGCTCCTGGGCCGCCTCGACGTGGACCTCGATGCCATCGGCCGCGTGCAGGCGGTGGCGCTGGCCGCGGCCCTGCCCACCCCGGACCTGGTCGTGACCAGCCCCTTGGCCCGGACCCGGCAGACGGCGGCCGCGTTCGGCGGTGACATCGAGGTCGACGAGCAGTGGATCGAGATGGACTACGGCGCCTTCGACGGGCGCCCCGTGGCGGATGTGCCGGCGGAGACGTGGGCCCGCTGGCGGGCCGATGTCGACTTCGCCCCTCCCGGTGGGGAGTCGCTGGTCGGGATGACGGCCCGGGTCCACGACGCCCTCGCTGACCTCGCGACAAGGGCCGCCGGCCGCCGGGTGGTGGTGGTCACCCATGTGTCGCCGATCAAGTCGACCGTCGGCTGGGCCCTCCAGCTCGGCCCTGAGGTGTCATGGCGGACCTTCGTCGCCCCTGCCTCCATCACCCGGGTCGGGTTGGGGCCGAACGGGCCCACCCTCCGGTCCTTCAACGAGACGATGCACCTGAGCGCGTGACGCGCCCGTTCAACCGTCGTCCTGGCGGGCCCGGCTCGGCGCGACCCGAGGCGGCTCGTTGGGTTGCTTTGGATAGACGGGCGGCCAAGGGGCATCCATCAGCCCGGCAGCCATGTCGGCCTCGTGGAGCGCGAGCAGGGGCTCGAGGGACTGCGGCCGGTCCGGCATGTCGCCCCACGGATCGCCCCGCTCGGCCAAGCGGGCGGGGACGGTGGCGATGGTCAGCTCGTCGGGCAGGACGGTGGCGATCTCGTCCCAGAACAGGGGGGTGGAGACCTGAGCGCCGACCCGTGACCGGGCGGACCAGGCGCTGAAGACGGTCTTGTGGGGGGCGTTCTGGTTGAAGTCGATGAACACCCGCTCGCCCCGCTCCTCCTTCCACCACGCCGCGGTGACCAGATCCGGGCGTCGACGTTCCAGCTCGCGGGCCACGGCCACCGCGCAGGCCCGCACCTGGTAGCTGTCCCATTGGGGGAGCAGCCGTACATAGACGTGCAGGCCCCGGTTGCCCGTGGTCTTGGGGTGGGCCTCGACGCCGAGCTCGTCGAAGAGCGCCTTGACCTCGCTCGCCGCCTCCCGCAGGTGGTCGAAGACGATGCCCGGCTGCGGGTCCAGGTCGATGCGCAGCTCGTCGGCGTGGTCGGGGTCGTCGCGGTGGTACGGCCAGGTGTGGAAGCCGAGGCAGCCCATGTTGACGGCCCAGAGGATGTGGGCCAGGTCCTCGCTCACGAGGGCGTTGGACGTCGTGCCGTTGGGCGTGCTCACCACCATCGTGGTCAGCCATTCGGGGGCGCCGCTGGGGACCCGCTTCTGGAAGAACGACTTCCCGCTCGCTCCGTCCGGGAAGCGTTGCATGAGGGTGGGTCGACCGGCCATCGTGCGCATCAGGGGCTCGGCGACGGCCTCGTAGTAGCGGACCAGGTCGAGCTTGGTCTCGCCCCGCTCGGCGAAGAAGACCTTGTCGGGGCTGGTGATGCGCACGGTGTGCCCGGCCACCTCCAGCTCGACCACGTCCTTGGCCGCCATGGCCCTCACGGTAGGGGCTGGGGCGGGAACGAGGGTGCTTACCCCACGGGTAAGCGCTCCCGGATCAGGGCGTCGTTAGGGTCGGCGCCATGAGCCTCACCGCCTCGTCGCCCCGGGTGGGGGAGCTGCTCCGGGACTGGCGCCGACGGCGCCACCTGAGCCAGCTCGACCTGTCGATCGAGGCCGAGGTGTCGTCGCGGCATCTCAGCTTCGTCGAGACCGGGCGGTCCAGGCCCAGCCGGGAACTGCTGTTGCACCTGGCCGAGCACCTGGAGGTCCCGCTGCGGGAGCGCAATGCGCTGCTGCTGGCGGCCGGGTTCGCCCCCGTGTACCGGGAGACGCCGATGGATGCCGAGGAGATGGCGCCGGTCCGCGCCGCGTTGGACAAGATCCTCGCCGGCCACGAGCCCTTCCCGGCGGTGGCCGTCGACAGCCGGTGGGACCTGATCTCCGCCAACGGGGCCGCTCTCGGGCTCCTCACCGCGGGTGTGGTCCCCGACCTCCTGGCCCCGCCGGTGAACGCCATGCGGGTGACGCTGCACCCTGACGGCCTGGCCCCGCGCATCGGCAACTTCGCGGAGTACAGCGCCCACCTCCTGCTCCGCCTGCATCGCCAGGCCCTGCTCACCCAGGATCCGGTCATCGCCGACCTCCTCGACGAGCTCCGGGGCTATCCCGGTGTGGTCGAGCACACCAGCGCCGCCGTGGAGCCGGTGGACCTGCTCTTCTCGCCGTTGCGCATCGAGGCCCCCGACGGCGGGGAGCTGGTGTTCTTCTCGACCCTCGCCACCTTCGGCACCGCCGTGGACATCACCCTGGCCGAGCTGTCGATCGAACAGTTCTTCCCCGCCGACGGGGCCACGGCCGCGGCCCTCCGGGGCTGATCAGCAGGACGCGCCCTCGGGGGCCTGGGGCACCTCGCCGAGCACGGTCGACGTCGGGAGGTCGGGCAGCGTGGTGGTCGCGCTGGGCGTGGACGGCGAGGGCGCTGCGGTCGTCGGGGGGACCAGCGTGGGCTTGACACCGGCGAAGTCGAGGCCGGTGATGACCTGGACGTTGGCCACGCCCGTGTCGGCCACTTGCTCGAGCTGGGCTCCGGCCACCAGCTGGCTGGCCACGAACTGGGCGTTGGCCTCGTCACCGGCCTTGTAGCGGATCACGGTCTGGGCGAAGTCGAAGCGCTCGGCGTCACCGATCCCTGGCGAGGTGTCGAAGCCGAGGTTGGCGAACGCGGCCGCCACCTCAGTGGCCTGGCCGCCGGTGCCCGTGCCGTTGAGCGTCGTGATGCCGACCGAGGCGGCGTCGGCGGCCCCGGCGCCGGCATCGGGGCCGGCGACGCCCCGGAAGATGTTGAGCCGGGCCTGATTGGCCTCGTTGTCGACCATGCGCACGATGCTGATCTCGCCGACGGAGTCGAGGTAGACGTCCAGCGCCATCGTCCTGAGCTGCTCGGGGTCGAAGGACCGGAAGCGGCGGCCCAGCTGGAGCAGGTCGTCGACGACCAGGGTGTCGTCGAGGGACACGCTGCTGATGCCGGCGTTGATGAGCGTGTTGAGGGTGAGGGGGTTCCGGACGCCCTTGTCGATGGCCCGCTGGATCGTCCGGCGAATGAAGTCCTGCTGGCGGGAGATGCGACCGAAGTCGCCGGTCCCGTCGTAGTACCAACCGCCGTCTTCGTAGTACTGCAGGTACCGGGAGCGGGCGTAGGCCAGCGCCTGGTCGGGGCTCAACGTGACGCAACCGGTGCTGGTGACGTTGAGGCCCGTGTGGGTGTCCCGCAGCGGCTTGTCGAAGTAGATCGGGACGCCGTCGACGGCCTCGACCAACTCCTGGAACCCCAGGAAGTCGACCTCGACATAGTGGTTGATGGGGATCCCGAAGTTCTCCTGGATGGTGGCGATGAGCGAGTCGCGCCCGGCCGAGAGGGCGGCGTTGATCTTCGACTCACCCCAGTCGGGGATGTTCACCCAGAGGTCACGGGGGAAGGACAGCAACTGGGCCTGGGTCTCGTCGGGGTCGACCCGCAGCACCATGATCGTGTCCGAGAGGACACCCTCGTCCGCGCGGGCGGCGGGGTCGCTCTCGTCGAGGCGGGCCGCGCTGTCCGTGCCCACCAGCAGGTAGTTCTGGGGCTCGCCCGAGTCTTCGGCGGCGGGATCGAGGACGCCGGTGCCGAGATCGAGGTGCTGGACCTGCTCCAGTTTGTCGTTGGCGTAGCCGAGGGCCGCGGCCAGGCCCAGAGTGGCCATGACCATGGCGATGTTGAAGGTGATCAGCAGGCGCTGAGGCCACGTACGCCGTGGACGCCTGCCATCCCTTCCTGGAGCCATCGGGTGAGGCTACCGACGACTCGGGGCCGAGATCAGTCGGGGAGCATCGGCACCCTGGGCCCAGTCGAGCGCCCGAGGAGCACGGCCCGACGGACGGCGTCGTGGCCGTAGCGCTCGTGGACGTCGTCGAGGACGGCGTCCAGGGCCGACCCGCTGAACCGGTCGAAGGGCAGGGTGAGTTGCACGAAGCCGCGGTCATCGAGGTTGCCCACCGCGACGCCGACCAGCGTGAGGCCGCCTCGTTCCTCGACCAGCGAGCCGGCCTCGGCCAGGAGGCCCCGCACCGTGGCGAGGACGGTCGGCGTGTGGGCGGTGGCCCGCTCCAGCGTGTGGGAGCGGGTGGCCCGGCTGAAGTCGTCGAAGCGGAGGCGGAGGGTCACGGTGCGGCCAACGCGGTCGGCCTTGCGCATCCTGCGGGTCACCCGGTCGACGATGGCTACGAGCGTGGCGTCGATGTCGGCCGCGGTCTTGGGGCGCCACCCGAGGGCGCACTGCGAGCCGATCGAGCGTCGTCGGCGCCCGACCTGCACCGGACGAGGGTCACGGTTGTGGGCCAAAGCGTGCAGGTGACGCCCGGACGCCGGTCCGAGCATCGCGACGAGTGAGCCCTCGTCCAGCCGGGCCACCTCGCCGACCGACCGGATGCCCCGCGACCGGAGCTTCTCCGCCGTGACCGGCCCCACCCCCCACAGGCGCTCCACCGGCAAGGGGTGCAGGAAGGCCAACTCGCGGTCCGGGGGGACGACGAGCAACCCGTCGGGCTTCCCGACGGCACTGGCCACCTTGGCCAGGAACTTCGTGCGGGCCACCCCGACGGTGATGGCCAAGCCCACCCGTTCACGGACGGCTCGGCGAAGGTCGGTGGCGATGGCGACGGGTGGCCCCGAGACCCGGCCCAGGCCGCCGACGTCGAGGAAGGCCTCGTCGATGGACAGCCCCTCCACCAGCGGCGTGGTGTCCTCGAACACGGCGAACACCGCCCTGCTGGCATCGGTGTAGGCCTCCATCCGGGGCGGGACGACGACCGCCCACGGGCAGAGCCGTCGGGCCGCCTTGCCACCCATGGCTGTTCGAATCCCGAACGCCTTCGCCTCGTAGCTGGCCGCCAGCACCACGCCGCCGCCGACGATGACCGGTTTGCCCCGCAGGCGGGGATCGTCCCGTTGCTCGACGGAGGCGTAGAAGGCGTCCAGGTCGGCGTGCAGGATCGTGGCGTCGCGGCGAGACACGAACACATGTTCGCATACGCCGGTCGTCGGCGCTACAGAGACGGCAGGGAGTGTTCTCCTGCCGTTCACCGAGGGGGCAAGGGTTCGAAACGCGTCGCTGGCACCCTCGGGGCATGTACGACGGCGAGACAGTTCTGGTGGCCGAGCGCGTGATCGTGAGCCCGAGCAGCGGGGTCTTCGTGCCGGCCGACAACGGGCCCGACGTCGCCGAGGGGGCCGTGATCGGCCACGTCGAGGGGACCGGCGACCGGCGGGTCCCGGTGACCTCGCCGTTCGCGGGCCGGGTGATGCGGGTGGTCGCCTGGCCCGGCGAGCGGGTGTTCACCCACGATCGCATCGCCTGGATGCGGGCCGCCTGAGCCGTCAGGAGCACGACGACACGCCACCTGACCGCGCCATGGGCGGGCGCTGACGCAATCCCTTCGTCGGGTCCGGGCGTACTACCCGGTGAACTCGACGAAGGGATGTGCGATGAAGCGCTTTCGCCCACTGCTCGTGCTGGTCGTCGCCGGCCTTCTGCTCGCGGCCTGCGGGGACGACTCGTCCTCCGGTGACGACTCCGCCGCCTCGGACACCACGGCGTCCGACAGCGGCCCTGGCTACGGAGGGTCGTCGGACACGACCGCGGCCCCGGACACGACGACGGCTCCGGCGGACACCGGTGCCACGACGGTTGCCCTGGCTGACCTGGGCGACGTCGGCGAGGCTCTGGTCGACGGCGACGGTCTCACGCTCTACCTCTTCGAGCAGGACGACGGCACGACGAGTGCCTGCACCGACGCCTGCGCCGACGCCTGGCCTGCGCTGGTCGCCGACGGCGACCCGACTGGTGGTGAGGGGATCGACGCGTCACTGCTGGCCACCGCGGACGGCCAAGTGCCTGACCAGGTCGTCTACAACGGCCATCTTCTCTACCACTTCGCCAGCGACACGGCCCCGGGTGACGTCAACGGGCTCGGGATCCCGAGCTGGTACCCCGTGGACGCCGCCGGCGACGCCATCGACGCCGACTGAGGAGGCCCTGGGCGTAGCGTCGTGGCCATGTGGGACGCGTCGGACGAGGCGCTGCTCGCCGGCTTCGCCACCGGCGAACCCACGGCCACGGCCGTCTTCGTCCGGCGCTTCCAGCGCCGCCTCTACGGCTTGGCCATGACGATCGTGGGTGAGGACGCCGCCGCCGACGTGGCCCAGGAGGCGTTCGTGCGGGCCTGGCGCCATGCCGGTGCCTACGACGCCCGCCGGGGCTCTGTTCCCACCTGGCTCCTGACGATCACCCGGAACCTGGCCCTCGACCACCTCCGGGCCGGCCGGTCCCGCCCGGTCGACCCCGTGGACCCCGTCACCATCGTGCTGACGGCCGGCGGACCGGGTCCCGAGGACCAGGTGGTGCTCGCCGACGACGCCGGACGGGCGACAGCCGCGCTCCGGGAGCTTCCCGTCGACCAGCGTCGGGCGCTGGCCCTGGCGGCCCTGGGCGGACGCACGGCGCGCGAGATCGGCGAGATCGAGGCCATCCCGCTCGGGACCGCCAAGACCCGGGTCCGAACCGCGCTCCTGCGGGTGCGGGACACCCTCGCCGAAGGCGAGGTCCGCCGTGACTGAAGGCCGCGACTGCCAGGCCCTTCAGGCCGTGGCGGCCGAGGTGGCGCTCGGCACGCTCGAAGGAACCGAGCGGGGGGAGGCCCTCGCCCATCTCGCCGGCTGCTCGGACTGCCGGGCCCTTGTGCAGGACCTGACCGAGGTGGTGGACCGGCTGCTGGCCGTCGCCCCCGAGGCCGAGCCACCGGCTGGCTTCGAGTCGGCGGTGATCGCCCGCATCGGTGCCGAGCGGGGCGCCACGGTCACCCACGTCCCCCGAACGCGCCGGTACGTCCTGGCCGCGGCCGCCGTCATGCTGGTGCTGGGCGGCCTGGGGACGGGCCTCCTGGTCGGTCGGGACTCCGGTGGCGACGGGTCGGAGCTGGCGTCGGCTCCCATGAAGGACCCCGAGGGCGAGACCGTCGGCGAGGTCTGGCGGTACGGCGGCGACGACGCCGTGCTCTTCGTGGCGGTGCCGGCCTGGAGCGACGTTGCCTTCGCCGGGCCCCAGGCCCCGAAGTACTCGCTCCGCCTCGAGCTGGTGGACGGCTCGACGACCGAGGTCGGGGCCTTCGCCCTCGGCGGGGGTCAGAGCTCCTGGGGGATCGCCACCGACGTCGAGGGCGCGGACATCGCCGCGGTGTCGGTCGTGGACGACGATGGCCACGCCTGGTGCACCGGTCATTTTCCTGACGCCGCGTAGCCTCCGCCGTGATGGAGGCGTGGGAGGAGATCGACGACGGCGCGACCACCTGGCGCTTCGAGACGGCCTTCCTCCGGTCGAACTGGACCTGCCTCTGGGGCCGGGGCTGTCAGGGGATCCTGGCCGAGCCGGCTGAGCACCTCGGGCAGGGTTGCTGTTCGGTCGGGGCCCACCTGGAGGGCGACGAGGCTCCTACGGTCGCCGCGCTGGCCCTCTTCCTGGACCCGGAGCGCTTCCAGCACCACGCCGAGGCCGCTGACGGTGGCGTCTTCAGCGACGATCGACGGACCAACACCCGGGTCCTGGACGGAGCCTGCATCTTCTTCAACCATCCGGAGTTCGCCGGCGGGCCGGGTTGCGCGTTGCACCTCGCCGCGCTGGATGCCGGCGAGTCACCGCTCGACTGGAAGCCCTCGGTCTGCTGGCAGCTGCCTGTCAAGGTGGACTGGACCGACCGGGGCGACGGGGGTGAGACGGCGACCGTCCGGCGGTGGGATCGGGAGGCCTGGGGCGAGGTGGGCGAGGAGATGGCCTGGTGCTGCACGGAGGGGCCCGAGGCCTACGTCGGCGACCAACCCGTGATCGACTCGCTGGCCGAGGAGATCGAGGAGGTCGTGGGGGCCGAGGTCTTCGTCCAGCTCCGCGGCCGGCTCGGCTCCGGAACCGCACCAGAGGGGACAGAGGGCGAGGAGTAGGCCGCCCGATTGGCGTGCCCGAGGGCTACGCGGTCGTCGAGTTCGTCAGCTCACCCGGCGTCAGCCACGTTTCCCTGGCCAAGGCCTAACGGGGGCCCCGCTTCACGCGTCGGGCCAGGATGCCGAGGGTGGCCCGGAGCGAGGCCTCGGGGATGATCGGGAAGATGGCGGCGTCCCGCCACACCGGGTCGATGTTCGACCAGTCGTAGTACGAGGTGACGAGGGTCCCTTCATCGGTGGGTTCCAAGCGGTAGCCGTAGATGTGGCCGATGGGGGGCTCGATCTGGCCGAGGATCGTCCACGCGATCTCCCGGTCGGCCTCGAAGGTCGTGATCCGCACGGTCACGTCGTACTTGCCCATCGGGTAGTCGTTCAGGGCCTCGCGGTCCATGTGGACGACGAACTCGTCGCCTACCGCGCCCGCCGGCTCACCGGTGGCATCCAGCAGCATCCCCGAGGCGTCGATGTCCACGTGGCCTTGGGGGTCCGTCACGATCGCGAAGATCGCCGCCGGGTCCGCCTCGATCGTCCGCTGGACCTCGAACCGCTCGCTGCTGGTCATGGGTGCATCCTGCCAGGGGTACGGCGCCCTCCCCGTGCGCGGATCAGGTCGCTCGCGCGCGGGTTCCCGCAAGGGAGCATGATCATCCCATGACCTTGGCGGTGACGACGGAGCGAAGCCGCACCGTCAGCCCGCGAATGCTGGGCGCGCTGGCGGTGCTCGGGGTCGTGATCGCGTTCTCTCTGAGCTCGACGCTGGTGAAGCGGGCGGAGTCGCCCGGTGTCCTCGTGGCCTTCTGGCGACTCACCATCGTCAGCGTCGTGTGGAACGCGTATCTCTGGAGCACGGGCCGGCGGGTCACGCGGCGCGACGTTCGTCAAGCGCTGGTCCCCGGCCTGTTCTTCGGACTCAACCTCGCCATCTTCTTCGCCGGAGCGACGAACAACAGCGTGGCCAACGCCGCATTGATCGGCTCGCTGTCGCCGTTCCTCATCGTTCCCATCGGGGCCGTGCTCTTCGCCGAGTACATCAATCCCTGGGCCCTGCTCTTCGCCGTGCTCGCGTTCGGGGGGGTCGTGCTCGTGCTGTTCAGCGCGCCCCCGAACGGTGACGCATCGTTGCGGGGCAACGTGTTCGGTGGGCTGGCGATGCTCCTGTGGGTCGCCTACGTCACCGCTACCCGCCGGTATCGCCAGAACATGGACGTCGCCACCTTCATGGCGACGATCTGCCCGATCGCGGCGCTGACCGTGCTCCCGCTGGCCATCGCCAACGGGGACATCTTCGGGATGAGCGGCACCGGATGGACCTACATGCTCATCCTCACCTTCCTCACCGGCGTAACCGCGCACGGCTTGCTGGTGTTCGCCCAGAAGACGATTCCCATCGGCACGATCGGCATCGCCCAGGTGGCCCAGCCCGCGCTCGCGGTCGTCTGGTCCTTCCTGCTGTTGGGTGAGACGCTGCGCCGCGGTCAGGTCGCCGGCATCGTCGTCGTGATCATCGGGCTGTCGGCCTTCTTGGTGCTGAACGAGCGGGGGCAGCGGATGCGGGAGGGGGCCGAACCGGCGGTCACCTGACCGACGGGGCGTCGGTCCGATCGCGCTCGGTGATGAAGTGGGAGGCCGCTTCCATACGGCGATCGGACGCGGCCGAGAGCTCCCGCGCCCGGACGAGGTCACCGGCCCCGACGGCGAGGCGGGCCAACGCATCACGGGCGAAGACCTCGACGGGCGCGTCATCGGCGAGCACCGCGTCGTCGAGGAGCCCGGTGAGGCGATGCTCGGCGCCGGCTATGCCGTCCGCAGCATGGAGGGCGGCCAGGAGGCATTCGCCCAACGCCGCCTGTTCGCCGCCGCCCGCTGACTGGTGCCATGCCGCGGCGGCCTCCAGCACCTTCCGGGCCTGCTCCGGCTGGCCCAGCGCCCGGAGAACCCGGCCGAGGTGGACCCGGGCGAGGGCCGCCAAGCGGACGTCACCCGTGGCTTCGGCCTTGTCGATCGCCAAGGCCAGGGTGGCCGCTCCCGTCTCGTAGTCACCGGCCTGGCACTGCGCGCGGCCGAGGCTGGCCACCTGGTATGCCTCGGTCTGTTGGAAGCCGAGGCGGCCCGACGTCGCCGCGGCCTGGCCGATGTGGAGGACGGCGTCGTCGAAGCGGTGCTGGATCCGAGCCAGCTCACCCAGCATCGCCTCCCCGCGCACGTGGAGCCACGGGTCCTCCACCAGACCCAGCCAGTGCTCGACCTGATCGGCCGCTTCGACGCTCCGCTCCTGCTCGCCGGCGGAGATGGCGGCTCGAGCCGCGAAGAGCGCGTTCGCCGCCTGCTCCCACGGCCGGTTCAGCTGGTCGAGGAGCGCACGGCTCCGGTCGGTCAGCTCCAGCGCCAGGCGGAACTCACCGTCGTGAGAGACGACGTAGGCGAGGTAGTAGGCGCACCGCGCCTGCCGCTCGACATCGTCCAGGCCGTCGGCGAGCTCGGTTGCGGCGGCGATGTGCTCGCGGGCGAGCGCGAGGTGGCCGGTGGAGGCCTCGATCCACGCCGCGAGCAGCAGGGCGTCGGCCCGGTCCGGGGACGGGGCGGAGTCACCGGCGGCGGCGAGCGCGGTCAGCGACCGTTGGGCGCCCCGACTGTCACCGAGGACGATCCAGGCCCAGCCGAAGCCGTTCACCAGGTGGAGGCCGACGAGCGGGTCCCGGTCGGCGCTCCAGGACAGGGCTACGTCGATGTTGGCCCGTTCGGCCCGGGCGAAGGCAAGGTGCTCGGCCTGGTGTCGGCTGCGCACACCTTCGGTGGAGGACCCCGCGGCGGTCTCGAACCAGGCGGCGTGAGCGGCGACCGCGTGTTCCGTCCTCCCCTCCTCATCCAACGCCTCGAGGGCGTAGGCCCGGATGCTGTCCAACAGCCGGTAGCGCACCGATCGTGACGCAGGGTCGTCGTCGACGATGACGAGCGAACGGCTGGCCAACCGGCCCACGACGTCCATCGCCGCGGCGACGGGGACGTCGAGAGCGGCGAGCACGTACTCGACGGCTGCCAGCGGCGCGCCACCGGCGAAGGTGGCCAGGGCCCACAGTCCTCGCTGGTCGTCGGGGAACAACAGCTCGTAGCTCCAGCGGATGGTCGCCTTGAGTGCCCGGCGCCTCTCGGGTCGGCGGCTCGTCGGGTCGCTCAGGACGGGGAAGCGGTCGTCGAGGCGCCGCGTTATCTCCTCGACCGACAACGTCCTCGTCCGGGCCGCGGCGAGCTCGATGGCCAGCGGTAGGCCGTCGAGGGAGCGACAGAGGTCCTCCACAGCCTCCTCGCCGCCGGACCCGTGGCCGGGGCGCGGCGCCGCCGCGCGCTGACCGAACAACTCGACGGCGTCGGCGAGAGGAAGGGGAGCGAGGTCGACCAAGACCTCGCCATCGATGTCCAGGGGCACCTGGGTGGTGCAGAGGACCCGCAGGTCGGGGGCGGCGTCGAGGAGCTGCCCGACGAGGGCCGCAGCCGCGTCGAGGACGTGCTCGCAGTTGTCGAGGATCACGAGCCCGGTGGCGGACTTCAGCCGTTCGAACATCGCGGCCTCGCCCCCGGGGACGTCCAGGGCCGCGATCAGGGTGTCGACGACGTCGTCGGCCGTCACCGCTGTCTCGAGCCGGGCCAACCACACGCCCCCCGCCCCCGCTCCGTCGGCGGTCGCCAGCCGGCGGCCGACCTCGACCGCGACCGCCGTCTTGCCGATGCCGCCCGGCCCGACGATCTCGATCAACCGCTTGGTGGCGATGCGCTCGCAGAGGGCGGCGATCTCCGACTCGCGACCCACCAGTTCCGGGGTCAGTGACGGCAGGTTCCCGGGGATCGCCACCGTCGATCGAGCGCGGGCCGGAAGGTCGGGGACGCCGAGTGATGCGTCCTGGGTGAGGATCCGTTGCTCGAGATCCTGTAGTTGTCGTCCCGGCTCCAGCCCGAGCTCGTCGGCCAGTTGCCTACGGACCCGCTGGTAGGACGCCAGTGCGTCGGCCTGGCGCCCGGCCCGGTACTGGGCGGTGATCAAGAGGGCCCACAGATCCTCCTGGAACGGCGAGCTCCGGACCGCCGCCTCCAGCTCCCCGATCAGATCGCCGGCATCGCCGAGCCGCAACCGGGCCGAGAACTGCGTCTCGACCAGGGTCACCCGGGCCGACTCGAGGCGGGCCCGATGCGCTTCGATCCAGTCGCCGTCGCCTGCCGCGGGGAGCACCTCCCCGCGGAACAACGTCAACGTCGACGCGCACAGGTCGGCGGCGGCCCGGTCGTCGCCGTCTTCTGCGAGCTGACCCGCCGCAGCCGTCTGGGCCAACACCGCGAGGGCATCCACGTCGGAGGGCTCGACGTCGAGCGCGTACCCGCCGTTGCCGCTGACGATCACCGGGGGATCCCCGAGGGCGCGGCGCAGCTTGGCCACCTTGGACTGCAGGGTGTTACGCCTCGTGGTGACGCCACCGGCAGCCCAGAGGTCGTCCAGGAGCCGGTCTGTGCGCACGAGCTCGCCCGCATCGAGGGCCAGGCGGACCAGCAGCTCCGAGGTCTTGCCACCGGGGACGGAGAGGAGGCGGCCGTAGCGTCGGACCTCGATCGGGCCGAGCACGGAGACCTGGAACACGACGGGAGTCTACGAATCGCTCAGGCCCGCTCCGGGTGGGCCCGGCGGCACCACGGCGCCCGACGCCACCCAGGCGATGATCAGGCTGTCCGGGTGGTCGACCAGGTGGTCTCGGGCCAACGCGTCGACGAGCTCGCGCTCGCCTCCCAGGTGGGACCGGGCTATCGCCACGACCTGCCGATCCCGACTCGTCGAGGCGACGGCCCCTGCCCGGTCGAGGCGGGTCGGCTGTTGCTCCAACAGCGCGGCCATCACGATCAGCACCGCGGTGTCGGACGTGTCGGCCTCGGCTGTGATCCACGCAATGGCGTCCACATCACCGCCGATCGCCTGTCGGATCACGGTGGCGGCGGCGTCCTCGGTCATGGGCGGAGGGTGACGGGGGACGCTGGCACTTCGCTGACACCGCTGGGCGCCGGGGTGTCAGGCCCGCGTCATGACCCTCCCGCAGGGTGTGGACAGCGGACAGGACGTCCGCCCCGACCCTCGGAGGGAAGGCAGACATGAGCAGACGCAGGTTCGAGACGAAGCGGTGGGCCCGGTGGCTGGGCACCTTCGTGGGATTCCCCCTCGCCGGAGTGGCCGCCCGCGCCGTCGCCGGTGCCATCGACACGACGGAGGCGGCTGTCCTGGGCGGGCTGGCTGCCGGCGCCGTGCTCGGTGCCGTCCAGGTCGGGATCGGCGGCATCGAGACCGAGCGGGTCCGATGGATCGGCGGCACCGCGGTCGGTCTGGCCGCCGGCCTCGCTGTCGGGGCGGGGATGGTCGGCTACGAGACCGACACCGCCAGCCTCGTGACCATGGGTGGCGTCTGCGGCGCCGGCGTCGGACTGGCTCAGGCCGTGTCCGTCTCCATGGGCCGCGTCGACCGGGTCCTGTGGGTCATCGTCACACCGCTGCTGTGGGCGGGCGGATGGCTGATCACCTCGCAGGTGATCGTGGATGCCGACCGCCAGCACGCCCTGTTCGGCTCCTCCGGCGCCTTGGCCGTCAGCGCCCTTTCCGGGGTCCTGTACGCCACGCGAGACCGGGGAGACCGGCCCGTGGCCGTGCCCTCCTGCGTCCTGACCGGCGAGGCGGTCGCCTGATGCGCCGCCTCGGACAGTTCGTGGTCCGCCGCCGCCGGGCCGTCATCCTCTCCTGGGTGGCGTTGCTCCTCGTCACCGCCACCATCGGCAGCGCCGCCTTCTCGGTGCTGTCGACCGACTTCGGGGCCGGTACGACAACGGAGTCGGGCCGAGTCGCCGAGCAACTCGACGACCTGGCGGAGACCGGTGGCCAGCTGGCCATCGTGGCCGACGACATCGACGTCGACGACCCTCAGGTCGAGGCCCGGATCACGTCCGGCCTGGTGCCGATTGCCGCGCTCGACGGCGTCCTCGACGTGGCCGACCCCTGGTCGACCGGGGCTGAGGCCCTCCAGGCCACCGACGGACGCGCCGTGCTGGTCGTGGTCACCCTCGCCGGCGATCTCGACGAAGACGCCGAGCTGGCCGTCGCCAAGGAGGTCGAGGACCTCGCCCACGGCCTGGAGGCGTCGGAGGTCCTGGTCGGCGGCGACGTCCTGGTGAGCGAGACCTTCGGCACCGCCTCGGAGAACGATCTCCTCCGAGGCGAGGCCATTGCTCTGCCCATCGCCATCGTGGTCATGGTGTTCCTGCTCGGGGGCCTGGTCGCAGCCGGCATGCCGCTGCTGGTCGCCGTCGGTGGCGTGCTCACGACCCTGGCCGTCCTGGTGGCCGCCACCGAGTTCGGTGACGTGTCGATCTTCTCGGTCAACGTCGTGAACATGCTCGGGATCGGCCTGGGCATCGACTACGGCCTGCTGATGGTCAATCGCTTCCGCGAGGAACGGGGCCACGGGCTGGAGGTCCACGACGCCGTGGCCGCCACCGTGGCCTCGGCGGGGACCACCGTGCTCTTCTCGGCCCTCACCGTGGCGGTGGCGATGTCCGGGCTCTTCGTCTTCGGGGTGCCGCTGCTCACGTCGTTCGGCATCGCCGGGCTCGCCGTTGTGCTCCTGTCCATGGCCGCCGCGATCACGCTGCTGCCCGCGACGCTGGCTGCGGTCGGCGGCCGGATCAAGCCGCTCGCCCCCACCCCCGATGTCGACGGCCGCTTCTACCGGCTGACCCGCTGGGTGCAGGGCCGCGCCGCCTGGGTCGGTGGCGCCACCGCCCTGCTGCTGCTCCTGCTGGCGGTGCCGTTCCTGAGCGCCCGCTTCGAGAACGGGGACGCCCGGACGCTGCCCCGGTCCTCGGAGGTCCGGGCTACGGCACTGACGCTGTCCGAGCGTTTCCCGGCCCGGGGCACCGACCCGGTGACCGTCATCGCCGCGGCCGATGCCGACGATCCGGCCTTCGTCACCTGGCTCGACGAGGTGTCGTCGACCGATGGTGTCCTCGGAGCCTCGACCCGGCCCGGCACGCCATCCGGGCTGACCGTCGTGGACCTGGTCCCGACGGGCACCTCGCAGGGCGACCCGGCGACCGCGGTGGTCGACCGGATCCGAGCCGACGAGCCGGGCTTCGACGTCCAGGTCGGGGGACCGGCCGCGGAGCTGTCCGACGTGAAGGAGCGACTGGGGGCCCGCCTCCCGCTGGCCGTCGCGATGGTCTGTCTGGCCACCCTTGTCCTGTTGTTCCTCATGACCGGATCGATCGTCGTGCCCATCAAGGCCGTGCTCATGAACATCCTGAGCCTCGGCGCCAGCTTCGGCGCCATGGTCTGGATCTTCCAAGAGGGACACCTCTCCGGCCTCCTGGCCTTCGACTCCGTCGGGGCCCTCGACCTCTGGATGCCGGTGCTGATCCTGATCTTCGCCTTCGGGCTCTCGATGGACTACGAGGTCTTCCTCCTCTCCCGGATCAAGGAAGTGCACGACGAGACCGGCGACAACGACCTCGCCGTCGCCGTGGGCCTCCAACGCTCAGGGCGGATCATCACCTCAGCGGCGGCGCTGATCGTCGTGGTCTTCGCCGGCTTCGCCGCCGGTGAGGTACTGGCCATCAAACAGCTGGGTGTCGGGCTGGCCATCGCCGTCATCGTGGACGCCACGCTGGTGCGCACGCTGCTGGTACCCGCGACCATGAAGCTGCTGGGGGAGCGGAACTGGTGGGCGCCGGCGCCCCTGCGCCGGTTCCACGACCGCTACGGCCTGCACGAAGCACCCTCGACGCCGGCGCCGCTACCCGCCCCGGCCGCGGTCCCGGCACCGGTGTCCGTGGCCGCGGCCCGGGTGGAGGTCTCCCGATGAGCGGGCATGTGGTCTTCGGCACCGGTCAGGTCGGCAGCCACCTCGTCGCCCAGCTGCTCGATGGCGGACGCGAGGTGACCGCCGTCAGCCGCAGTGGGCGCCGGCAGTTCACCGGAGCGACCAACATCGCCGGCGACGCCACCGACCCGACCTTCACCAAGGAGGTGAGTGCGGGCGCCGACGTCGTCTACTTCTGCCTCGACGCCCCCGACTACCACCGCTGGCCCGAGCAGTTCCCCCCCCTGCAGCACGGCGTGCTCACGGCGGCCCAGGCTGCCGGGGCCCGTCTCGTCGTCCTGGAGAACCTCTACGGCTACGGCCCCGTCGACGGTCGGGAGCTGGACGAGTCATTGCCTCTCGCCGCGACGTCGGCGAAGGGGAGGACCAGGGGGGCGATGACCGAGGAGCTCCTCGATGCCCATCGAGCCGGGACTGTCGAGGTCGCCATCGGTCGGGCGTCGGACTACTTCGGCCCTGGGGCCACCCACAGCGCGCTCGGCGAACTCGTCTTCGCCAGCGCGCTGGCGGGCAAGTCGGCCCAGGTCATGGGCGACCCCGACCGTCCCCACAGCTACTCGTACACCCCCGACGTCGCCTCCGGGCTGATCGCCCTGGGTGCCGACGCTCGAGCCGGTGGCGCGGTGTGGCACCTGCCCGTCGCCGAGACATGGACGACCCGGCAGGTCGTCGAGTACGTGTACGGGCTGGCCAGGTCGAAGCCGAAGCTGTTCGCCGCGGGCAGGACGTCCCTGTGGCTGTACGGCCTGGTCAAGCCGGAGATGCGGGAGTACCTCCACACGCTCTACCAGTTCACCGATGACTGGACCGTCTCCGACGCCCGCTTCCGGGCCACCTTCGGCGACCTCAGCACGCCTCTCCCTGACGCCCTGGGCACGACCCTCGACTGGTACGCCACCGCCCCGACCGCATGAGCACGCGATGATCTGGCGATGACTGAGCCGCCACCGGTTCGGCACCTGCTGCGGGCCAAGGACCTGGCCGACACCCGTTACCCGGAGCCCCTCGCCGTGCGGGACCTGGCCCGAGTGGCCGGCCTGTCGCCCGCCCATTTCAGTCGGGAGTTCGGGCAGGCGTTCGGCGAGTCACCGCACCGGTACCTGCTGACCCGGCGACTCGAGCGGGCGGCGGCCCTGCTGCGGACGACGGATTGGTCGATCACCGACATCTGCTTCGCCGTGGGGCTGACCAGCGTCGGTTCGTTCACGACCAGCTTCCGGCGGGTCTACGGGCTCGCCCCCGGGCAGTACCGGGCATCGTTCCCACCGGCCCAGCGCCACATCCGGGTCCCGCAGTGCGTGGCCCTGGCCTATGGACGCCCCCAGAACCGCACGTTTCGAGAAGACGATGCGTCGGCGAATTCGTACGGTCGGAGTCCCACCCCCAAGCACACGGAGGAACCGACATGACCGCCATCGCCAACGCCCAGTTCTGGGTGCACGACCAGGACGAGGCCCTTGCCTTCTACACCGGCGTGCTCGGCTGGGAGGTGCGCTCGGACGTCACCATGGACGAGTGGAACTTCCGCTGGCTGGTCGTCGGCCCCGTCGGCCAAGAGGACGTCGGACTGGTGCTCATGCCCGTGCCCGGTCCGCCCATGATCGACGAGGAGCGCAGTGGCCAGTTGAGCGAGCTGGTGGCCATGGGAGCCGGCGGCACGCTGTTCCTGACGACCGACGACTGCCAGGCCACCTACGACGAGCTCTCGGCTCGGGGCCTGGCCTTCAACGACCCACCTACCCCGCAGCCCTACGGCATCGACACGTCGTTCCGGGACCCCTCGGGCAACAACCTCCGCCTCACCCAGGTGCTCGAGTTCGACCTGACCCGAGGCTGAAGGGCGGCTCCGGCCGCCACCGGCGGCTCACCTACGCTCAGCGGCGTGCCTACCACTGCGCCCATGACCGCCACCCGGCCCGGAGCGTCGAGCCGCTCCGGCAATCCGGCGTTCAGCGAGCGGGTCGTCGACGAGTACCTGTCCGGCGGCGCCGGGGCGCCGAAGACCATGCGGGTGTCGGGGACGGCGGCCAAGACGCTGTTCCTGCTCCTGGTCCTCATCGCGGGCGGCGCGTACGGCTGGGCGTCAGCGACCCAGTCCGTCGGCGCCGACGTCGGCTCGGGCTACGCCAACACCACCGTCACCATCCCGGGTGGGTTCTGGTTGGCGTCCTTCGCGGCGCTGTTCGTCGGGATCTTCGTGGCCCTGAACCCCCGGCGAGCGGCCATCGGCGGCATCATCTACGCGCTCCTGGAGGGCTACCTCCTCGGTGCCATCTCCGCCGCCTTCGACGCGCAGACCGAGGGGATCGTCGGCGCCGCCATCCTGGCCACCGTCTGCGTGTTCGTGGCCGCCCTGTTCCTCTACCTGACCCGCCTCATCCGACCCACCGCCAAGATGGCGTTCGGCGTGGCCGCGGGGATCGGCGGCCTCATCCTGGTGTCGATCTTCGTGAGCATCGTCGCGATCTTCGACTGGCAGTGGCTCTACAGCGACCAGTTCCGCACGATCGGTCTCATCGTCGGCGGGTTGGCGATCATCCTCGCCGCCCTGAGCCTCACGCTGGACTTCGCCAGCATCGAGGGCGGGGTGGAGGCCGGGGCGCCCCGCTTCATGGAGTGGTACTGCGGCTACGGGCTGATGGTCACCCTCATCTGGCTGTACATCACCATCCTGCGCGTCCTGGCCCTGCTCGCCCGCAACCGCTGAGCCGGCGGGAGAGTAGTCAGGACGACGCGGTGCCATCATCGTGGGCGAATGTCGTCCCATGACGCACTCGTAGACGAGGGCCGAGCGGCTTTTCGCTCGGGCGACGGGGCAGCGGCCCGTCGGGCGTTCGAGGCGGCGTTGGCGGAGCGTCAGTCGGGGCCCGCCCATGAGGGCCTCGGGCAGGCCCACTACGTGTTGGGCGAGTACGAACCCGCCATCAGCGCCTACGAGCGCGCGTATGCGACCTATCGGACCGAAGGGGAGGTGCTCGGTGCCGGCAACGTCGCCCGGATGCTGGCCTGGGTGCACGGCGGCGTCTACGGCGACTGGGTGGTGCAGAACGCGTGGATGGGTCGGGCTCGCAGCCTGCTGGCCGAGGCCGGCGGCGAGTCGGTCGAGCACGGGTGGGTCGAGATGATCGATGCGCTGTCCGAGTCCGACCGGGATCGCTGCATCGAGCGCCTTCCGACCGCGGTCGCCATCGGACGCCGCTTCGGCGACGCCGACCTGGAGTTCGATGCATTGGCCAACCTCGGTCTCATGCTCGTCGTCGTCAACCGGGTCGAGGAGGGCATGCTCCTCGTCGACGAGGCTCTGGCCGCGATCTGTGCCGGCGAGGTCGAGGACCTCCCGGTCATCGAAGGCTGCTTCTGTGGGATGTTCCTGGCCTGTGAGCGGACCCAGGACGTCGTCAGGGCCGAGCAATGGCTTCGGGCGGCGGAGGACCTGGCGAACCGTCGGCGGCTACGAACGGTGTCGGCGTTCTGCCGGACCCACTACGGCGGGATCCTAACGGCCGCCGGACGCTGGGAGGAAGCCGAGGCCTCGCTCACCGAGACCGCCCGGCTCACGAACGGTGGGTCGCCCGCGATGCGCCAGAACGCCCTGGTCCGGTTGGCCGACCTGCGCGTGCGTCAGGGTCGTCTGGAGGAGGCGGGCCAACTGCTGGAGGGCCTCGACCAGCACCCCTACGCCGTGCGGCCCGTGGCCGCCCTCCAGCTGGCCACCGGCAACATCGCCCAAGCCCGCGAGACCCTCGAACGGGCCCTGCGGTCCGAGGCGGTGGAGATCCCCGTCGGGAGCCTGCTCGCCCTCCTGGTCGACGTGCACCTGGCCGCGGGAGATCTGGAGGAGGCGGCTGGGGCGACCTCCCAGATGGAAGTCCTCGCCGAGGAGGTCCCGAGCGACTACCACCGGGCCGTGGCCGCCCTTGCGCGCGGCAAGGTGTGTCTCGCATCCTCGTCAGGCGACGCCCAGCTCTGCCTCGAAGCGGCCCTGACGGCGTTCTCGCGGGCCCACATGCCCGTCGAGCGGGCCCGGGCCCGGCTGGAACTGGCCAAGGCCCTCGCCGAAGAGCGACCGGAGCTCGCCATCGCCGAGGCGACCGCCGCCCTCGACGACCTCGAGCGCCTCGAAGCCGCCCGCGACGCCGACGCGGCCGCGGCCCTTGTGCGGTCCCTCGGTGGGCCGGCGAGGACGGGACCGAAGGGGGCGGGCTCCCTCACCCGGCGCGAGACCGAGGTGCTCGACTTGCTCGGGCACGGCCTCTCGAACCCCGAGATCGGTGAGCGACTCTTCATCAGCCGCAAGACGGTCGAGCACCACGTCGGTCGGCTGTTGGCCAAGCTCGGCCTGCGGAGCCGGTCGGAGGCCGCCGCGTACGCGACCCGTCAGGCGGCCGAGGGAATCAGGGACTAGATCGGGGAGGTCCCCGATGCTCCGTTCCGGCCCTCCTGTCATCGTCACCTCCACCCGACTCCAGGAGGTACGACACCGATGGCTCAGTCCTACGACGTGATCGTGGTCGGTGCCCGCTGTGCTGGTTCTCCCACCGCCATGCTGATGGCCCGCCTCGGGCACCGGGTCCTGGTGGTGGACCGGGCGACCTTCCCCAGCGACACGATGTCGACGCACATGATCCACGTCCCGGGCGTCGCCGCCCTCGCTCGCTGGGGCCTGGCTGACCGCCTGGCGGCAACCGGCTGCCCGCCCCTGACGCGATACGCCTTCGACTTCGGGCCGCTCACGCTGGTCGGCACCCCTCGACCCGTCGAGGGGTCAGACCGGGCCTACGCCCCGCGGCGCACGATCCTCGACCACCTTCTCGTGGAAGCCGCCGCGGAGGCCGGAGCCGAGGTCCGCGCCGGCGTCACCGTGGAAGAGCTCATCGTCGAGGACGGGGCGGTCTGCGGGATCCGGGGCCATGACGGCGCCGGCAGGACGATGACGGAGCGAGCCAAGGTCGTCGTGGGGGCGGACGGGCGCTACTCGGTGGTGGCCAAGGCCGTTGGTCCTGAGCACTACCGGGAACGGGCCCCGCTGGAAGCCGGGTACTACTCCTACTGGAGCGGTGTGCCCGCCGACACCTTCGAGGTCTACGTCCGGCCCCAGCGCTCTTTCGCGGTCATCCCGACCCATGACGACCTCAGCCTCGTCGTGGCCACCTGGCCGACCGCCGATGTCGTGGCCAACCGCCACGACATCGAGGGGAACTTCCTGAGAGCGATCGAACTCGCCCCCCCGCTGGCCGAGCGGCTCCGAGCCGGTACCCGCGTGGCTCGATTCGCCGGTACCCACGACCTGCCCAACTTCTTCCGCAAGCCCTTCGGGCCGGGCTGGACCCTGGTCGGCGACGCCGGCTACCACAAGGACCCGCAGACGGCCCAGGGGATCACCGACGCCTTCCTGCACGCCGAGCTCCTGGCGACTGCCCTGCACGAGACCCTCGAGGGGACACGGGCCTTTGACGACGCCCTGCTCGACTACCAGCTCCGCCGCGACGACGCCGTCCTGCCGATGTACGACTTGACCTGTGAGCTGGCCTCCCTCGAGCCGCCACCGCCCGAGGTGCTGCAGCTCCTCATGGCGGCCCGTGGTGACCAGCGAGCGGCGGACACCTTCGCCAGCGTGATCGCCGGCAGCGCACCCGTGGCCGAGTTCTTCGGGCCGGAGAACGCCGAGCGCCTGCTCGCCGGGGCCCGGCCCTGACGTCTCCCGTCTAGAGGTTGGTGTCCTCCGGCGCCACGCCGGTGGGTAGCGCCGCCGCCGAACCGTCCTCGGCCGCGATCGGGGGGCCGGTGCCGGTCCCGAGTGTGTACGAGGTCATCGACAGCGACCCGTAGGCGTAGCCGTCGATGAGGATCTCGGCCGGTGTTCCGGCGGCGTCGGCGAGCCCGGCCAGGTAGAGGAGGGGGAGGTAGTGGTCGGGGGTGGGCACGGCCGCCGCGAAGTCCGCGTGATCGCGGAGCCGACCGATCTCGCCCGGCGTGCTCGTCATCGCCACCCTCGCGCCCTCGTCGAACCGCTGGGCCCAGTCGAAGCCCGCGTCCGGGGTGCTCCAGTTCACGGCTCGGAGGTTGTGCACGACGTTGCCGCTGGCCACGACGAGCACGCCGCGCTCCCGCAGCGGCGCGAGGCGGGCCCCGAGGTCGACGTGGAAGTCGAACGGCTCGATGGCGTTGATCGAGAGCTGCACCACCGGGATGTCGGCTTCCGGGAACATGTGGACCAGGACCGACCACGTGCCGTGATCGAGTCCCCAGCTGTCGGCGTCGGCGCCGACCCACACGGGCTCGACGACCTCGGCCACCTCCTCGGCCAGCTCCGGGAGTCCGGGCGCCGGGTACTCCACCGCGAACAACTCGTCGGGGAAACCGAAGAAGTCGTGGATGGTGCGAGGCTGGGTCATGGCGGTGACGGCGGTGGCGTTCACGTACCAGTGGGCAGAGATGCAGAGGACGGCTCGGGGCCGCGGCACCGACCGGCCGAAGGCCCGCCACGCCTCGGTGTAGCGGTTGTGCTCGAGCGTGTTCATCGGGTTGCCATGGCCGATGAACGCAGCGGGCATCACGACGCTGTCGGTCACCCGGCTGTTCTACTCGCCGCCGAGCGTACGCTCGCTCAGATCACGTCGACGCCACCGGCCGGGAGCTGATCTTCTCCACGGCCTGGTCAGCCGGCCGGGACGACCTGGATGGTGCCCTGCATGCCGTAGGCGACATGGCCGGGGAGGTGGCAGGCGTACACGACGGACCCGGCCTCGTTGAACTCGTAGAAGGTCAGGGCCCGGTCGCCCGGAGCGACACTCACCTCACCCGGCACGGGTGGGTGCCGCCGCTCCGTGCCGGAGGCGTGGCGCCGGTGAACGTCCTCGTCGCCGACCACGAGCTCGTGGTCGATGGGGTCGGCGTTCTGCACGACGAACTCCACCAGGGTCCCTTCCTGCACCCGCAACGGTTCGAGGTCGAACCGGCTGTTCTCGATGCCGACCTCGACCCGCACCACGCCCGGGCCCAGGGCGTCGTGCTCGGAGCCGGAGGCGTCGATGGCGTAGCCCACCGTGGCGACCAGTGCCCCCAGCGCGACGGCCAGACCGAGGCGGGCGATCCGGTTCACGCCGACACCCCGGTGCGGCGGCGGTCGCCGGCGAGGAGGGTGACCAGGACGGGGAGGGCGACGACCGCGCCGGCGGCCAGCGGCCAGAGCGGGAGACCGGCATCGGGGGAGGACACCGAACGGATCTCCGGGGCGGTCACCCCGGTGTCGGCCAGCGCCGGCAGGGTCGAGTCGTCGGCCGACACGGCGAGGTCGTAGTCGAGGTCGCGGGCCGGAGCGTCTACGGCCAGGTAGGTGAACCACATCGCCTCGGGCACCCACTCCATGCCGACGTCGGAGCGCAGGTCGTCGAGCAGTGCCCGGTTCGCCGGTTCGCTGCGCTCGAGGCTCAGGCCGGGCCCACCCGCCAGCAGGTCGGGCTCGTCGTCGGTGAGGAGGAACACGTCGGCCTCCACCAACTCGGAGCCGTCGAGACCGAGGCTGAGGATCCGCAGCGGCACCCACGGAGCGTCGGTGGGGATGGTGAGCATGATGGGTGTGCCGTCGCCCGCGGTCTGGCCCAGCTCGGCGGCGCGGGAGGCGTCGAAGCGAGCGGCCATGAAGATCTCGCTGCGGTGCCCGTAGAAGTCGAGCATCTCGGGAGCGTCCGGCGTGAGGAGGAACCCGTTGTCACGGGCCCAGGTGCCGACCTCGTCGCCCCCGCCGCGGAGGACCGTGATGTCGAGGGCATCGATCTGCGTCTCGAGGATGACCTCGGCGCTCGCGGCGAGGAGGCTGCCGGAGTCGGCGGCGGATTCGTCACCGTCCGACGGCGGTGCGACCTCCTGAGCCAGTCGTTGGAGGGTCCAGTCGCCGCCCCGCACCACGTCCTCCGGGATGCCCGGGAGCGGGATGATCGACCCGACCGACTCACCGGTCCCGGTGAACTCGAACGACGTCACGTAGCGCTCCACGCCGTCGTGGTACGCGGCCAACGTGGACGTCCGGGTGAGCTGGATCGTGCCGTTCTCGCCCACGAGACCGCCACAGGCCCCGGCCGGGGCGGCGGTGACGGCGACGATGGCGGTGGCGGCCAGAGCGGCGGCGGCCAGTCGGCGGGGACGCATGGTGGGCATGAAGGGCTCCTCGGCTAGCTGACCCCCTTCAGACGATCCGAGCTCGCCTTCCGGTTCCCGGGAACTCCGTTCCACGGCGAACAGCAGGCGCATCAGGACGAGGTTGATGCCCTCGCCCAAGAGGCATGATCGGTGGCGTGCGTCTGGGCATCGCCCATCACTTCGGCTGGGCCGTGGCCGTCACGGCTTCGGCCGACCACCAAGTCGTGGACCGCAGGCGGATCGAGCTGATCGAACCCGGCATGGCGACCGCACCGATCCACCACGAAGGCAAAGCGTTGGAGGACGACGCCCTCGCGGTGCTGGTCGCCCAGGTGCGAGCATCGGCGACTCGAGCGACCGCGGCCGCACTGGACGACCTGGCCACCGGACTGCCCGAACCGATCGTCTCGATGTCGCTGCGCGCCTGGTCGCCCGACTTCCCCGCAGACCTGGCCACGCAGCGTCGCGTGCCGTTCGAGAGCCGGGCCGACTCCGTCATGTACCGCCAGGTGCTCGCCGACGTGGCCCGCGCCCGCGGCTGGGGCCTCCACCTCTACGACGCCAAGGACGTGGAGGCCAATGCGACCGGCAAGCTGGGTGAGCGGGCCGATGAGATCTTGCTCGGACCGCGGGCAACGCTGGGCCCACCCTGGGCCAAGGACCATCGGATGGCCCTCGCGGCGACGATCGTGGCCGGCGAGGACAGCGCCAGGCGCTGATCGACCGCCGCAGCCCCGACGGTCAGGTGCCGGCGGGTTGGAACAGCTCGACGACGTTGCCGGCGGGGTCCTCGACCAGGATCTGGGAGCCGCCGGGGCCAGTGACGATGTCGTTGCGGAAGCTCACTCCGGCGTCGCGGAGCCGGTCCACCTCGGTGGCGATGTCGGCGACGATGAGGTGGATGCGGTTCCAGCCGCCGGGACCGGGCTGCGCCCCGTCGGGCATGGGTCGGCCGGCCGAGCTGGCCGGCCCGCTGAGCAGCAGCCGCAGGTTGGCGCGGGTGACGTCCGCGAAGGCGGGGGCGGCGTTCATGGCTCCCTGCTCGAAGCCGAGGTGCGTGGTGTAGAACTCGACCGCGGTGTTCACGTCGTCGACCATGTAGCGGACGTGCACCATCTCGTCTGGTTCAGTCATGGTTCCTCCTGTGCTGTCTGGTCAGGGTGGGGTGGTCGGAGTGATGAGGGCGGCGAGCAGGAACCGGATGCGGACCTCCAGCTCGTCGGCCGTCTGCTGGAAGGCCGGGTAGCTCGCCTCGTCGTCCCCGGCTGCGTGTCCCGCGGATGGGTCGGGCATGCTCCAGTGAACGGTCTCGGGGCTACCGGGGAACTCGGGGCAGACCTCCCGGACCCGGTCGCACAGGCTGATCACGCGATCGAAGCGTTCGGTGGCGAACACGCTGAGGTGCTTGGAGCGCTGAGCGGCCAGGTCGATGGCGTACTCGTCCCGCATCACCCGCACCGCGTTGGCGTGCAGCGGTTTGGGATGACTGCCGGCACTGAGAGCGTCGACCAGGCCATCGGAGCGCTTCCGGGTCAGGGCCTCGGCCATCTGGGAGCGGGCGCTGTTGCCCGTGCACAGGAACAACACCCTCGCCCTCACCGCTCCCGACCTGGCCCTCGGGGGCGGCAGGGCGAGGCGGAGCCCGGAGTGCAAGGCACCACCGGTGGCGCTCAGCAGCTCGCCGACGCGGGTGAGGTCCACGGAGTAATAGGCGTCTCGACGGTCCGCCGAGCTCCGCCTCGCCGAGACCAGGCGGGCGTCGCGCAGCTTGCCGAGGTGGTAGGAGACGAGATTCTGGGGTTGCGCCACCTGAACGGTCAGCTCGCGCACGGTGCGGTCGCTGCGGGAGAGCTCGCCCAAGAGCGCCCAGCGCAGCGGATGGCCAGTCAGCTGGAGGAACTCCGTTGGGGTCAGCTCCCGATCGACCTGCGCCAGTCCCACTGCGCCAATCTACATCAAATTGATTCGATGCATCAAGTCCAACTGTTGGAACGATCGTGGCGGGCCGAACTAGAGCTTCTTCTCGTCGCCCGGGGGCGGCTCGCCAACGGTCTTCTCCCAGGCCTTCGCCGCCGTCCGGCGGGACAGGACCCGGGCCACACCCGCGGCGGCGCCGACGCCGGCGGCCCAAGCCACCGCCTCGGCCACGCCGATCGAACGGTCGTCGTCCTCGGCCGGGATCTCGCGACCGGTGCCGAGCTTCCACGCCGTCGTCACGAGTCGGCGGGCCAGCACTCCTGCTAGGGCGGCACTCAGTCCGCTGAAGACCATCCATCCGAGTCGCTTCGATCCGGGCATCGCTTGGTCCTACCCGCTCATCGATGGCGTCAACCGGCAGGCGACGGACGCCGTGCGGGCTCCGGCGGGACAAAGGCGTCACGTTCGTCCGGATCGTCGAAGGCGATGATCGCCCAGGTCAGGTCGGTGTTCGCTCGACGAAGCCCTTCGACCCGGTGGTTGCCGTCCTCCAGCACGAGCTGGCCGGCGCGGTAGGAGACGATGACCGGTGGGGGCTCCCATCCGCCCTCGATCCGCTCCGCGGCATCCTCCACGTCGGGCCTCCAGTCGTCCTCGTCCACGACCTCGATCACCGGGGCGTCGGGCGGGCCGGCCAGGCGGTGGAGCTGGTCGATCGGCAGCTGCAACGGACCCAGCCACCACTGTCTGGGCTCGGCGAGCTGTTCGGCCAGTGCCGCGTTGTCGCTTCCCGGGCTGGCCAGGAACCGGGCCACCCAGTCGGCGAGCTCGTCCCGATCGGCCGCCTGACGCGCGGATGCCACCGTGTAGTCGTCGCCGTCGCCCATGCCGGGCTCCTACCCACCGAGGCGTGGCTCAGTCGACGGCCCCGGGCAGGTGGCTGGCGTCGTTGAAGGTGTGCAGGGACCACCGGTCCAGGGACGGGTCGTGTTCCCACACCGTCAGCCCGGTGTTGGTCGGCCGGAGCCGGGCGCTCGTCGAGCCTTGCGGGAGCCCGAGCAGCAGCCGCATCGAGGCCATGATCACACCGGCGTGGCAAACGGCCACGACCGTGCGGCCCTCGTACTCGGCCGCGAGCCGTCCCAGGATCCGCTCCACGCGCTCGTGGAAGGTGTTCCAGCTGTCCCCGGATGGCGCGAAGACCCGATCGGGCTCCGTTTCCATGTCGAAGGACCCATAGCGGTCGGCGTACGCGGTCCAGGTCAGCCCGTCGGCTTCGCCCGTGTGGACCTCGCACAGGTCGCACTCCTGGCCACCGATCTCCAACCCCAGGCCCGGTGCGATGATCGACGCCGTCTCGATCGCACGGGGCAGGACGCTGGCCAGCAGCACGTCCGCCCGCCACCCTTCGGATCGGGCGAAGCGGTCTCGCAGTGCCTCGGCCTGGGTTCGTCCGAGCTCCGTCAACCCGGCACAGCCCCGCTTCCCACCGATCACGCCGTGGAACCCGGCGTGGGCATCTCCGTGGCGGACGAGCAGCAGTCGCACGCCATCACGCTACGAGGCGGCTGCGAGTGGTGAGGTGGGAGGGCAGGTCATGGCAGCCTGACGGTGGCCTTTCCGGCACGCAGGCGCACACGGAGACAGCACCCATGGCTGAGCGAATCGTCGAAGCGAACGGCATCGAGCTGTGCACCGAAGCGTTCGGCGATCCAGCCGACCCTCCGATCCTGCTCGTCATGGGCATCGGCGCGTCGATGCTGTGGTGGGACGAGGAGTTCTGCCACATGCTCGCTGAGGGCGGGCGCCAGGTCATTCGTTACGACCACCGCGACACGGGCCGGTCGGTCACGTACGAGCCGGGCCATCCCGGTTACACCGGTGGTGATCTGGTGGCCGACGCCGCCGGCGTGCTCGATGCCTACAGCATCGACCGCGGACACGTCGTCGGCGTCTCGGCCGGTGGGGCCTTCGCACAGCTCCTGGCGGTCGACTACGCCGAGCGAGTCCGCACGCTCGTACTGATCAGCACCTCACCCGCGCTGTCGGTCGACCGAGACCTGCCTCCACCCACCGACGAGTTCGTGCAGTTCGTGTCCGCGATGTCCGTTGACTGGTCCGACGCCGAGTCGGTGGTCGAGTCCCAGCTCGATTATTCGCGCCTGCTCGCCGGGGGCCATCGCTCGTTCGACGAGGAGGCGACCCGCCAGTTCATCCGCCGAGACATCGAGCGGACGATGGACTTCTCCGCGCTGCAGAATCACGACGCGATCCCCGACGATGGACGGTCGCGGCCGCCGCTGTCGTCCATCAACGCACCGACGCTGGTGATCCACGGAACCGCAGACCCGATGTTCCCCGTCGAGCACGGCAAGGCCGTCGCCGACACCATCCCCGACGCGAGGCTGCTGACGCTCAGGGGCGCGGGTCACGGCATCGACCGAGCCGACTGGCCCACCATCACCGACGCGATCATCGACCACACCCGCTTCGATTGAGCCCAGGAGGACCGGACGGGGATGGCCCGTGTCGCGGAAGGCAATCTGGCACTCGGACCGATGAGTCTCGGCACGGTGAGTGGTCTCAACTGACAGGCTCCCCCGGGAACCCGCGAGCGCGCACGAGACGAGACAGCGGAGGACACCCTGACGGCTACCACGTCCGACAACGCGAGCAGCAACCTCCCCGGCAAACCGCCCATCGTCGACCTGGCCAACTGGGAGGCGGCACGAGACGGGTTGCTGGTCCGGGAGAAGGCGCACACCCGTGAGGGCGACGCCATCGCCGCGGCCCGACGACGGTTGCCGATGGTCGAGCTCGACGGCTCGGTCGAGGTCACCGGCGCCGACGGGCCGGTCCCGTTCGCCGACCTGTTCCAGGGTCGCGACGAGCTCGTCATCTACCAGCACATGTGGTACGACGGCGCCCCGCACCAGGGGCAGTGCGAGGGCTGCACCACCACGGCCTGGCACGTGAAGGACGCCGACGGGGCCCCCAACTGGGGCCCGACCAGCCGGCCCGTGCCGCAGTGGACCCGCCCGGGCGCGACCCCCGAGGTGACCCTCGGCCGCCAGGGTGACCACCACTGACAGGAGGCAGCCATGTCCCAGGTCCGTGTCCACAACTTCTCGATCTCCCTGGACGGGTTCGGGACCGGTGACGGCATCACCGTCGACGCCCCGTTCGGTCACGCCGGGGAACGCCTGCACGAGTGGATGTTCGCCACCCGATTCTGGCGGTCGATGGTCGGCGACACCGGTGGCACCGCGGGTGTCGACCACTCCTTCGCCGATCGCCATGGGCTCGGCATCGGTGCCGAGATCATGGGCCGGGGCAAGTTCGGCGTGCAGACCGGCCCGTGGACCGATGTCGGCACCGACGACGAGTGGCGCGGTTGGTGGGGGCCGAACCCACCGTTCCACACCCCGGTGTTCGTGCTCACGCATCACCCGCGTCCGTCGATCGAGATGGAAGGCGGCACCGTGTTCCACTTCGTCGACGCCCGCCCGCAGGAGGCGCTCGACCTCGCCCGGGAGGCAGCCGGCGACCTCGACGTGCGCATCGGTGGTGGCCCGACGGTCGTCCGCGACTTCCTCGCCGCCGACCTCATCGACACGCTCCACGTCGTGCAGGTGCCGATCCTGCTCGGCCGCGGCGTTCGCCTGTGGGACGGCGTCGAAGGCATCGAGGAGCGCTACGACATCGAGGCGGTCTCGTCCCCGAGCGGTGTCACCCACCTCACCTTCACACGTCGATAACCGACACTGCTGAGGTCGGAGGCGTTCCTGCTTGCCGACGAACACACTGCCGGGGCGCTACGTCGCCGATGTGGGTGACCGTCGACAAGGCCCGTTCGCCATCGGACGGACCTCCTGAGTCCTGGCGAGCCGCCGCCCGTGCTGGTCGTGGACGGAGTCAGGCGGGCGGTACGTCTGGCGGGACGGGTCCCTCTTCGTGGGAGACGGGATCGGTGAGATCCAAAACTGGTGAAGCCGCCCCTCCCGGCGGGGTTCGGGAGGGACGGCCTCGAAGGCAACGCTGCCTTGACAAGTCGCTTGCTGAACAACTTGCTCGTTCTTCGAGTCCCCGCTCGGATGAGAGTTAGACCAACCGAGCGTGGGAACGTCGACCCTCCAGCTCGGTGAGTTTCTCGAGGAGGCGACTGACCGAGGACGAATGGCGAGCTGTGGTTTGGGGGCTACAGCCGAAGCTCCAGGCAGGCAAGATCCAGTCAAGGGACTCCCACGGCCGAGACCGGGCCGACCGACCGGGGGAGCGCACACCCTTGCTCAGCCGACGGTCACGCTGCGGTCCCGTCGGCCTCGAAGTGTTCTAGGACCCCTGTTACTTCGCACCTGGCTCCACGGGCCGGTCAGCCCGCGAGGCCGTGAAGCCATGCCCGGAACTCCCGGGCCTCACGCCGATAAGCGCGCACGGTGTGGCCCGGCGTCCCTCGACCGTGACGCCACTGGGCGTGCAGATGGTTCTCGTGGTTGCATCCCACCCACCGCCAGTTGAACCCGCCGAACGCGTCCGGGTTGCACACCGACACCGGCGGGATCAGGCCGCCTTCGTGGGCGTCGGATCGGCCGCTGGAGAGGCCGAGCGTGATCGCGGGTCCGGCCAGGAGCCAGACAGCGAACCCGACGATGATCTTGCGCATGGAACCGTTCCTTTCATTGGAAACGGCCGTCCTCCCGTGGATATACCCGGATCAACTGCAGGGTTTCCCGGATCAATTTCAACAGGGCAACACCAGGAGCTCTATCGGCGAGGAATGATCCCGCGCGTCCGGGAGTTGCTCATGGATCCTGCGCCTGAGATGGTTCTTCCGAACGACACCTGGCGTCGAAGGGCACCACATGGTCGATACCTGCAGTCATCTCGACGAGGTCGCCGATGTCGAGCCGAGCAGCGACGGGTGCACGGACTGTCTGCGCATCGGCGGCCGGTGGGTCCATCTGCGGGTGTGCATGTCCTGTGGCCACGTCGGTTGCTGTGATAGCTCTCCCAACCGTCACGCCGCTGACCACTTCGCATCAGAGCACCACCCGATCGTCCAGTCCTACGAACCGGGCGAGGACTGGTGGTTTTGCTACGCGGACGACATCGTCTTCCTCGTCGAGGGGGCACGGTCGTTCGAGCACTCATGAGCGAGGGGCCGAAGGTCACGGTGACCGACCAGGCATCGACGCTCGAGGCGTCGACGCCCATCACGACGACACTGCGAGCCGAAGGGTGAAGCCAGTGACACCAGAAACCGACCTCCCGCCGCCGTGCCACGAACACCGGCGGCCGGGATCTCCTGGAGAGCCCGAGATGGGATCGGCACCTGGGACAGCCGTCATCGGCAGGGTCGTTCGCATGCCATCACAGGAGCTTGCTTACGCATGAGTGCGGTGTGGCCGGAGCTCGCCTACGAGGCCTGGCAGCCCACGTGCGACACGCTGCACGCGCACACCCAAGTGCTCGGCAAGCTCGCCGCGGCCCTCGCCCCACCCGAGCCGCAACTCCAGCACGCGGCGCTGCGCCTCACCACCCGCGGCTGGGAAACGGCGCTGCTACCCGCCCCCGACGCCTCCGGTGGACTCGTCGTCGCGCTCGACCTGTCCAGCCACGAGGCGGTGGTCGAGCACAGCGACGGTCGAGCGCGGCGGATTGCGCTCCAACCCAACCGGCCCGTCGCCGACGTCACCCGGGAGGTGTTGGCCACGGTCGCAGACCTCGTCGGGCCAGTACACATCGACGCCAACCCCCAAGAGGTCCCCTGGACGGCGCCGCTTGACGAGGACTACGAGCACGCCACCTACGACCCCACGCAGGTGGACACCTACTTTGCAATGGCGACACAAGCCGCGCTCGTGCTCGCGCAACTCCGTGCGCCCTATCGGGGGCGATCCACACCGGTGAACGCATGGTGGGGCACCTTCGACCTGGCCGTGGGCCTGTTCTCCGGCGAAGCCGTCGACTCGCCCTCGAACGACTTCATCATGCGCAACTCCGCCAACGCCGAGCAGATCGAGGTTGGATGGTGGCCCGGCGATGACCGCTATCCCCGCGCCGCCTTCTTTGCGTTCGCCTTCCCCATGCCCGAGGGCTTCGACCGAGCGACACTCGCCCCGCCCGAAGCGCGTTGGGACCCCGATCTCGGCGAGTATCTCCTCGACTGGGAGGACGTCCGCTCGGCAGCCGATCCGCGGCTTGCGGCCGTGGACTTCGGCCTGTCCGCCATTCGGCACGCCTGCTCGGTCTGCGGCTGGGATCCCGTGCTCGCCGCCAGCGCCGAGGGAGCACTGCCGCCCCTGACGTAGCGAGGATGCGCTCCAACGCACGGCCTTTGCGGATCAGGACGAGGGCCCTTCAACGGACCACTCGCTAACACCCCCGGTCAGCAGCGATGTAACCGCGAGCCTGGGCCGGGGTGCCGGTCGTGGACGACTCAGGCGGGCGGAGCGTTTTGGTCCTCAATTGGCCTCAGCAGGTTGAGAATCGACCGGATCTGGTGGCCAATGTCTGCGCAGACCGAAGCGAGCGTCCGGGGCCTGTGCCGATCGGCAGATCTGAGCGAGCGCTGGTCTCGCATCGGTGTCGGTCCAGCCCGTTCGCCATCGCACTCATCTGCTACGTTGAGCCCGCTTACTAAAGGGGGAGGGACAACGTGCGGAGACTCATTGCCCTATTTGCCATATTGGTGGCACTCGGAGCAGCTGCCGGCATCGCGGTGGCCGACAGCGACCTCAACTCCATCGGAGCACACCGTCATTTCGTCGGCGGACGTGAGGTGGGGCCGCGCCTCTGCGACCACCTCGACGACCCGGTGATGCAGGGAGCTTTCAACCAGTTCCACGCGAACCACCACAACCACAACGTCACAGGCGGGCAAGGACCGGTGGCGCCTGGGATCAATGACGAGTTGGGTCCGAGGCTCACCGCGACAGGCTGTTAGTTACGGCGAATGCACGAGCAGTGGAGGGAGTCGCCCGAGCAACTCCCTCCGATGAGCGTTAACGACTGAATCCAGCCGACGAAGCGCCGAATGCAGCTCGGCGTGCCGGCCAGTACGTCTGGCGGGACGGGTCCTACTGGTGGAAGGCCCGCGGCCGTCGTCCACTCGGGCGGTCTGACCGAAAGGGGCCAAGATCCCGTAGACGGTGCGACCGTCGCCGTCGCTGAGTAGTTCGAGATCGGGGGTTGCCCGATGCCCTAGCTCAGCCATGGCCTACCGCGTGCGCGTCGTTCGGGTGAGGAACGGGCGGCGAGGTCGTGGCTCCGCACTAGGTGCGGGCTCCGGCGACGTATCCCGGGTCACCAATCCTTCGGAGGGGCACTCCAGGCCGACTGGCTGGCCTACGTGGTGACATGTAAGCGAGTCCGACGGACCATCGACCAATACGCGTCCGGCGGCCACCGACGGTGAGACGAACGCTGAACCCGGCATCACCGTTTCTTTTCGGGCTAGTTTCTGACGGAAAAGCGTTGGTCTAGAGCTCTGGGAAGGGGCGCCATGAGAGCTGAGCCTGGTAGGCGATGCCGCGGCCGGAGGTCCGCTGCGGCACTTGTTGCAGCGACCATCCTGCTGCTCGGCGCGTGCGGGGACGACGACGACGACTCGTCTTCGACCACCACCGAGGCAGCCGCCGACGACCCGACGACCCTCGCGAGTGGCGAGGACGTGGAGCTCGTCGGCGACAACGACCTCGGCGGCCAGACGCTGGACATCAGCGCCGAGGAGGAGGGGGGCGAGGTGACCGGCGAGGTCGGGTTCACCGATTCCGACAACGCCGACAGCACGGCGGTGGTCACGCTCGAGTGCGCGGACACCGACACCGAGGGCGTGGTCATCCTCGGCGGCGAAATCACGTCGACGAGCGATGCCCCCGACACCGTGGGCGACCTGGTCGCCCTGTTCATCAGGGAAGGTGACCCCGACAGCGTCGCCCTCTGGTTCGACGAAGGCGAGAATGCATCGTGCAGCGACCTCCTCGCGAACCGACATGACGTCCTCGACGACGACAGCGCCTTCGTCGACGTCGAGGCCGGCAGCGACATCGAGACTGGCTAACCGGTAGTCCTCCTCGTTCCAGCCCATCAGTTCTGCTCGGGGCCGGCGGCGCGGGAATAGGTGACGATGATCCCGGCTGGTCGGACCACGAACTCGGCCCGGCCGGCCCGCCAGTCCTCGAGGATGACGGCGGCGTTCGGACGCTTCCAGAGCACGACATAACCTACGCGCCCGACTCGCGGACGTTCTACATCTCCCGCTAGAGAGGTCACGCGCCCCTCACGCGCCCCCCGGGTGGGTACCTGACAGCGTTTCTCCTGGTCAGAGGGGTGGTGACGGTGAGCCGGCTTGTAGGCGGGGTTCTGTCCCCGGGTCCCTTGCGGGGGTCCCGTTGGGTGGCCATCCATCTGAGCGGCCTACCTGGGGATGGATCCTCTTGCGAGGTCCCGGACGGGCCGTCCGTTCCCCTGTTTGGCCTTGCTCCGAGTGGGGTTTGCCGAGCCGCCCGGGTCACCCCGGACGCTGGTGCGCTCTTACCGCACCGTTTCACCCTCACCTGTGCCCCGAAGGGCCATCGGCGGTCTGTTCTCTGTGGCACTTTCCTGCGGGTCACCCCGACTGGCTGCTAGCCAGCACCCTGCCCTGCGGAGCCCCGACCTTCCTCGACGCCGTCAAGCGACGCCGCGGCCACCTGGCCGGCTCACCGTCCCGTCCAGTGTGCCCGAAGTCGGCTCAGGACAGCGCGAGGACCTCGACGGCGGCCCGCTCACCGGAGCGGGCGGCACCGTCCATGGCGCCGTGGGAGACCGTGGACGTCTCCGTGCCGGCCCAGTGCAGGCGGCCGACCGGCTCCCGCAGGAGGTGGCCGTAGCGGGTGAGGGCGCCGGGCGGGAAGTGGGCCATGGAACAACCCCTGGTCCACTCCTGCTCCGCCCACGGGGTCTCGATGACCTCGACGGGCTCGGCGGCCCGAGGGCCGAGGCGGGCAGCCATGGCGTCGAGCAGGAGGCGTCGGCGCTCGTCACCGTCCATGGCATCGAAGCGCTCGGCGACCGGGCCGAACGTGAAAGACGCGAGGACACCGGCGTTGCCGGCGGCGGGGGAGGCATCGATGGTGACCTCGGCCACCGACTGCGGCTCGGCGGTCTGTCCGCTGAAGCCTTCGGCGCGCCAGAACGGCTCGTCGTAGACCAGGAGCGTCTTCGTCTCGGGACCGGCCACGGCCGCCCGGTACAGGGCCACGCGGTCTTCGGGAAGCACCGGATCGAAGGCGATGTCCAGCGCCAGAGCTGGGGGGACGGTGATGATGGCGCTCTGGCCCGCCACCGTCAGGCCGTCGGCCTCGATCACCACGCCGTCGTCGCCTTGGGTGATCGACCGGACCGGCGCGTCGAGGTGGACCGCGTCGCCGAGGGCGTCAGCCATGCGAGCGGCGATGGCGCCCGCCCCACCGTCGACCAGCGTCTCCTGGCCCCCACCTTCGATCGAGAACAGGTTCTCGATGCTCCCGTGGGCGTGGGCCAGGAAGAACAGGTCGAGCAGTGACACGTCGGCCAGGTCGCCGGTGAACAGGCCCCGCACGGCGCTGTCGAACAGGTCCCGTGCGAGTGGGTGCTTCACGCCCGACCGAGCCATCCAGTCGGCGACGGTCTGCTGGTCCCACTCGTCGGCCCGCTCCGCCGTCCACGGTGACTCGACCGGGACGCTGCGGGCCATCTTGTCGATCCGTCGGTTGGCCCGGACGAGGGTCAGGATGGCCCACGGGCTGATCTTGGGGATCAGGCCGGTGTAGCGGTGCGTCTTCTCCTTGCCGACCAGGAGGTGGGCCCCGGCGACGTAGGTCCGGTAAGTGCTCACGCCGAACTCCGCGGCCAACCCGAACATCACGTCGTGGTACGGCGCCAGCCAGGCCCCGCCCCGGTCGACCGCAGTGCCGTCGGCGAGGGTCGTGGTCCAGATGCGCCCGCCCACTCGGTCCCGGGCCTCGAGCACGGCCACGGATCGGCCGGCCTGGTGCAGCCGCCACGCGGCCGTCAGGCCGGCGTAGCCCGCCCCCACCACGCACACGTCGACGTCCAGCCGATCCGGCACGGCCGCGGACCGTAGTGCTGCGCCTCAGTCGGCGCTGGTGGCCTCGTGGGCGGCGATCACCTTCTTCGGCACCACCATCCGCCACGCATCGAGGACCAGCTCCCGCATCTCGTCGACGTCGATCGTGGCCAGCCGCACGACGACCCAGTTGAAGCGCAGGTCCGACGTCCGGGGGAGGCGGAATCGATCGGAGTCGCCGGCGACCAGGGCGTCGCGCTCCTCCTTGGGGAAGGCGAAGCCCATCTCGGTCTCGTCGCGGGAGAAAGCCAGGTAGACGATCTGGCCCACCCGGAACTTCACCCGGTCATGGACCAGGGCCTCGTGCGTGCGGGGCAGGGTCGAAGCCAGCGCCCGCACATCGTCCACCGTCACCATGGACCCTCAGCATCGCAGCCGTGACCGATGAGTCCGCTCGAGTGGGTGGGTCCAACCAGTACGAACCGACCGAGGAGTACCCATGAGCCTGCCCCGCATCGCGTCCCACGAGGAGTGGTTGACCGCCCGCAAGGCGCTTCTGGAGAAGGAGAAGGCGCTCACCCGGGCCCGTGACGAGCTCAACACCGAGCGCCGTGAGCTGCCGATGGTGGAGATCACGAAGGACTACCGGTTCGATGGCCCCGACGGTGTCGTCGGTCTCCTCGACCTCTTCGAGGGTCGGCGGCAGCTGATCGTCGGCCACTTCATGTTCGACCCCGAGTGGGACGACGGCTGCCCGAGCTGCAGCGCCGGTGCCGACGAGGTGGCCGATGGGTTCCTCGACCACCTGCACACCCGGGACACCACGCTGGCGTACGTCTCCCGGGCCTCGCTGGCCAAGATCGAGGACTACAAGGCCCGGAAGGGCTGGACCTTCCCCTGGTACTCGTCGTTCGGCAGCGACTTCAACTACGACTTCGGCGTGACGCTGGACGCCGACAAGGCCCCCGTCGTCTACAACTTCCGTACCGCCGACGAGTACGCCGAGCGGGGGGAGCGGGGCTTCCTCGAGTGGGACCAGCCCTTCGAGATGCCGGGCCTGAGCTGCTTCCTGCAGGACGACGAGAAGGTCTTCCACACGTTCTCGCAGTACGCGCGAGCTGCGGAGTCGACCGGTGGTTCGTACTACTTCCTCGACCTGACGGCCCTCGGCCGCCAAGAGGACTGGGAGGAGCCCAAGGGCCGAGCTGACCTCGAGCGGGTCAACCAGCCCGACTTCGCCAGCTGACCCACCGGGATGTCACATCTGCGCTCGGCAGATCGTCGGATGGATGATGACCGACGAGCCGGAGGCGAGCATGACGACCACCGAGACCGCGAGCCCGTTCGCGGCGCTGGCTGACGAGCGCCACATCCTCCTGAGGACCCGCCGTCGCGACGGCACGCCCGTCTCGACGCCCGTGCACCTGGTCGTGGACGGGACCCGGATCCTGTTCCGCACGTTCGACCCCTCGGGCAAGCTGAAGCGGATCCGCACCGACCCGGATGTCGACATCGCACCGTGCACGCTGCGGGGTCGGGTGACCGGGCCGACGGTGCCCGCCACCGCCCGCATCCTCCACGGCAAGGAGTCGACGCGGGCGGCAGCCGCCTTGGCGACGAAGTACCCGCTCCTGCACGGCAGGCTGATCCCGTGGTACCACCGTCGCAAGGGCCTGGTGACGACCCAGCTGGAGCTCACATCACGGTGAACCCCGAGGCGGTGGCAGAACACCGTGAGTACCTCCTCCGCATCGCCTACCGCCTGCTCGGCTCCCTCGACGACGCCGAGGAGGTGGTGCAGGAAGCCGCGCTGCGGGCGGCCCGCCCGACCACCGATGTCATCCGTGAGCCCCGGGCCTGGCTGACCCGAATCGTCACCAACCTCGCGCTCGACCGTCTCCGCTCGGCACCGGCGCGACGGGAGCAGTACGTCGGTCCCTGGCTGCCGGAGCCCCGCGTCGGCGACCCCTGGTCGCCCATGAGCGAGGACCCCGGTGACGAGGTCGCCCGGGCGGAAGAAGTCAGCTTGGCCCTGCTCACCGTGCTGGAGTCGTTGTCGCCGGCCGAGCGGGCCGTGTTCGTGCTCCACGAGGCCTTTGCCCTGCCGCTGGCGGAGGTGGCGGCCGTGGTCGGGCGCACGGAAGCGGCCACCCGCCAGCTGGCCGTACGGGCCCGACGGCACGTCGACGACGAGCGCCCGCGGTTCGACGCTGACCCGTCCGAGCGGGCCCGGGTGGTGGCGTCCTTCGAGGCCGCGTGTGTGACGGGCGACCTCGAGGCGTTGGCCTCGGTGCTCGACGAGGGCGTGCTGCTGCGGGCCGACGGGGGAGGGGTCGTCAAGGCGCTGGCCCGACCGATGGCGGGTCGGGCCCGGGTGGTGGCGACCCTGGGTCGAACGCTGGCCGGCCTCGACGATGTCACCGTCGATCGGCGCACGGTGAACGGGGAGCCGGGCCTGGTCGTCCACCACGCCGGTGGTGTCGCCGTCGTGGCCCTCGTGGTCGACGGGGGCCGGATCACCCAGGTCGACATCGTGGCCAACCCCGACAAGCTCCGTCGGGTCAGCCGGGTCAAGGCGGATCGGAGACCAGGTAGCCGTAGCGGTGGCGGGTGCGACTGACCGCCTGCTCCCGGACCCAGCGCAGCAACTCGATGCGACCGTGGTCGACCACGGGGCTGTCGTCGACCACGATCCCGGCCCGGTGGGCCGCGGCCCACACCTCGTCCGGGACTGGGGTGAGGAGGCGCAGCTTGGTCACCCCGGCGCCGGCGAGTCGCTCCGCCAGGGCTTCATCGGGCTCGTCGGCCTCCGTGGAGACCGACACGGGCACGCCGCAGGTCTCGGCCGCCAGGCGCACGATCGCCAGCTCCTCCTCGCCGGTCGACGACCCGACCCGAACGAGCACGGCGGGGAGCGGGCGGTAGCGCAGGACGTTCGCCTCCGCCGACAAGCCGGTCCGGTCGTGCTCGACGGCGAACTCGTCGGCCCAGGCCGCGGCGAAGGAGTCCCGGGCCCGGTCGAGCGAGACCGGCTCGGTCCCCGACCAACCTCCGAGGGTCAACACGTAGTTGGGCCCGCCCGCCTTGGCCGTGGGACCGACGCTCGACCGTTTCCAGCCACCGAAGGGCTGGCGACCGACGATGGCACCCGTGATCGGCCGGTTGACGTAGGCGTTGCCGACCTGGACCCGGTCCAGCCAGTGGGTCACCTCGGCCGGATCCAGGCTGTGGATCCCACCCGTGAGGCCGTAGGGCACGGCGTTCTGTACGGCGACGGCCTCCTCGAGGTCGGCCACCCGCACGACGCCGAGCACGGGCCCGAAGCACTCGGTGAGGTGGAACCAGGATCCGACCCGGACGCCCGTGCGCACGCCGGGCCGCCAAGCGTGAGCCGTCCCGAGGACAGGCTCGGGGGGCACGAGCCAGGCCTCACTGTCTTCCAGTGCGCGGAGGGCACGGGCCAACGGGCCCGCCGGCGGGCCGATCAGCGGTCCGACACGGGAGGTCGGGTCCGCGGCGGGGCCGACCGGCAGGCTGCGGACGGCGTCGGCCAGCCGAGGGAGGAAGTGGGGACCGTCGTACACCGACGCCTCGACGAGGGCGAGGCTGGCCGCCGAGCACTTCTGGCCGGCGTGACCGAACGCGGATCGGATCAGGTCGGCGATGGCGGCGTCGAGGTCGGCGGTGGCGGTGATCACCAGCGCGTTCTTGCCGCTCGTCTCCGCGTGGAGCCGGCGCGTCGGGTCCCACTCGAGGAAGAGCTGGGCCGTGTCCCAGGCGCCGGTGAGGATGACGGCGTCGACTCTCGGATGGGTGATCAGACGACGGCCGACCTCGTTCTCTGGGCACGGGAGGAAGGCGAAGAGGCCGTCGGGCACGCCGGCCTCCTCGAGGCAGTCGGCCAGGAATCGGCCCACGGCCTCGGCCTGCGGCGCCGGCTTGAGGATGACGCCCGAGCGGGCGGCAAGGGCAGCCAGCACGCCACCGGCCGGGATGGCCAGGGGGAAGTTCCAGGGGGAGGCGACGACCGTGACCCGGTGTGGTGCGAACGCCAGCCCGTCGTCCTCGAAACCGGACACGAGCTTGCCGCCGTTGGCGTACCAGCGGGCGAAGTCGACGGCCTCGGACACCTCGACATCGCCCTCGGCGATCGTCTTTCCCGTCTCGCTCGCCATGACGGCGATGGCCTCGCCCCGGCGGGCGGCCAGCACGTCGGCGATCCGGTGCAGGACGTGGCGTCGCTCGGGTTCGGGCTGGGCCGCCCAACGCCTGGCGGCCTCGGCCACGACCGCGACTGTCCGATCGACCGCCGCCTGGTCGACCGGGCGGCTCCCGGCGGCTGTTGCCGTCCATCGGTCGGCTGCCGAGACCAGGTGCTCGGCGACCCACGTCCGATTGACGGCGCAGGTGAAGTCGGTGTCGGCCTCGTTGACGAACGGCGCATCCGGGTCGCCCGGCGGGATCGGGACCGAGCGGTCCTGGTCCCGCCGGGGCCGGTCGTCCAGGGTGTGGCGTCCGGCGACCGCCGCCTCGAAGCGGGCGCGTTGTCGTTCCCACTCTGGCGACCCCACGTCGAGGGCGAACAGGTCGTGGAGGAAGTTCTCCGGCGCCGCGTTCTCGTCGAGGCGGCGGACGAGGTAGGCGATGGCGGCCTCGAAGTCGTCGTGGGCGACAACGGGCGCGTAGAGGAGCAGTCGCCCGGCCCGGCGCCGCACCGCCTCGGCCTGGGCCGGGGCCATCCCTTCGAGCATCTCGAGGTCGAGACGGGCCGTGGCCTCCATCGCCTCGGCCAGGACGACGGCCCAGGCCACGTCGAAGAGGTTGTGGCTGGCGACGCCCACCCGCACGGCCCCGTCAAGATCGGGGTCGAGCGCAAGGTCCACCAGGTGCTTGTAGCGGGCGTCGACCTCAGCCTTCTCCGTCGAGGGTGCCTGCGGCCAGCCCCGTAGCTCGGCCTCCACGCGCTCCATGGCCAGGTTGGCGCCCTTGACGACGCGCACCTTGATCGACCCCCCCGATCGGGCGTGGCGCTCCCGAGCCCAGGTGCACAGATCGGCCATGACCGCCGTGGAGTCGGGGATGTAGGCCTGGATGACGATCCCGGCATCGAGGGCGGCGAACTCCTCCTCGTCGAGCACCCGGCGGAACGCGGCGACCGTGAGGTGGAGGTCGTCGTACGCCTCCATGTCCAGGTTGACGAACGTCGGCGGGTCGGCCGCCCGCCCGGCGCGGTACAGCGTGCGCAGCCGGTCGCTGAGCACGTCGACGGTGGGCCCGAACGCCAGCGCGTCGACCTGGGAGTAGATGGCGGTGATCTTCACCGACACGTAGTCGACATCGGGCCGCCGGATCGTGGCGAGCACGGTGGCGAGGCGGTGGTGGGCCTCGTCCTCGCCGAGCACGGCCTCGCCCAGCGGGTTCACGTTCTGGTCGTAACCGGCCCGTGTCCGACGGGCGAGGTGGCGGGCGAGGCCGGGGTCCTCGCCGGGCAGGATCACCCCGGCGGCCTCTCGCCGCAGCCGGCGGGTGACCAGCGCCATGACCGGGCGGGGGGCGACGCGCGCCACCCGCGCGCCGGCGGCCAAGGCCAGTCGGTCCGACCACCCGGCGACTTCGGGCACGCCGTGACGAGTCACGAGGTCGTGGAAGCGCGCCGCCGCCCGCCGGGGGTCACCGATCCGGGGGACCTGGTCGGTCAGGCTCTGGACGAAGGCCCGACTGGCGGGATCGGCCACGAGTCGACCGAGCCGGCGACGGCGACGGCGGTCGCCACGGCGCTCCAACCGGTGGGCGGCGTCCAACAGTTCCGCCGCCAGCGCCGTCGCTTGCTGAACCAGGGCCTCGTCGACCGGGGGGAGTGGGGCCACGCCCCCACTGTTACCCCACCGTGCACGCGCTCGGGCGTTTCCTCAAGTCCGGAGCTCGGCGTCGTAGGCCAACAGGCGGGCGGCTAGCTCGTCGGGGTGGGCCAACGCGGGCAGGTGGCCGCCGACCATCTCATCGGGGGCGAACCCGAGCCGCTCCTGGACCACCCGGCGCTGGAAGTCGGCGGGGAAGAACCGGTCGTCGCGACAGAGCAGGAAGCGGGTGGGCACGTCAGGCCACTCGGCCAGCGGCCACGGCTTCTCGAACGGGGTGCCGGACTGTGGCCGCACCGTCGCCCCCTCGATCGCCGCCGGGGGCACGTCGTGCAGGAACAACGTCGACGGATCGCCGTCTTCGGGGTCACGGCCGTCGGCGAGGGCAGCCGTCCGCATGGCCGCGGCGTGACCCGTGTTGTCCCACCACGCGCCGGGGGACTCGCCGCGAGCCGGCACCATCGCCGCGACCAGGACGATCAGGTCCACCGGCACGCGGTCAGCCACCAGGGGGGCGGTGAAGCCGCCCATGGACTGGGCCACCACCACCAGGTCGGTGCGGTCGCCGATGGCGTCAAGGGCGGTCGCCAGGTACTCGGCCAGTCCGGCGCGGTCGTCGTCACAGGGCAGGTCGACGGCGACCACCACGTGCCCGGCGGCCTCGAGACGCGGCTGGACGAGGTGCCAGTACGAGGCGCCGGAGCCGGCGCCGTGGATCAGGACGAACGTGCTCATCGTGCGAGGGTGCTCCGTCGAGGGGTCAAGGGTTCAACGACCGGAGCGGTGCGAACTCACCGGTTGCAGGTCACCTTCGCACGACGGAAGGGCCCGGAGGCCCGCCCGCGCCTATTCGACGGTGATGGTGCCCGTCATGCTCGAGTGGATCTCGCAGTGGTAGGCGTACTCGCCCGCTTCGTCGAACGTCTGCTCGAACGTGTCACCGTTGCTGAGCGTGCCCGAGTCGAAGCTGTCGTCGTCCGCGGTGACGGTGTGATCCGGGCTGTCCACGCTGGCCCACGTCACGGTGTCGCCCACGGCCACGGTCAAGGTGCTCGGGACGAACTGGATGTCCGACAGGCAGACGTCGCCGTCGCAGGAGGCCTCGCCGCCACCACCGTCGCCACCGTCGCCACTGTCATCACTGCTGCAGGCAGTCAGGACCACGCCGAAGGCGAACAGGATCCCGAGTAGTCGTAGCCACCGTGTCATGTGAACCCCCTGGTTGCGCTCGGGCCGTCCAAGCCTGTGACAAGGGACTACGCCCCGGGACGCCGAAGGGATTGCCCTTCAGAAGTCGAGGGCGGAGAGGTCCTCGTGCCAGTGCGAGGCCCGGGCGACCGCGTCCCGCCAGCGGTCCCGGTCGAACGTGCCCATCGGCTCGTAGCGCTCGCCCGGCGACCAGGTGGCGTTGACCTCGTCGAGGTCGGCCCAGGTACCGATGGCCAGGCCGGCCAGGAAGGCGGCGCCGAGGGCCGTGGCCTCCCGGACGGGGGAGACCTCGACGGGGCGCTGGGTGGCGTCGGCCACCGCCTGCACGAAGGTGGCGTTCTCGGTCATGCCCCCGTCGACCCGGAGGCCGTCGATGGTGAAGCCGGCGTCGGTCTCCGCCGATTCCACGCAGTCGGCGGCCTGCTGGGCCACCCCTTCCAGCACGGCCCGAACGACGTGGCGGGCCTCGGTGCCCCGGGTCAGGCCGAACAGGCCGCCGCGGGCCCCGTAGTCCCATTGCGGGGTGCCCAGGCCGAGAAGGGCGGGCACGTAGACCACGCCGTCGGTCGACTCGCAGGACCTCGCCAGCCCGTCGGAGTCGGCGACGTCGTCGATCAGGCCGAGGTCGTCCCGCAGCCACTCCACGTTGGTGCCGGCGGACAGCATGATGGCCTCCAAGCCCCAGGTGATCTCCCCGTCGAGGCCCCACGCCACGATCGGGAAGGTGCCCCCGCCACCCCGCGTCTCGAAGGTGGGTCGCTCCGGACCCAGGACGACGTCGAGCATGCCGCCGGTGCCGAAGGTGACCTTGGCCTGGCCGGGCCGGGAGCAGCCCTGCCCCATGAGCGATGCCTGTTGGTCGCCGGCGATCCCCGCGATCGGCGGGGCACCGTCCAGGGCGGTGGCGGGGGCGATCACGCCCGAGGAGTCGACCACGGTGGGCAGGACGGCCTCAGGGATGCGTAGGGCCTCCAGCACCTTGGTCGACCAACCCTGGCCGCCGCCGGCCCGTAGTCCGGTGATGGCGGCGTTGGAGGGGTCGGTGACGTGGACGGCACCCTCGGTCAGGCGCCACGCGATCCACGTGTCGACGGTGCCGAAGCACAGGTCACGGTTGCGCTCCGGGTCGGCCTGGTCGAGGAGGTGGCGGACCTTGGTGGCTGAGAGATTGGGAGCGAGGCGGATGCCCTCGGCCTGCAGCACCAGGCAGTCACCCACGGTGCGCAGATCCTGCCAGCCCAGCCCGGGTCCGACGGGTTCGCCCGTGGCCCGGTCCCACACGATGGTCGAGGCTCGTTGGTTGGCGATGCCCACGGCCTCCACGGGCCCGGCGTCGGCCAAGGCCTGGCGGGCACAGGCGAGGGCCGCATCGGCCATCACCTGGGGGTCGAACTCGACGAGGCCGGCCATCGGCGAGTCGGGGAGGGTGGCCCGGCGGTGCTCCACGGCGATGGCGGCATCGGGGCTGACGACCACGGCGCGGACGCTGCTGGTCCCGACGTCGATGACGAGCACGCTCATGCGTCCCGTTGTCTACTGCGTCAGGCGTGGATCCGGGAGCGCCGGGCCCGCAACCAGTTGGCCACGATGCCGCCCACAGTGCCGGTGGAGCTGGCCAGGAGGGCGGAGAAGGGGATGGACAGCCAGGACACGTCCTCGCCCACGATCAGGTGCCGGACCACGCCGAAGCCCTGGACCAGCACGTACGCGCTCAAGGCGGCCAACGCCCCGTGGGCCAGGGGGGCGTGGGGCTGGGACAGGGCGGCCAGAAGGCCGCCGAGGAAGAAGGCGAGCACGATCCAGGCGAACAGGAACGGCACCCACGAGGAGCCCTCCAGCGTGTCGTCGTCGGACAGGAGGAGGGCCAGCAGGGTCGGGGGCACAGCCAGGACGATCGTGAGCGCGGCCCCGATGAGGATGGAGCGCCGTTCGAGACGGGGGAGCATCGGGCTCAACCGGAGCAGGGACTCATGTCGGCCAGGCCACCTCACCGAACGGGCTCGGGAGGCCGAGCTTGCCGGGATTGAGGATGCCCTTGGGGTCGAGGGCGGCCTTGAGGTCGACCAGGGTGCCGAAGGCGTCACCCAGCGCCGTGGCCATGAACCGGCTCCGGTTGAGGCCCACGCCGTGGTGGTGGCTGAGCGACCCTCCATGAGCCAGGACGGCGCGGGTGCCGGCGTCCCAGGCGGCTCGGTAGAACTCGTCCTTGCCGTCGGGCCCGGGGCGCCCGGCGAAGGTGAAGTAGAGGCAGGCCCCGTCGGGGTAGGCGTGGGACTGGTGGGCACTGACCGCCATCGTCGCCTCCACCGCGCCGATGGCCTCGAGGGTCGAGGTGTAGATCGTGTCGAGGTCGGTCCAGCGGCCCGTGACCTCCATGGTGTCGACGACGAAGTCCTTCGAGATCAACGACTCGAGCGCGGCGACGTCGTTGCGGTGCTCCAGCCAGCGTCCGACCAGGCCCTCGTCCAGGACCTCGGCGATCCCGCAGACGTCGGCGACCACGCTCATCGTGGCCGCCACCAGCGCCGAATCACCCTCGTCGAGCACCAACAGCACGTGGCGCTCGCCGGTCTGATAGCTGCGCTGGGCCTCGATGGCGTCGTACACCCGCAGCACGGCGGGTCGAGCCCCTCGCTGCAGGATGCGGCGACAGGCGTCGTTGGCGGCGGCGAACGACTCGAAGCCGTAGGCCGCCCGCTGCTCGGCCGCGGGCAGGGTGTGGAGGCGCAGGCGGGCGCCCAGGATCACGCCCAGGGTGCCCTCGGAGCCGATGAAGACCTGGTTGAGGTCGGGCCCGACGGCCGCCCGGGGGGCGCCTCCGGTGTGGATCACCCGGCCGTCGGCCAAAGCGACGTCGAGGCCGATGGCCATGTCCTCGATCTTGCCGTACCGGTTGGAGAGCTGGCCGGCAGAGCGGCAGGCCAGCCAGCCGCCGACGGTCGACAGGGCGATGGACTGCGGCCAGTGGCCGAGCGTCACCTCGTGCTCGGCCCGCAGGGTCTCCTCGAGACGGTCGCCGAAGGTGCCGGCCTGGACGTCGAGGACCATCGAGGTCGGGTCGACCGATCGGATGCCCGAGAGGCCGCACAGGTCGAGGAGCACGCCCCCGTGGACGGGGACCGAGCCGCCGCACACGCCGCTGCGCCCCGCCGCGGCCGTGACCGGGATGGTCTCCTCGTGGCAGACGGCGAGGACGGCCGCCACCTCCGCTTCGGTCTGCGGGCGGGCCACGGCCGAGGGACGATGCCCGACCTGGCCGGACAGCGCCCAGGTCATGGCCAGCGGCCACCAGTCCCGGCCCGCTTCGGCCCGCTCGGCGTCGTCGGTGCCGACCTCGGCGCAGACCCCCCGCAGGCGGGCCAGCAGCGCGTCGTCGACCTCGACGGTGGTGGCCCGGATCCGGTCGGTGGTGGCCGCGGGGTCCTCGCCCAGCGTGATCGGAGCGACGGGGGCGCCGACGGGCACGGCCGTGGCCATCAGGAGGCGGGGACCGGGTCGTACAGGCCGGCGGCCGTCAGCTCGGCGGTGACCGAGGTGCGGTAGGCCTCGACCTGGGCCCGCTGTTCATCCTCGGTCCAGCCCAGCTCGGGGCCGATCAGGGCGGCCACGTCATCAGCGGCGGCCGCGGAGGCCTCGGCCGCGAGCAAGCGGGCGCGGGTGCGCCGGCTGAGGACGTCGTCGACCGTGGCCACCATCTCGTGACGGGCGGCGTAGACGGCTTCGGCCCGCAGGTAGGGGAGGCCCTCGACGAGCGGTCGGGCCAGGTCGGGCGTGGCCTCGACCATGGCGAAGAGCACCCGGGCCTCGCCACCGTGGCGGCCGACGAGGTGCTCGACCTGCTCGGCGCTGAGGTCGGGAGCGACCATGGCCTTCGCGGCCTCGTACCCGGACGCGCCCCGGAGCGCCAGCTTGCGGGTGCGGCTCCGGCGGGCCAGGCCCTTGGGCACCCGGTCAGCCAAGTGGTCGACGACCGTGTCCACGGTGTCGGCGGCCATCTCCCGGTAGGTCGTGAGCTTGCCGCCGTTGATCGAGATGACCCCGGAGTCGCGGGCGGTCACCCGGTGCCTGCGGGACAGATCAGCGGTGCGGGCGGTCGGGGCCGACTTCACCAGGGGGCGGAGGCCGGCCCACGTGCCGGTGATGTCGTCGGGCGTGATCGTTCCTTCGATCGCGCCGTTGATGGCCCGCAGGAGGTACTCCACGTCGTCCCGGGTGCACATCGGCGCGTCGACGTCACCCTCGTAGTCGGTGTCGGTGGTGCCGATGTAGGTCGAGTCACCCCAGGCCACCACGAAGACGGAACGCTTGTCCTTGGGCACCGGGATGACGGCAGCGATGTCGTTGCGCACGAGGTCCCAGGGGACGGTGATGTGCACCCCCTTGGCCGGCCGGATGCTGTCGGGATGGGTCCCTTCGTCCAGGGCCCGTACGTCGTCGGACCAGACGCCGGTGGCATTGACGATGACGAAGGCCGCGACCTCGATGGTGCGGCCGTCGGCCTCGACGGTGGCACCGGTGACCTTGCCCTCCGCGTCCTTGGTGATGCCCCGCAGGGCAGCCCGGTTGACGATCGTGGCGCCGTGGTCCAGCGCGGCCGTCCGGGCCACGGTGAGCACGAGGCGGGCGTCGTCGGCCTGGGCGTCGTAGTAGAGGTAGCCCCCGGCCAGCCGGTCACGGCGCAGCGTCGGCATGTGCTCCATGGCCTGGTCGGTCGTGAGTCGCTTGTGCAGCTTCCCGATCCGCAGGCCGCCGGTGAAGTCGTACATCCACATGGCCGAGCCCATCGCTCGGGCCAGCCGCCGGCTGATGAGGCCGTCCCTGGTGAAGATGGGGATGAGGAAGGGCAGTACGTGGACCAGGTGGGGCGCCGTGCGGCGGAGGATCTGGCGCTCGCGCAGGGCCTGGTAGACGAGGCGGATCTCCCGCTGCTGCAGGTAGCGCAACCCCCCGTGGATCAGCTTGGACGACTTGCTCGAGGTGCCCGAGGCCAGGTCGTCGCGCTCGACCAGGGCGGTGCGCAAGCCCCGCGAGGCGGCGTCGAGGGCCACCCCCACCCCGGTGATGCCGCCGCCGACGACCAGGACGTCGAAGGTGCCGTCAGCCAGCCGATCCAGGCCCGCGGCGCGGTCGAAGTCTCCGGGTCCGGTCATGGCCCGCTCAGCCTAGGAGTTGCGGGTACGGGTGACCCGACCACTCCTCGACAACGATTGTCAACAAACAGGCTTGGGTGGATAGAGTGCCCAACGTGAAGTCACCGGACGAGTTGACCACCGCGTTCCGGGATCGTGGCCTCCGGGTCACGCCACAGCGCCAGGCGATCTTCCGCATCCTGCACGAGAGCCATCGGCATCCGACCGCGGAGTGGGTCTTCGAGTCCGCTCGGGTCGACATGCCGACCATCTCCCTGAAGACCGTGTACCAGACGCTGAACGACTTGTCGGCGATGGGTGAGCTCCAGCAGCTCCACATCGGCCCCGGATCGGCCCGGTTCGACCCCAACGACGCCCCCCATCACCACCTGGTGTGCGAGTCCTGCGGGGGCGTCGTCGACCTGCACGCCGACTTCACGGACCTCCACGTGCCCGACGGCCTCGGCCACGGGTTCCTGGTGTCCAGCACCGAGATCGTCTTCCGGGGGCGCTGTGCCGAATGCGCCGCAGCCGAGGACGACCCCGGTGTCGTTGCCCACGCACGACCTACCCCCCGAAGGAGACCTGCCCCACATGCCTGATCTCAAGGGCTCGACCACCCAAGCCAACCTCAAGGAGGCGTTCGCCGGCGAGAGCCAGGCCAACCGTCGCTACCTGTACTTCGCCCAGAAGGCGGACGTCGAGGGCTACCCGGACATCGCCGCGCTGTTCCGCTCGGTCGCCGAGGGGGAGACCGGTCACGCCTTCGGTCACTTCGACTTCCTGGCGGAGGTCGGCGACCCGGTGACCGACGTGGCCGTCGGCCCGACCGAAGACAACCTCAAGTCGGCCATCGAGGGCGAGACCTACGAGTACACCGAGATGTACCCCGGCTTCGCGAAGACGGCCCGCGACGAGGGCTTCGAGGAGATCGCCGAGTGGCTGGAGACCCTGGCCCGGGCCGAGAAGAGCCACGCCGGTCGTTTCACGTCCGGCTTGGAGAACCTCTCCTGACCCCCATGTCCGCGCCACTCACCATCGACGACATCGTCGACCAGCGGGCCTATGAACGCGAGCGGGCGGAGTTCCGACGTCACGTCATCGCCCTCAAGCGCCTCCGCCGAGTCGGCGTCGGTCCCTTCGTGACCCTCGTGTTCGAGAACCGGGACACCATCCGGTTCCAGATCCAGGAAATGGCCCGGGTCGAGAAGATCATCACCGACCAAGGCATCCAGACCGAGCTGGACACCTACAACCCGCTCATCCCCGAGCCGGGACAGGTCAGCGCCACGCTGTTCATCGAGCTCACCGACAAGGCCCAGCTCGAGGAGTGGCTGCCGAAGCTGGTGGGCATCGAGACCGAGGTCGAGCTGCGCCTGGGCCCATCGGGCGGCCACCGGGTGCGGTGCCGGGTCGACGAGGCCCACCTGCGTCAGCTCACCCGCGAGGAGATCACCGCCTCTGTCCACTACCTCCACATCGAGCTGGACGCCGACGAGGTGGCGGCCTTCGCCGAGGGCCCCGTCACCCTGGCCGTGACCCACCCGGCCTATCCCCATGAGGTCGAGCTGCCCACCGCCACGCGGGCTGAGCTGCTCGAGGATCTTCGAGGTTGAAAATCTGACGATCCGTCAGCCGTTGCTGACGTTGCCGTCAGTTCGCCTTGCATCGGCGGCGCGGGATTGCCAATACTGCGCCGTGCCGACCAAGGGGGGTCGGGCCCCGAGACGGGGGGCGAACCGAGGGGAGCTGATCGGAACCGATGGCTATCGCCGAGATCTGGAACGACCAGGCTGCATGTCGGGGACTCGACCCGGAGA
>DATDAH010000339.1:0-5380 GCA_036525535.1 Acidimicrobiales bacterium
AGACAACATGTCGGCCACCCCGTCAGGGTCGTCGCCGGCGCCCTCGCGGGTGATGGCCGCGGCGCGCGCGTGCAGCTGACGGCGACGCGCGAACGACAGGCCCCCGTAGGCCGCATCGCGCACGACGGCGTGACGGAACCGGATCCGGTCGGGCTCTTCTGGCTCCATGAACCGGTTGAGCTCCTCGCGGGTGGCGAGATCGATGCGCAGCGCGTCGTCGGCCAGGAACGATTCCAACGACGACAGCCGCATGGTCGTGCCGAGCACGGAGGCGAAGCGCAGGACCCGGCGGGACAGGGGCCGCAGGGCGTCGATCTGGGTGCCGATCACCGCCTCGAGTGACTCGGGGAGGTCGGCGCCGTCGGCGTCGCGCCGGGCCCCCAGCAAGCCTTCGAGGTGCAGCGGGTTGCCGCCGGACTGCTCGACGAGCCGGGCCACGTCGTGGGGCCGCAACGGCGACGCCGCCGTTGCTTCGTTGACCAGCGCAGTGGCGGTGGCCTCGTCGAGCGGCGCCAGCTCGATGCTCACCGCACCCCCGAGCTCCACGCCCGAGGTGTCGGACCGTCGGGTGGCGATCACCAGCCAGTGGTTGGCACCGGCCCGAGCCGCGATCCGTTCCACCAGGCCGGCCGACGCGTCGTCCAGCCAGTGGGTGTCCTCGACCACGACCACCACTGACGGGCCCGCGATGAGGCCCGACAGCTCGACGATGACGTCGGCGGTGCGCTCGGGCAGGAATCGAGGCTCGATGGCCTCGGATTGGGGCGTCGACGGCACATCGACGTGGGCGACCCGACCGACGAGGGGCAGGAGCGGTTCGAGGTGGGGGGCGAGCACCCGGACCCTGTCGCGGAGCGCGGCGTGCTGGCCGTCCGGCCCGCCTGTGGTCGCCCCCATGAACCGCCGCACCGGGTCGCGGAACGCCCGATAGGGCGTGGCGCTGGCGTAGGACTCGCCGCGGATGGTGACGATCGGCGTCGAGATGCCCGCCGTCGCCTCGTCGACCAGTCTCGTCTTGCCCGCCCCCACCTCACCCACCAGCTCGATGACGCCGCCGACCCCATCCGACTCGAGCCGGGCCAGCGCGGTCTGCAGGACGGCGAGCTCGGCGTCGCGGCCGACGAAGGGGAGCTCGTCGGTCGGCCGGGCATCGCGGTCACCGCCCTCCGCGCCGACCCCGTAGGCGGGGACCTTGGCGCTCTTCCCCTTGACGGAGAACGGCTCGAGCTCGACGGTCTCGAACATGGTCGCCGACCGGTCGAGCACGGCCGGGGTGGCGTAGATGGCACCGGCCGGGGCGGCGGCCATCAGGCGGGCCGCGAGGTTCACCGTGTCACCCATGACGGTGTAGGTCGAGCGGAAGCGCGCCCCGATCTCACCGGCGAAGACGTGGCCCCGGTTCACCCCGATCTTGATCGGGAGGGTGGTCCCCGCGTCGGCGACGACCCGCAGGGCCCGCAGCATCCGCCCCTCGTCGTCCTCCACCGCGGTGGGCACCCCGGCGGTGAGGATGAACTTGCCGCCGTCGGCGTCGATGTCCGAGGCGAGGAAGCAGATCCCCTCGTCCTCCGCGGCGCGTTGCACGACCCGGGTCACCTCGTCGAGGGCGGCGGCCACCGCATCGGGACCGAGTCGGTGGTGCAGGTCGTCCACCCCCTTGTACTTGACGAACCCCACGACGCCGACGCGGTGCTCGGGCTCGACCTCACCGGTCTGGAGGTGGTCGCGCAGGCCGACCGGGATGCAACGCACCACCGCCTCGATCGGAACGTCGCGCCGGGGTCGAGCGCCGACGGGAGCCACCGGCGCCTTGCGCCACTTCAACACCCAGCCGTCGCCCTTGGCCACGGTGGCCGCGCCCCGGGGGAGGGCGTCGCGCACCGCGCGGCTGACCACGATCTCCCCGGCGTCGGCCGTGGCCTCCATCTCGATGGTCCCGGTGGCGCCGGGGCCGGTGACGATCAGCTCCCGGTGCGAGTCGCCCACCAGGTAGGCGTGCATGGTGCCCGTGTGGAGGCCGACCGACATCTTCAGCGGTACCCGCCCGACCGAGGTGGCGATCTGAGCCGACTCCCGCAGCGCCACGCGCATCTCCACCGCGGCCCCGCAGGCCTGCTCCACGTGCCCGTCGCCGTAGAACAACAGGAGCAGGGCGTCGCCGCCGAACTTGACGAGGTTCCCGCCCCGCTCGTGGGCCAGTGAGATCATCGACCCGAACACGCGCCGGAGGACGTCAGTCAGCTCCTCGGCGCCGATCCGGCCCCGGGCGGCCAGCCGCTCGGACAGGTTGGTGAAGCCGGAGATGTCGACGAAGCACATCGTGGCGTCGAGCTCCCGGTGGAGGTTCCCCGGAGCGTCGAGGTCCCACTCCGCGGCGACCGCCGGGACGTAGCGGATCGCCGCACCTTCGCCGTCCTCGCTCACCCGCGTCCCTTCGAGCCGTCCACGATCTCCCGTCATTGTGGCCCGGCGGGGTCGCCGAGCGGTTCAGCTCAGACGGTCTGGACGATGAGCACCGAGCAGTCGGCGTGGTGGCTGAGGGTGTTGGGGACGCTGCCCAGCACCCGGCGGGCGCCGTGCATGCCCCGGTTGCCGACCACGATCAGGTCGGCGTCGACCTCGCGTGCGACCTGGAGGATCACGTCGGCGGGGTCGCCGGGCAGGACGTGGGCCTGGGTGCGGGCCTTGGTCTCCCGGGCGATTCGGGTGAGGAAGTGCTCGGCGTGGGTGCGGGCCTTGACCTGCCCGGGCGCGTGGTCCGGAGGCGTGCCCCCGGCCAGGGCCGCCCCGGGGACCATGTCGGAGAGCGGTGCCCCCCGCTCACTCAGGTCGAGGGCACAGACGAGGTGGACCTTGGCGTCGCTCAGTTCGGCCATCGCGAGAGCTGCTTTGGCGGCCCTCGTGGCCGACTCCACCTGGCTCACCCCGACCACGATCCGTTCGAACATGGCGTCCATCCCTCGGTCCACGGAAACGGGGTGAAGCTTCGCACAGTGGAGCCGAGGACGATGATCGACGTCAGCCCAGGGCCGGGAGGATCCGCTCGCCGTAGGCCGTGAGGGTCTCGTCCTGCGCGTCGTGCTGGAGGTAGACGGCGAACTGGCCGACGCCCAGCCCGCGGAGCTCCTCCAGTCGCTCGATGTGGGCGTCGACCGGTCCCAGGAGGCAGAAGCGGTCGATCACGTCGTCGCTCACGAAGTCGACGTGGGTGCTGGTGGCCTTGCCGTGCTCGGCGTAGTCGTAACCCTGGCGCTCCTCGACGTAGCTGAGGAGGGTGTCGGGGACCAGGTCGGTGTCGGCGCCGTAGCGCCCGACCAGGTCGGCCACGTGGTTGCCGACCATGCCGCCGAACCAGCGGACCTGGTCCCGCTGGTGGGCCAGGTCGTCGCCGACGTAGGCCGGGGCGGCCACGCAGATCTTGATGCTGTCCGGGTCCCGGCCGGCGTCCGAGGCGGCCGTCCGCACGGCTTCGATGGTCCAGGCCGCGATCTGGGGGTCGGCCAGCTGGAGGATGTAGCCGTCGGCCACCTCGCCGCACAGGGCCAGGGCCTTGGGGCCGTAGGCCGCCATGTACATGTCGAGGTGCGAGCCCTGGCTCCACGGGAACTGCTGCGGCGTGCCGTTGTAGGTCACCTCCCGGCCCTCGGCCAGGCCCTTGATGACCGCCATCGACTCCCGCACCGCGGCGAGGTTCGCCGGCGGGTAGCCGAGCACCCGCAGGGCGGAGTCGCCCCGCCCGATGCCACACACGGTGCGGTCCCCGAACATGTCGTTGAGGGTTGCGAAGAGCGAGGCCGTGACGGTCCAGTCCCGGGTGCCCGGGTTGGTGACCATGGGGCCGACCTTGATGGTGTTCGTGGCGGCCAGGATCTGGCTGTAGACGACGAAGGGCTCCTGCCAGAGGACGTGGCTGTCGAAGGTCCAGGCATAACCGAAGCCGAGGGTCTCGGCCCGGCGGCAGAGGTCGACGACCCGCCAGGCGGGCGGGTTGTTCTGCAACACCACGCCGAAGTCCATGGTCACCCCTCGGTTCGAACTCGCCGGGCCTACTGCAGGTAGCCGCAGAGGCCCCGCCGCAGGTACATCCCATCGCCCTTGGTGCCGGTGTACTGATCGTTCTCCACGATCACCCGGCCCCGTGACAGCACCGTGTGCACCCGGCCCGACACCTCGATGCCCTCATAGGCCGAGTAGTCGAGGCGCATGTGGTGGTTGTCGACGCTGATCGTCCACGGCTGGTCGGGGTCGTAGAGGACGATGTCGGCATCGGCGCCGGGGGCGATCACGCCCTTGCGGGGGTACAGGCCGAACATCCGGGCCGGGGTGGTCGAGCACAGCTCCACCCAGCGGGCCAGGGTCAGCTCGCCGGCCGCCACCCCCTGGTAGATGAGGTCCATGCGGTGCTCGACCCCGCCGATGCCGTTGGGGATGGCCCGGAAGTCGTCGAGGCCCAGCTCCTTCTGGTCCTTCATGCAGAACGGGCAGTGGTCGGTCGACACCACGCTCAGGTCGTTGGTCCGCAGGCCCTTCCACAGATCGGCGTGGTGGTGCTCGTGCTTGGTCCGCAGCGGGGTCGAGCAGACGTAGCCCGCCCCGGCGAACCCGGGCGCCCCGAGGTGATCCTCCAGGTTCAGGTAGAGGTACTGCGGGCAGGTCTCGGCGAAGACGTTGCCGCCGGCGTCCCGGGCCGCGGCCACCTGCTCCAGCGCCTCGCTGGCCGACAGGTGGACGATGTAGAGCGGGACGGCGCCGACCTTCGCGAGCTGGATGGCCCGGTGGGTGGCCTCGCCCTCCAGCTCGGCCCGGCGCACGTAGCCGTGGTTGACCGGCTCGGTCTCACCCCGCTCGACGGCCTGCTCGGCCAGCACGTCGATGGCCAGTCCGTTCTCGGCGTGCATCATGATCAGCCCGCCGTTGCCCGCCGCCTGCTGCATGGCCCGCAGGATCTGACCGTCGTCGGACAGGAACACGCCGGGGTAGGCCATGAACAGCTTGAAGCTGGTGATGCCCTCGTGAACCAGGGCATCCATGGCCTTCAGCGAGCCCTCGTTGACCCCGCCGACGATCATGTGGAACCCGTAGTCGATGGCGCAGTTGCCCTCGGCCTTGGCCATCCAGGCATCCAGGCTCTCCCGCACGTCCTCGGTGGCCGTCTGCACGGCGAAGTCGATGATCGTGGTCGTCCCGCCCCACGCCGCCGCCCTCGTGCCCGTCTCGAAGTCGTCGGACGCCATGGTGCCGCCGAAGGGCAGCTCCATGTGCGTGTGGCCGTCGACCCCGCCCGGGACCACGTACTTCCCCGTGGCGTCGAGGACCTCGGAGCCCCGCTCGGCGGACTCGGCGGGCTCGGACCCGGGGGCGAGCAGGGCGACGATCACCT
>DATDAH010000340.1:0-9934 GCA_036525535.1 Acidimicrobiales bacterium
CACCGCAGGATGCCAGCGCCCACGGGGCTCGGGCCGAGGTCTACGCCGCCCGACGGGCCGAGGAGCCTTCGCTGATGGCCAAGGGCATCTTCCGCGCCGCCGAAGGGGACAGCCGTCCCTCAGGCTGACCCGGGAGGGGCCGGACCCTTCTGCTCAAGTCCCCAAAGCAGATGCCGACCCTTGACCTAGGTCATTCGGCCTGATCCAGGAGACACACACCATGTCCGACGCCATCGCACCCGTTCCGATCAGCGACGACACCACTCGTCGGCTGTTCGGTGAGCCCAGCTTTCGGGTCACCAAGCGGGGTGGGTACGACCCCGGTGATGTGGCCGAGTTCCTGGGCGGCCTGGGCAGCCAGATGCTCACGCTCATCGGTCGGCTGCGCAAGGCCGAGTCCGATGTCGACGTCCTGACGACCGAACTGGACCACTGGCAGGCCCGCACCCGCGACGCCGAAGCGACCCGCGAGACCTTCGAGCGCACCCTCGCCCTGGCCGAGGACACGGCGAACGCCACCGTGGCCGACGCCCGTCACCGGGCCGCCGGCGTCATGACCAACGCCGAGGCCACTGCCGACGAGCTGATCGGTCAGGCCCGCCACCAGTCCTTCGCCATGGTCGAGCAGGCCAGGGAAGCGGCCCAGCGGTGCTACGCCGACGAGCGCCTGAAGGTGCGCGAGGAGTGGCAGCGGGTGCAGGACGAGTCCGCGCAGCTCGAGACCCTGCGTCTCGCTGTGGCCGCGGAGACCATGGCCCTCGAGGAGGTCCGCAACCAGCTTCGGACCCGCATCCGCATGGCCGCCGCCGAGATGCTGAACGTGGCCGAGAGCCCCGGCTGCCTGGGTCAGCCCGTGACCCGGGGCATGCCGGAGAGGCCGCACCCGCTGTCCCCGTCGGACCCCGCCCAGATGCCTGTGGCCTCCGCCGTCAGCACCGTGGCCACCGACCATGTCCTTGAAGCCGCCGCCGCGGCCGTGGCCAACCCGGTCGTGACGCCGCCGCCCGAACCGCCCGAGGTCACCCCGCCGGCCATCGAGCCCATCGGGGTGGGCGAGGGCTTCGGCAACCCGTCGGCTGACGCCGCCTTCGAGCGCTTCATGTCCGAGGACATCGACGACGAGCCCAGCCGCGAGTGGATCCTCGCCGGCTAGACCGTCACATCGCTCCGCCTTCGCTCCGCCGGCTCCGCCGAAGCGGCGGGTCGAAGGCGCGGCACCGCCTCCTCCGCAGCGTCACGCCCGGCCGCCCGTCAGGCGGGGTTCAACGAGACGAGGGTGCTGATCTGGTCCAGCACCTGGCCGTAGGCGGGGTGGTGGATGTCGATGAGCTGGAAGTGGCCGGCGTTGGGCACGGTCACCAGGGTCACCGGGTCGCCCGCGGCCTCTGCCGCCGCGGCGTAGCCCTCGGACTGACGGACCGGGACGATGTCATCGTCCTCCCCGTGGACGAGGCTCTGGCGTCGGCCGGTGGGCAGGCGCTCCAGCGGTGAGGCGTCCTGGTAGCGCCGGCTGACCTCCGCCGGTGTCCCGCCGAGCAGTCGGGCACAGGCCCCGGCCAGCAGGTTCTCCTGCACGCAGGCCTCGAGATCGGTGAACCCGGCCAGCGACAGGTAACCCCGAGGCTCGACGTCGCCGTCCCGACCCGCGGCCCAGAGGGCCAGCGTCCCGCCGGCGGAGTGACCCACGACCACGACCAGGTCCGGATCGACAGGGTGGTCGTCGGCCAGCGCGTTCACGTGGTCGATGGCGGCACCGACGTCCTCGAACGTACCGGGCCATCCGCCGCCGGCTTCGCCGACGCGGCGGTACTCGACGTTCCACACGGCGTAACCCTCGCGCCGCAGGTCCCGGGCCACGGGGCGGACGAGCGACAGGTCTTCGCTCGTCTCCCAACCCCCGCCGTGGATCAGCACCACGGTGGCCTGCGGGTCACCGCTGGGCAGGTAGAGATCGCCGAACTGGGAAGGGGCGTCGCCGTAGGCGATGCGCTCGGGCCCGTCATCGTCGAAGAGGCCACAGCCAACGGCGGTGCCGGCGACGACGCCGACGGCGCCGGCGAGCAGGAACTGGCGACGGGACAGGCTCATCCGCTGGTGCTACCCCGCGGCGACGAGCCGACGAACCTCGGCCAGTCGCTCGAGAGACGCCAAGGCGTCCGTCTGCTCGAAGGAGAGCTGGCGGACGACGATCTCGTCGAAGCCACGCTCGCCGAGGCTGAGGAAGCGCTCCGCCACCTGCTCGGGGGTGCCGGTGACCAGGGCGGCGAGATCGAAGCCCCGGTAGCCCTTCTGCTCCAAGGGCTCCCGCACCCGGGCCACGTCCGCCTCGTCGGCGCCGACGTAGATGTCCCGGCGCAGCGGTCGGCACGGCGGGTCGGCGCCGTGGTCCAGGTACCGGGCCAGCTTCTGCTCGGCGTCGTCGTCGGTCAGCTCCGGCCCGGCGTACCAGGTGTCACCGAGCCGAGCGGCCCGGGCCAGGGCCTTGGGCCCGGCCCCGCCGATCCAGATCTCCACGGGCTCCGGGGGCGTCGGGCTGATCCGGGCTCGGCGCAGCCCCCACGGGCCGTCGGGGTCGTCGACCACCTCGCCCGCCAGGAGGGCCCGAATAGCGGCGAGGGCTGCCTCGAAGCGCCCGCCCCGCCCGTCGAGAGGGACGCCCATCGGGCCGAACTGGTCCTCGCCCCCGCCGATGGCGCATTGGAACACGAACGGGCCAGGGCCGAGGGAGGCCAGCGTCCCGATCTGCTCGGCGACCACCAGGGGGTGCCAGAGGGGCAGCAGGTAGAGGGCGCCGAAGCGCCGGTCGGGCCACTCGGCGGTGAGACGCCCCAGGATCGGCGAGTTCTGGTAGTAGGGCACGGACGTGGCGTGGTGGTCGCCCACGTACAGCCCCTCCAGGCCGGCGGCGTACGCCGCCCGGGCCCGGTCGATCATCTGCCCGGCGCCGGCCCGGGCGTCATCGACCAGGTAGGTGCTCGAGATGGATGTGGTCACCCGCATCGGGCCAGTATGTCCACCTCACCCAGTGGCCGGAGGTTCAGCATTGATCCAGGAGTTCAAGGACTTCATCAACCGGGGCAACGTGCTCGACCTCGCGGTGGCGGTCGTCCTGGGCGCCGCCTTCGGCGCGGTCGTGACCTCGTTCGTCGACAACATCCTGATGCAGGTGATCGCCGCGATCGGTGGCCAGCCCGACTTCAGCGCCTTGGCCATCGACATCGGGGACGGCAAGATCCTCTACGGCGCCTTCCTCAACGCGGTCATCAGCTTCGTGTTCATCGCTATCGGGGTGTTCCTCGTCGTGAAGGCGGTCAACCGCCTGCGCAGGGAGAAGGGGGAGGAGCCCGCTGGGCCGTCCGAGGTCGAGCTTCTCACCGAGATCCGGGACCTGCTCCGCCAGGGCTGAGCCAGCGGGTCAGACCGGGTCGGTGGCCTGCTCGCCGTCCCGGCTGACGTGGTCGGTCCACAGCCGACCGTCCCAGTAACGCAGGTCGTAGCGGCCGGTCGGATCGGGGTGCCACGCCGGAGGGGACAGCGGGCGGGCCGCCGCGGCCCAGCCTGCCGGCATCTGGGTCGGGCCGGCGCGGAGGAGGGAGGCGGTCTCGGCCTGGCGCCGGGTCAGTCCCACGACCGTTGCCGCCGCGAGGGCGGCGGCGACGATCATCAGGAGCTGACCGGCCACGAAGAGGTTCACGCCCAGGTGCACGTCGTCGATCCGGCCGAGGAGGTCGGCGACGGTGATGTCCCCCTGCGGGTCGTCGGACTGGCCGGCCATGGTGAAGCCCACGAAGGTCAGGGCCTGGGCGGCGACGTAGGCCACCCACCAGCACCAGATCTGGAGGTGGGCGGGGGCCTGGCGCCAGCCCGGGTCGCCCCGGGGGATCGTGCCGTCGGCCCCCTTCCACAGCTGCTGGACCAGCAGACCGGGGATGACGAGGCTGGCGATCGGCACGAACCAGCCGCCGATGGCCCAGCCGGGGGCGAGCGCACCAGGCCGACCGAAGCCCTGATTGTTCTTCGCCGCCCGCCACAGCCAGATCAGGAAGAGGACACCGATGCCGGCCAGGGCCAGGAAGTAGATGGTGGCGCCACCGAAGAAGGCGTCGACCTCGCTCCCGGCCTGAGCCTGGGGGCTGACGGCGTCGGTAGGTACCTCGTCCAAGGCCGCCCGCATGCGCACCGCCAGGTAGGCCAGCGCCGCGGCGAGCACGGCGGCCAGCAGGAGCAGGACCCGCAACGCGTTGGCCAGCCCACCGAGCTCGGAGGTGGCGGGCACCGCCGGCCCTGTCGACGTGGACCAGTCGCTCACCGTGGCGACGGTACTGCCCCTCCCGGGCGGCACCCCTTGACCTGGGCCGGCCGGTGGAGTGGACTGTCGCCGGGGAAGCGGGACGAAAGGGCAGGTGTGGCCGATGGCCACGACCATGACCGACCCCCGCGAGAGCACGGTGTTTCCCGAGGTGGGCGAGCCTGGACGACCTCAGCTCCGCGTGACGCGTCACGGCTATGACCCGGCTGACGTCCACGCGCTGCTCGCCTCGGCTCGAGCCCGTCTGGTGGCTCTGGCCGACCGCATCCGGCGGGCCGAGGCCGCCAACGTGGCGCTCGTGGCCGAGGTCAGGGCGTGGAAGGAGCGGGCGCGGACAGCGGAGGCGGATCGCCGTCGCCTCGAAGACGCCCTCGCCGCAGCCGAGGCCACCGTGGCCACGTCCATCGCCGAGGTCCAGATCCGGGCCGACCACCTCGTCGAGCGCGCCCGCTGCGAGGCCGAGCACCTGACCCTGCGGGCCCGGGAGGCGGCCCGCCGGCTCCACGAGGAGATCGAGCTGGAGCGCATGGCCCACGACGCCAGATCCTTGGTCGCCGTCGACCTCGGGCTCCATGCCGAACCGGAGGAGGACCGTATGTTCTCGCGGTTCATGTCCGACGACATCGCCGACGAGCCGTCAAGGGAGTGGGTCATCGGCAGGGCCTAACGTCCCGGGCCGTGACGGCCACCGCGTTCGATCCCATCGCGTCCCCGACGACCCGCCTGGCAGACCATCGGGAGCCGCAGTTCGTCCATGAGGGCCAAGTGGCCGCCACCAGCAGCCGGCTGTCCGGCTTCCGCGAACGGAGCGGCGACCGCGGTCCCAACCTGCTGGTCATCCTCATGGACGACGTCGGCTGGGGTGACTTCGGTTGCTATGGCGGCGGTGTGGCGGTGGGGGCTCCGACGCCCAACATCGACCGCCTCGCCCGCCGTGGCCTGCTGATGACCTCGTGCTACTCCGAGCCGTCGTGCACACCCAGCCGGGCGTCGCTGCTCACGGGCCGCCTGCCGATGCGCCACGGGCTGCAACGCCCTCCGATGTACGGCGAGCCGGGCGGCCTCCATGGCGAGGTCACCCTGGCTCAGCTCCTGTCCGATGCCGGCTACGTGACCCAGGCCGTGGGCAAGTGGCACCTGGGCGAGAACATCGAGTCCCAGCCCCAGAACGTGGGCTTCGACGACTTCTACGGCTTCCTGTCCGTCTCGGACATGTACAGCGAGTGGCGCGACCCCCATTTCTTCCCGGAGGTCGTCTACTCCCAGGCCCGGACGGACTGGATCGAGAACATGCCGTTCAATCGGTGCTTCGTCCACGCCGAGCGCGGTGGCGAGCCCGAGCCGGTCGAGGAGGTGACCATCCCCGTCCTGTCCCTGCTCGACGAGAAGTGGTGCACCTACACCGAGGACTTCGTCCGGCGGATGGGCGACGGCGACCGATCCTGGTTCTGCTACCTCGGCACCCGGGGCGCCCACTTCGACAACTACCCCCACGACCGGTTCCTCGGCACCTCGCCGGCGAAGCACCCCTACAAGGACACGATCATCGAGCTGGACGACATCGTGGGTCGCCTCGTCCGGGTCCTGGACGAGACCGGTCAGGCCGACGACACGATCATCTTCCTGTCATCGGACAACGGCCCCCACATGGAGAACTGGCCCGACGCCGCGTTCACCCCGTTCCGCTGTGCCAAGGGCTCGACCTGGGAGGGGGGCATGCGGGTGCCGGGCATCGCGGTGTGGCCGGGGATGATCGACGCCGACCGCCGGAGCGACGGCCTGTTCTGCTTCACCGACCTGCTCCCCACCATGCTCAGCCTGGCGGGGGAGGAGGGTCGCCTCCCCGACGACCGCTTCATCGACGGGGTGGACCAGGCCTCGTTCCTGCTGGGAGAGGACGCCGTGTCGAACCGGAAGTACGTCTGGTACTGGCTGCTGTCCACGCTCTCCGCCGTGCGCTGCGGCGAGTACAAGTTCATGATCGCCTCGACCAGCGACGACGACACCGACACCTGGGGCCCAGGCGGCTTCACCGGCGTGACCCAGAACTACACCTACGCCCGCACGTTCAACCTCTACCTGGACCCGAAGGAGCAGCACAGCTACATGACCCGCAAGATCGCCTACAACGAGGCGTTCCTGACGGGCATCGGCCAGCACCTCCGCAGCTACCGGGACTTCCCCGCCAAGAAGATCATCTGACGCTCAGGCCGCCGGGTCGGGGTGGCTGACCCTGGGGAGGACGTACCAGATCAGCACACCCGCGCCGCCGGCCACGGCGGCGAAAGCGAGCCCAACCGCGGTGTCGTCGAAGATCAGCCGGGTGACGACGAACATGACCAGGGTCATGGAGGCGAGGAGGAGGGCCATTCCGATGACCTGGAGGTACACGCTGACGATCAGGCGCTCGGCCCGACTGTCGGGCGCGGAGACACGGTGGAACGCCGTGGGTCCCATGAGGATGATGGCCGCGAGCGCCGCCAGGAGCAGGGCCCCGGCGAACGAGCGGCGGCCGAGCAGGTCGAGGTCCTTGAACCCGGTGCTGAAGGCGGCGGTCAGCAGGAAGGCGAACAGCACCTGAGTGCCGGGCATGACCGTCCGCGTCTCCTCCAACAGCTCCCGATAGCGCTCGCGCTGCTCCTCGCTCTCCTCGCTCTCGTCGCCCTGGTCGCCTCGCCGCTCGTCGTCGCTCATGGTCGTCCTTTGTCGTGACGACGGGAGTTACCCCGGATGGCGGGCCGCCATTCCCCCGATCGGGAGGGGCACGCACCCCCGAGTACGGTGCTCCGATGGCCTCGGGGAACGCCAAGCGCAAGCGGCAACAGCAGCAGCGAGCCCGGCACAGCGCGGACAAGAGCCACGAGCGCGACCGCACGCAGTCACACAAGCCCCTGCCCAAGGTGGGTACCCGCCCCGAACAGGAGCACCTCCATCGCCAACGACAGGCCGACCTGGTCGACTTCGGGCGGGGCGGCAGGCACCGATCGCTGGGCATCGGCCTGGTGGTCCTCGCCCTGGTCCTGCTCCTCGCCGTTCTCGCGGTCCTCGTGCTCTTCGACTGAGTGGTCACCCCACCTCGGTGACCTCGCCGCCGTCGATCTGGAGCGTGCGGTTCGTCGTCACCGCCTCCAGTAGCCGCCGGTCGTGGCTGACCAGCAGGACCGTGCCCGCATAGGTGGCCAGCGCCTGCTCCACCTGCTCGAGGGCGGGAAGGTCGAGGTGGTTGGTGGGCTCGTCGAGCACCAGGCAGTTCACGCCCCGACCCTGCAACAGCGCCAGGCCGGCTCGGGTCCGCTCGCCCGGTGACAACGTGCGGGCCGGTCGGAGGACCTGGGCCGCGCCGAGGCCGAACTTGGCCAGCAGGGTCCGGGACTCCCCTGTGGAGGCCATCCCGGCGGCCTCCTGGAACGTGTCGAGCAGAGGTCCGTCACCGTCGAGGAGATCACGTCCCTGGTCGATCTCGCCGACCAGGACGCCGGGCCCGAGGCGCAGTCGCCCGGCGGTCAGCTCGATCCGGCCGAGGAGGGCGTCGAGCAGCGTCGACTTCCCCGCCCCGTTGGGTCCGACGATGGCGACCCGGTCGGCCCAGCCGATCTCCAGGTCGACCGGACCGAGGTGGAAGGCTCCCCGATCGACCACGGCGCCGTCCAGGGAGGCCACGACCTGGCCACTGCGGGTGGCCTCCGCGATCTCGAACCGCAGCTCCCAGCTCGTGCGGGGCTTGTCCGGGGCATTGGCCTCCAGGCGGAGGACCGCCTTCTCGGACTGGCGCACCTTGCCGGCCTGTTTCTCGGTCCGGTTGTTGAGGAAGTTCCGTAGGAACTTGTCGTTGTCCTTGGGGTTCTTGTTCCGGTGGATCACGCCCTGGTCGGACCACTGGCGCTGTCGGTGGGCTCGGGCCACCAGCTCGCCCTTGGTCGACTCGTAGAGCTCATAGGCCTCTTCCGCGTGGCGGCGGGCGACGGCCTGTTCTTCGAGGTACGCCAGCCAGCCGCCCTCGTAGCGGGTGGCCCGGCGGGAGTGCTCGTCGAGCTCGATCACCCCCGTGATGGTGCGTTCGAGGAACGCCCGGTCGTGGCTCACGAGCAGGAGGGGGGCCTCCCGCCGGAGGACGAAGCGCTCCAGGTGGTCGAGGGCGGCGAAGTCCAGGTCATTGGTGGGTTCGTCGAGCAGCAACACGTCATGGCGGGACAAGAGCACGGCTGCCAGCGACGCCCTCGCCGCCTCGCCGCCCGACAGCGTGGCCGTGGGCTGGTCGAGCAGGCGGTCGGGCAGGCCGAGCTCAGACCACGTCTCGCCGATGCGGACGTCGAGGTCGGCCCCACCCAGGGCCAGCCACCGGTCCAGTGCGACCGAGTACCGGTCCGCCGCGGCGTCGGGCGCCGTGGCGACGGCGATGGTGGCCGCCTCGTACTCCTCGGCCGCCTCGGCGACGCCGGTGCGGCGGGCGACGGCCTGGCACACGGTCTCGTCGGTCCGGCGTTCGGGCTCCTGGGCCAGCAGGCCGACCGTGGCCGATGGTGGCGTCAGATCGACGCGACCTTCGTCGGGCTCGAGCAACCCCGCCAGGGCCCGCAAGAGGGTCGACTTGCCGGTGCCGTTGGGGGCGACCAGCCCCAGTCGGTCACCCGGCCCGACCGTGAGCGAGACGGCGTCGAGCACCATTACCGGGCCGAAGGAGACCGAGATGTCGCGGGCGATGAGGGTGGAATGGGAGGCGGGGGCCATGAGGGACTCCTCGGATGAGCGGACGGATGGTCACGGATCCGAGTTCTCAGCGCACGGCACCACGGTAGGCGTCGCCTTCGCCCCACAAGCGCCGATTTCACCGGAAGGCTCGTGGCGGACGGGCTCGCTTGGCCGTGGGGCCGATGGTCATTCGCGGGGCGCTCTGCTCGGAGCGGCCTGCACGTTGTTCGAGATCGCCCCGGCTACGGAGCTGTGACGACGACCCGGACACGGGCCAGGTTCTGGATCCGGGCATAAGGCGTCGTCCCGTCCCCGTCGCGGTGGGCCGCCACTCGGACGGTCGGGAAGTAGGTGCCGGGTTGGGCAAACGAGTGACGGTGCTCGACGATGGCTCGCTCACCCGCCCCCACGTCGTCTCGGACCGGGAAGTCACCAGCACCGTCGACGTCCCACTCGAAGGTCACCATCGCACCCGTCCCGTCCGGGACGGCCGCCGTCGCCCGGAAGGTGACCTCAGCACCGACCGGCACGTCGGTTCGAGCCCCACCGTCGGCGGTCAGCGACACCACTGGCTGCAACCCGCGCCGCTCGCGGGCCTCGGCGGGCACGACGACCTGGCCATCCAGGACTTCATAGCTCGTGCTCGGTGGCGGCGCGACCCCCGTCTCCACCCAGGCACTGAGGTCGCGGAGCGCCTGATGCAGCATCCCCAGGTAGCTGACGGTGTGGGTCGGGCTCTCCTGGATCTCGCTGTCCCCGTGCAGGGCGTTGTCGACGAACCAGAGCCGGAAGTGGTCGTCGGTGGCGTCGCCGAGGTGCTCGTGGACCCTCGAGCGGTACCAGTCGGCCTGCCAGGGGAAAGCCTCCCGGTCCAGGAGGGCCTCGACGACGATCATCTTCCCCTCGAAGCAGCCGGTCTGCACGGTCCCGGCGGCG
>DATDAH010000341.1:0-6826 GCA_036525535.1 Acidimicrobiales bacterium
GAAACGGGGCAGGATCACGATCGGAGCGCCCACCCGGAAGGCGAAGAGGACCTGGTAGATCCCCGCCCACAGCGACATCGACACCGGGATCAGGTTGGGCATCGGGGGTCGGGGCGGGCCGTCGGTCGGCTTGGTCCGCAACGAGCCGATGACCCCGTCGATCAGCTCCAAGACCCCCGAGTGGCGCATGAGCACCGGCTTCGGCCGGCCGGTGGTGCCCGACGTGAAGCTGATGGCGGCGATGTCCTCGTCCCGACGCTCGCCGTCGACCGGGCCCCCGGCGTCCGTCGTCCAGCCCCCCTCGTCGGCCACGATCACCGGTAGCGCGAAGCGGTCGGCCAGGTCGGGGGTCGTGACCGCAGCCACCGGCCCGACCTCGGCCACGACATGGGTGACCTCCCCCGGGGTGGAGCGGGGGTTCACCGGAACGTAGACGGCGCCGACCTGCCAGACGGCGAACAGGGCGGCCACGATCCCCACCCCGTTGGGCAGGGCCACGACCACGGCGTGGCCGGCGCCGATTCCCAGCCCGGCCAGCACGGCCGCCAGCGCGTCGACGGAGGCCTCGACGTCGGCCCGGGTCGCCGTGACCGTGGTCCCCTCGTGGACCAGCGGCTCATCGGCGGCCGCGGGGACCTCCGCCAGGAGGCCCCCGAGACCCCGCTCAGGCAGTGGCTCGACCGGCCAGCTCGCCGAGGCTGACCTTGGACCTCTCCCGGCGGCCGGCGTCCATCGAGCGGATCGCAACGTCATGATCCGGCACCTCCGCCCGCAGGGCCCCAACCGTGCACTGCTGCCTCGGTCGGGTGGAGAACGGGTCGAACCGGTACCAGCGCAGGGCGTTCTCGTGGGTGATCTTGTCGATCTCCTCCCGGCTCGCCCCGTACTTCTGGGCGACGGCGAGGAGCTCCTCGGGAGCGGTGGGCCACGACGAGTCGGAGTGGGGGTAGTCCTGTTCCCAGCAGATGTTGTCGATGCCGATCTCGTCCCGCAGCGCCATCCCGATGGGGTCGGCGATGAAGCAGGTCAGGATGTGGCGACGGAAGACGTCGCTGGGCAGCTCGTCACCGAAGTCCTGGCCCGTCCACAGGTGGTGCATGTCGTAGGTGCGATCCAGCCGGTCGAGGAAGTAGGGGATCCAGCCGGTCCCGCCCTCGGACAGCGCCACTTTCAGGTCGCGGTACTCCTTGAAGACACGGGACCAGACGAGGTCGGCGGCGGCGGCGCAGATGTTCATCGGCTGGAGCGTGATCATCACGTCCATCGGGGCGTCCGGGGCGGTCACCGCCAGCTGACCGGACGAGCCGAGGTGGACGTTCATGATCGTCCCGGTCTCCACGAGGGCCCGCCACATGGGGTCCCAGTGCTCGCTGTGGAAGCTGGGCAGGCCGAGCGTCGCCGGGTTCTCGGTGAAGGTCAGCGAATGGCATCCCTTCGCCGCCACCCGCCGGATCTCCTCCGCGCTGGCCTCGGGGTCCCACAGCATGGGGATGGCCATCGGGATGTGGCGCTCGGGATAGGTGCCGCACCACTCGTCGATGTGCCAGTCGTTGTAGGCCCGCACGACCGCGGTGGCCAGGCCCTTGTCCTCGGTGGTCAGGAAGAGACGGCCGGAGAACGACGGGAACGACGGGAAGCACATGGCGGCCAGGATCCCGCCGGCGCTCATGTCCTTCACCCGCTCGTGGATGTCCCAGCAGCCCGGGCGCATCTCGTCGTAGGAGGTGGGGTCGACGCCGTACTCCTCCTTGGGCCGACCGGCGACGGCGTTGAGGCCGATGTTGGGGATCATGGCCCCTTCGAAGGACCAGACGTCGTCTCCCGCGTCCGTGCGGATCACCTTGGGCGCCCGGTCGGCGTAGGCCGCCGGCATCCGGCCCTCGAAGAGGTGGGGCGGCTCGACCACGTGGTCGTCCACGCTCACGAAGATGAGGTCGTCGAGCATCTCAGAACTCCCGTTCCGGTGGGATGAATCTCGGTTCAGAATCTAGTCGAGGGGCTGCCACTCCGGCTCCCGGCGCTCGGCGAAGGCGGCGGGGCCCTCGGTCTGATCGGGGTGCCCCCACATCGACACGAGGTCCTGGGCCCCCGCCTGGCAGGCGTCGGTCAGGCCGAGCTCGAGGGACCCCCACAGGGCGCGCTTGGTGGCCGCCATCGCCGCCGGGCTGTTGTGGGCGATCTTCTCGGCCAGCTCCTGGGCCGCCTCCCGCAGACGCTCGGGCGGATCCACGACCTCGCTGATCATCCCCAGCTCGTAGGCCCGCTGGGCTGACATGCGCTCGTGCCGGCCGACCAGGGCCATGCGCATGACGGCCTCCGCCGGCATCTTGCGCATCAGCCCGATGGCCTCGATGGCCACGACCTGGCCGATGGACACGTGGGGGTCGAAGAACTGGGCGTCGGAGGCGGCGATGACGATGTCGGCCTCGGCCACCCAGTGGAAGCCACCCCCGGCACAGATCCCGTTGACGGCGGTGATGACCGGCTTGCGCACCCCCTGCTGCCAGGCCGTGAAGTGCAGGTCCCAGCTCTCCACCGACTCCCGGTAGCGCTCGAAGCCGACGCCGTCGCCGGCGATCTCCGACACGTCGACCCCGGTCTGGAACGCTCGGCCGTTGCCCGTGTGGACGATGACCCGCACGTCGGGGTCCCGGTCGAGCTCGAGCCAGGCGTCGGCGAACTCGTCGCGCATCGCGCTGTTCATGGCGTTGAGCTGGTCCGGCCGGTCGTTGATCAGCCAGCCCACGGAGCCGTGCTTCTCGATGATCAGGTGCTCCACTGCGCCTCCCGCTTGTCGGCCCAGGCGGCGGGCCCTTCGGTCTGGTCGGGGTGGCCCCACATCGCCACCAGCTCCTGGGACCCGGCCCGGCAGGCGTCGGTCAGCCCCGCCTCCAGGGCTCCCCAGAGGGCCCGCTTGGTCGCGGCCATCGCGGCCGGGCTGTTGAGGGCGATCTTGGCCGCGAGGTCGGCCGCCGCGTCCCGGAGGTCGGCCGCGGGCAGGACCTCGGAGCAGATCCCCAGGTCGTAGGCCCGGCGCGCCGACAGCCGCTCGTGCCGACCCACCAGGGCCATCCGGAAGACGGCTTCGGCCGGCGACTTCCGGACCAGGGCTATGGCCTCGTACGCGGTGACCTGCCCGATCGAGACGTGGGGGTCGAGGAAGGTGGCGTCCTCGGCCACGATCACGATGTCGGCGTCGGCCACGAAGTGCAGACCGCCTCCGGCGCAGGTCCCGTTGACCGCGGCGATGACCGGCTTGCGCACCTCGTTGTGCCAGGCCGTGAACCGCAGCTCGGCTCGCTTGGTCCGCCGTGACTGCTCGCGCAGCGCCTCGGGGTCCGAGGCCAGCTGGCCGACGTCGAGGCCGGTCTGGAACGCCGACCCGTTCCCCGTGTTGACGATGACCCGCACCTCGGGGTCGGCGTCCAGTTCCTGCCACGCCCGCTCCAGCTCCGCCAGCATCACCGCGTCCATGGCGTTGCCCCGGTCGGGCCGGTCGAAGATCAGCCAGCCGATGTGACCGTCCCGCTCGACGACCAGCGTCTCGTAGGGCCCGGCCCCCACGGCGGTCACGAGCGAGGGACCTCGCCCCAGGGGGCGTCCCGCCAGGGGTCGGGCTCGCGGGGCAGGCCCAGGACCCGCTCCCCCAGGATGTTCTTGTTCACCTCGGTGGTCCCACCCTCGATGGTGTTGGCCCGCGAGCGCAGCATGCCCGACACGGTCCGGGGCAGTGCGTCGGCGTAGTCCTTCCCCGCGCCCGTCCACGCCGTGGCCGCCGGTCCGAGCAGGTCGGTCGCCAGGACCTGGATGCGCTGGTTCAGGGCGCCCTGGTGGACCTTGCCGATCGACGATTCCGGGCCCGGCGGCCGCCCCGCCTTCAGGCCGGCCCGCACCCGCTGGTTGGTCCAGCCCCGGATCTGCTCCTCGCTGTAGACCGCCATCAGCGCTTGGCGCACCAGGGGCTCGTCCCAGCGGCCGAGGGCCCGGGCCTCCCGGATGAGGGCCTCGGTGCCCGAGCCCCCGATGCGGTCGACCCCGCCCGAGCCGGAGCCCGACACCATCTGGCGCTCCCCGGAGAGGGTGGCGTTGGCCACGCTCCAGCCCGCTCCCACCTCGCCGACGCGGTGCTCGTCGGGCACGGCCACGTCGTCCAGGAAGACCTCGTTGAAGTCGATCTCACCGGTGATGTGGCGCAGCGGGCGCACGGTGACCCCAGGGGCGTGGAGGTCGACCAGGAAGTAGGTGATGCCCTTGCGCTTCGGCACCGCGGCGTCGGTCCGGGCCAGGCAGACGCCGAAGTCGGACACGTGGGCCCAGGTGGTCCACACCTTCTGACCGGTCAGCACCCAGCTGTCCCCGTCCCGCTCGGCCCGGGTGGCCAGCGACGCCAGGTCCGAGCCCGCCCCCGGCTCGGAGAAGAGCTGGCACCATCGCTCCGTGTTGTCCACGATGCGAGGCAGGAAGCGCCGGCGCTGGTCCTCCGTGCCGTGGGCGAACAGGGCGGGGGCGGCCAGGTTGAGGCCGAGCGGGTTCAGGCGGCCGAGGTTGAACGGGGCCAGCTCCGCTTCCATGGCCCGGGCCACGGCCGGGGCCACGTCGAGGCCTCCGTAGGCCACCGGCCAGGTCGGGGCCACGAGCCCGGCGGCCGCCATCGTGGGGTACCAGGCCTCGTACTCGGCCCGGGGGCGCACCGCCCGGATCGCCGCCGCCCCGCCCTGCTCGGCCGCCTCCCGCCAGGCCGCCGGGACGTGGGCAACCACCCAGTCGGCCGTCAGGGCCGCGGCGGCCTCGGGCGTCGTGGCCGGGTCGACAGCGAGTCGGTCGGGGGGCTGGTCCCTCATCGTGGATGGCTCTTCGCCTGACGGCTCATCGCGGTGCAGGCCTGATCGGCCCGCTGATCGGCTGCGCCGCTCACCGACCGCGGAACTCGGGGTCCCGCTTGTCCCGAAAGGCGGCGAAGCCCTCGCGGAAGTCTTCGCTGCGGGACGACAGCTCGAGGGCGAACGCCTCGTGGCGCATCGACTCGTCGAGCCCTGACGCCGCCGCGTCATGCAACAGCCACTTGGTCAACCCGAGGGCGACCGTCGCCCCGCCGGCCAGTCGCGCCACGAGCGCGGCCACCTCCCCGTCCAACGCCCCGGCCGGGTGGGCGGCGTGGATCACACCCCACTCGACGGCCTCGGTGCCCGACAGCTTCCGCCCCAGGAGCAGCAGGTCCCGGGCCCGCACCGGCCCGACCCGGCGCTGGAGCATCCAGGTGGCGCCGCTGTCGGGCGTGAACCCCCGGTCCGCGAAGGGCTCCCAGAAGCGGGCGTCGGTGGCGGCGAGCGTGAAGTCGGCGGCCAAGGCCAGCTGGAAGCCGAGGCCGGCGGCCCACCCCCGGACGGCGCAGACCACCGGCACTTGCACCGAGGCGACGAGGGTGACGAGGCGGTGGGCCGTGTGGGGCACCCGGCGTTGGATGCTGCCGACCCGGGGCCGGTCGTCGCCCGCGTTGCGGGCCACGATGTCGGCGCCGGCGCAGAAGTGCTCGCCCGCCCCGTCGATCACGATGACCCGGACGGCCTCGTCCTCCTCGGCGGTGGAAACGGCGTCGACCAGCCCGGCCATCATCTCGTCGTCCACTGCGTTTCGCTTGTCGGGCCGGTCCAGCCGGAGGCGCAACACCCCTTCGGACAGGTCGACATCGAGGCCGGGACGGCTCGCGTACGCCTGCTCACGGGCCACGGAACGCAGACTACTCTGGATTGAACTGACGTTCAGAAAGCGGAAAACATGGCCGAAGACGCCCCGAACCGACCACCCGAGGGCGATTGGCTGGGTTCGCAGTTCCTCCGCTTCGAGCGGAGGGGATCGGTCGCCCATCTCGTGGTGGACCGTCCCGAGATGCGCAACGCCATGTCGCCGGCCATGTACTTCGGCGTCCGCTACGCCGTCGACCACGTCAACGCCGACCCCGACCTGGCCGGCCTCCTCATCACCGGCAGCGGCGACGTGTTCATCCCGGGCGGTGACCTGGGCGGCGACCCGATCGACGACTGGGGCGGCGGCCTCCGGAACCTCGGCATGGACGTGGTCCCCTTCGACGCCGTGCGCCGCTCGCTGAAGCCGGTCGTCTGCGCCATCAACGGCCTCTGCCAGGGCGGTGGCCTGGTCATCGCGATGCTCAGCGACGTGGCCGTGGCCAGCGACCGGGCCACGTTCCGGGTCCCCGAGCTCTACCGGGGCATCGCCGACACGTCCTACGCCCAGCTCCTCCCCCGCCAGGTGGGCCCGGCCCGGGCCCGTGACCTGATGTACACCGGACGCACCTTGGACGCCGAGACCGCGGTCGCCTGGGGCCTGGTCGCCCGACTGGCTCCGCACGACGACCTTATGGCCGAGGCCGAGGACGCCTTGGCCTGGTCCTGCCGCACCGCGCCGGAGGCCCGGGCGACCGTGAAGCGGACGTTCCACGAGTACTACGGCCACTACGACCGCATCGGCATGGAGTCGAGCTTGGGCAACGAGGAGGCCGTCGAGGGCTTCCTGGCGTTCAAGGAGCGACGGAACCCGGACTGGGTGCCGGAGGACCTGCGGACCGACGGCCGCCTCTGATGGCGAACCCGAAGGTCTACATCCACGAGTTCATCGACATCCGGGGCCACCACCGGGCCGACTACATGCACCACATGACCGCCAACTGGAGCCCCACCGCTCAGCGCACCCGCAGCCAGCAGTGCTTCGGGGTGTGGGCCGTGCTCGGCTCCACCGGGGCCTGGCCCCAAGTGGTGAACCTGTGGGAGGAGGACGGCCTGGCCGGGCTCGCCGCGTCCTTCGCCGGCGA
>DATDAH010000342.1:0-2368 GCA_036525535.1 Acidimicrobiales bacterium
AGCTCGTTGCGGCCGAGTTGCTTGCGCACCTTGGGGAAGAAATCGCTCTCCTCCTCCTCGACGTGATGACGCACGCTCTCGATCAGCACGGTGACCTTCGCGTCGAACCGCTCATGAGCGGGGTCCATGTCGACGAGCTCCGACAGCAACCACTTGACGACGTGGTGCTCCTCGAGGCTCTCGAGGGCCATGTCCTCGGTGTTCGGAACGGTCGCTCGGGCGACCGGGTAGAAGACCTGCTCCTCGATGGCCGCGTGCACCGAGAGCTCCTCGATGATGCGGTCGACGATCTGGCGCTTCTGCACGTGCGCTCGCTCACCGGCCTGCTCGAAACGCTTGAACAGCTGCTCGACGGTGCGATGGTCATCTTTGAGAAGGGTGATTGCGTCCATAGGCAACGGAGCTACCCGCTTCGTCTGCCTCCGAGAACAAATTGGCGCTGGGTCGGCCGTAGCCGGTGCAGGTGATGGCTCGCGTGACGAGTCCTTTCACGCGTCGCGCGTCTGAGCCGTAGGTCAGGTCCGATGGGTCCGCCGGGCCGCCGTTCCGGGATCAGCTCCTGGTGTCAGTCGGGGTCTCGAAGCGAACGACCACGTCCTTGTAGCCGAGTTCGCCGAGCAGCGCGGTCAGGAACGTGTCGGTGTTCTCTCTTGCTTGTTCCAGAAGGTCGGTCTCGGCGGCGGCTTCTTCGAGGCGGTCCTCAGCGATGGCGTAGAGGTCCGACTCGTTGACGGCGTCCTCAGTGAAGATGTCGCCGAGGCGGTTCAGGACGCCGCGGTCGACGTCGAGGACTCGGCTCTCATCGGGGTCGACCCGCACGTTCGTGGCCTCGGGTTGGGGCAGGGTGATCGTCACCCGGTCACCAGCGATGACGATGGCGTCCTCGGTGAGGCCGGTGAAGTCGACGACGCCGTCCACCGAGCCATACGCCTCGAAGCTCACCGCCTGACCGAGCAGGAAGTCGGGCAGGGCCGTTTCGTCCTCGATCTCGAAGGAGGTCTGCAGGTTCGCAGTGGCCGCCGTGTAGGCGTTGACATCCTCCAGCGCCTCGAGGACAGCCGGGGAGTCTCGCTGCTCCCGTTCACTCTCGAACGGGTTGGAGAGCGAAGGCAACAGATCGGCCGCTCCGAGGGCTACGACAACCACCACCACGACAGCAGCAGCGATGCCCAGCTTCAGGCCTGACCGGACCACACCGTCGTCCTTGCCCACGTTGTCACGACTCTGCCTGATCGAGGAACTGCCGCACGATACCCACCGTGTGACGGCCGGCGTCCGTCAGGACGGGGCGTCGCGGAGCTTGTAACGAGCCAGGTGCTCGACCTGTCGGAGGTAGCCGACCCCACGCCGGAAGCGCGGTGCCAGGTCCTCGTAGGCAACCCCCTGTTCGCGCCACGAGAGCACCCGCCGCTCGATCGGGCGCAGGCGACCACCGTCGCGGCGGCGGGACCGGTCGGGACGGGCGCTCAGCTCGCGCACCTGGCGGACATACCGAGGGCTGCGCCGGAACCGCCAGGCGATCTCGACGTCGTCCATGCCCTCGTCGCTCAGGCGCCGCATCCGTCGTTCGATCGGTCGCAGTCCTGGGTGGCTCATGGCCGCGACGGTACCCGACCGCTCCGGCCGAACCCGAGGTGAGGAGGCGGAGACCCTCACGTACCCTCGGGGTGGATCGGGGCCGACCACTAGGCCCCTGGGCCTGTGTTCCTCGCCCTACCGCGGGCATGCCGGCGGATAGCTCTCGGTCCATCGACGGCACTGCGGCGCTGGCGCCGAGCGGTAAACGCGCCGGGGCTACTCGCCGGAACCCGGCGAGTCCAGGGTCGAGCGGAGCTCGGCGAACGCGGCCTCGACGTCCTCGACCAGATCGTGAAGGTCCTGGACGGCGTCCCAGTCGGCGTTGAAGCCCCAGAAGAGGCCGCCGTCGTAGCTCAGGAGGGCGATGCCCAGCGCCTGGTTCGCCAACAGCGGGACCATGGGGTAGGTCTCGAGTTGGCGGGCGCCGAGCAGGAAGACCGGAACCCGCGGGCCGGGCACGTTGGTCACGATGAGGTTGGCGGCCGAGCTGCGGGCCGCCCGGCGGAAGATCGGACCGACCAAGCGGGCGGGCAGCAGCTCAACGGCCTGCGAGAGGAGGTCGCCGGCGCCGGCCTGGCCCGCGGCCTTGAGCCCCCGGGTCGTCTCGGCGACGATCCGCAGTCGCGCCCGGGGGTCGGGCTCACCCAGGGGCAGGCGCACGATCATCTCCGAGACCCGGTTGCCCGGCGGGGACCGTCCGGCATCGGTGCGCATGCTGACCGGGACGACGACGCGGAACTCGAGGCCCTCCACGGCCTCGCCCCGCCGGTGCAAGTAGGCGCGCAGCGCC
>DATDAH010000343.1:0-2573 GCA_036525535.1 Acidimicrobiales bacterium
ACCCCGCCCCATCCGAGGCGGGCGCGCGGACGGGGCGGGACCTCTCGGGGGGATCGGCTCAGTCATCGTCGGCGGGGTCCTCCGGGTCCTCGGCACCGTCGTCTGAGTGGTCGTCGTCGCTGACGTCGACATCGAACCCGTCGTCGTCGCTGTAGTCGTCGACGGTCGGGGCAGTCGTGGGAGCCGGGTCCGAAGAGGTGCGGTCCGACTCGACGGAGCCGGTCGAGCTGTTGCCGCCGCCATTGGTGGCGGCGACCGGTACGTCCTGGACGACGATCCGAACCCGGGGTTTCGCCGGTCGGTTCGAGCGGACCTCGGCAACGGGCTGGACGTCGGTGGCGGTCAGGTCACCGACGGAATCGCTACTGGAGCCGAGGAGGCCCAGGTTGACGGCCATGGCGGTGCCCGCCATGGCCAGCGTGGCCGTCACGGTTCCGGCTACCACGAGGGCGCGGCGTCGTTCCATCAGGAGTGCTCCTTGATCGGGGGGATGTCCGGAACGTACGCAGTGGTCGACCAGTGGTCGTCCAGCTCGGCGTAAAGGCTTGGCAAAGTCGCCGGCCGGGCCCCCTCGTCGCGGTGCCGACGTGTCACGGTGGTGGGGTGCGGATACTGGTGGTGGAGGACGACACCTCGATCGCGCAGCCGCTGGTCACCGGGCTCGAGCGGGAGGGCTTCGTCGTCGAGCGGGTGGCGACCGGCGCCGAAGCCCTCGCCGCTGCCGCGACCGACATGGTCCTGCTCGACCTCGGCCTCCCGGACATCGACGGCTACGAGGTGTGTCGTCGCCTACGGGCCGAGTCCGACGTGCCCATCATCGTGGTCACCGCCCGCGGCGCCGAGGTGGACCGGGTGATCGGCCTCGAGCTGGGCGCGGACGACTACCTGGTCAAGCCGTTCGGGCTCCGGGAGCTGGTCGCCCGCATCCGGGCCGTGGCCCGGCGCAGCGAAGGCCGGTCCACTCCGGCCGAACAGCGCCGCGTCGGGCCGGTCGAGGTCGATGTGCGCACCCGCCGGGTCACCGTCGACGGTGAACAGGTCGAGTTGACCCGCAAGGAGTTCGATCTGCTGGCCATTCTCACCGAGGAGCCAGGAGCGACCCGGACGCGGGAGGAGATCATGGAGAACGTCTGGGACGCCCACTGGTACGGGCCGACCAAGACCCTCGACGTCCACATCGCCGCCCTGCGCCGGAAGCTGGGGCAGCCGACCCTCATCGAGACGGTGCGCGGGGTCGGGTTCCGGACCGCAGAACCGACCTGAGGCGCCATGACCCGGAGGTTCGTCCTCTCCTTCCTGGCCTTGACCGTCTTCGTGCTGGTCGTCCTCATCGTGCCGCTCGGGATCACCGCGGCCACCAGGGAGCGGGACCGCCTGACCCTCGACCTCGAGCGGGACGCGCGCACCATCGGGGCCTTCGCCGAGGACACGCTGGAGGGCATCGCCGACCAGGACCTGCAGGCCGCGGCCGACCGTTACGCGAAGCGGACCGGGGCCCGAGCCCTGATCCTGAACGAGCGGGGGCGGGTGGTCGCCGACTCGGACCCCGTGGTGGGGGCGACGAACTACCGAGACCGACCCGAGGTCGCCGCCGCCCTGGAGGGCCAGTTGGCAGCGGGCACCCGACGCTCGGACACCCTTGACACCGACCTGCTCTACGTCGCCGTTCCGGTCGCCTCCGGTGGGGATGTGCACGGTGTGGTGCGCCTGACCTATCCCACCACTGCGGTTGACCACCGGGTCCGGCGGGTCTGGCTGACCCTCGGCGGTGTCGCCGTGGTGTCGCTGGTCGCCGCCGGCGCCATCGCCGTTGCGTTGGCCCGTTCGGTCACCCGCCCGCTGCGCGAGCTGCAGGCGGCCGCTACGGCACTCGGCGGGGGTGACCTGTCGGTCCATGCCCCGGACGACCACGGCCCACCAGAGGTCCAGGCCCTGGCCAAAGCCTTCAACGACACATCCCGGCGTCTCGAGGAGCTCATGGGCGCCCAGGACGCGTTTGTGGCCGATGCATCCCATCAGCTCCGAACGCCGCTCACCGCACTTCGTCTGCGGCTCGAGAACCTGGAGGCCGATGCACCCCCGGAGGACGCCGCAGAACTGGGGGCGGCGCTGGACGAGAGCAATCGCTTGTCCCGCCTCGTCGACGGCCTGCTGGCCTTGGCCGGGGCCGACCGGGCCGCGGCGATGGCGACTGCGGTTCCGGTGGCGCTGAAACCGGTCCTCGAGGAGCGCCGGGAAATCTGGCTGCCCGTCGCCGAGGACCGTGACGTCGACCTGGTGGTGGCGCCGGGTGCGGCCTTGACGGCCCTGGCCACCCCCGACCGTCTGACCCAGGTGCTCGACAACCTGGTCGACAACGCCCTCGAGGTGGCACCGTCCGGCTCGACGATCCGACTCACCGTGGTCCGCACCCCGACGGGCCCGGCCATCCACGTTCAGGACCAGGGGCCGGGCATGACCCCCGACCAGCGGGAGCGGGCCTTCGACCGCTTCTGGCAGGGGCCGGAGGGCACGGGGTCGAGCGGCCTCGGCCTGGCCATCGTCCAGAAGCTGGTCCAAGCCGACGGTGGTCA
>DATDAH010000344.1:0-8341 GCA_036525535.1 Acidimicrobiales bacterium
CGGCGACCGGGTCGCCTCCCTCATCGAGAACTCGGCCGAGGCCGTGCTCGTCTGGTTCGGGATCCTGTGGGCCGGCGGCGTGGCCGTCCCCGTGAACACCGCCTACAAGGGCGAGTACCTGCGCCACCAGCTCACCGACTGTGGGGCGCGGGCCCTGGTCGTCCAGGCCGACCTGGCGGAGCGGGCCGAGCGGGTGGTCCCAGAAGTAGCAGCCATCCAGCACGTCGTCGTCATCGACGGCGACCCCGGAGCTGGTCGCTTCGGCTCGGCCACGACGCACGCCTGGGCCGACCTCCTCGACGGCCCGGAGTGCGAGCCGGTCGCCGCCGCCCCGAGCGACCTGGCCACCTTCGTCTACACGGGCGGCACGACCGGACCGTCCAAGGGCTGCATGCTCAGCCACAACTACCACCAGGTCCTGGCCCGCCAGATCGGGGCCTGCTGGAGGCGCACGGCCGACGACGTGGTCTGGACGCCGCTGCCCATGTTCCACTTCAACGCCATCGTCACCGCCGTCGTCGGCTCACTCCTGTTCGGCGGCTCCGGTGCCATCTCCAGCCGCTTCTCGGTGTCCAACTTCTGGCCGGAGATGAACCGGACCGGCGCCACGATCACCTCGACCCTCGGGACCATGGCCTACCTCCTGGCCCACGACGAGGACCGCCCGGAGATGCCCCTGGCGGGCGGCCCCGAGGCCAACACCTCCCTGCGCCTCCTCGGGGCGGCCCCGATGCCCGAGGAGGTCGACCGCATCATCCGCAGCCGCTTCGGCATCGACACCTTCAGCGGGGCCTACGGCCTGACCGAGGCCTCGCTGGTGTCGTGGCAACCACCGGGCGTGGACAACAAGGCGAACGCCGCGGGGGTCATCAACGACGAGTACTTCGACGTCCGCGTCTTCGACGACGACGACCACGAGCTGCCCCGGGGCACCGCCGGCGAGATCGTGCTGCGGCCCAAGCGGCCGCAGTCCATGTTCGAGGGCTACTGGGGTCGGCCCGAGGCCACCGTCGAGGCCAGCCGCAACTGGTGGTTCCACACCGGCGACATCGGCCGCATCGACGAGGACGACTTCCTGTTCTTCGTGGACCGCAAGGCCGACTACCTGCGCCGCCGGGGCGAGAACATCTCCAGCTTCGAGGTGGAGCGCATCCTGATGGGGCACGGCGCCCTGGCCGACGTCGTGGTCCACGCCGTGCCGTCCGAGCTGGGCGAGGACGACCTGAAGATCAGCGCCACCCTGCGGGTCGATGCCACGCTCCGCGAGGAGGATCTCTTTCGCTGGTGCCAGGACGAGCTCCCCTACTTCGTACTCCCCCGCTACATCGAGTTCCGAGAGGAGTTGCCCCGCAACCCGGTGGGCCGGGTCCTGAAGCGAACCCTGCGGGAGGAAGGGGTCACTGCCGACACGTGGTCAGTCGACGACGCCGGGATCGAGATCGAGAAGCGCTGACCTGCCGCTCCGGCGCGCCGACGCACGAGTTGCGTCGTGACAAAGGACCTTCGGCGGTGTTCGCCGCGCCGAAGGCTGGCACGCTGACGTCGTGCCTTCCCTGGACCATCGTGATGTGGACGCCGTCATCTTCGACGTGGACGGCGTGGTGACCGACACGGCCCGCATCCACGCCGACGCCTGGACCGCGGTCTTCGACGATCTCCTCCGCCGCCGCGCCGACACCGGGTCCGAGCTCGCGCCCTTCACGCCCGACGACTACCTCGCCTACGTCGACGGCCGCTCCCGTTTCGACGGCGTCACGACCTTCCTGGCCTCCCGGGGGATCGCGCTGCCCCACGGCTCGCCCGACGATCCTCCGGGCAACGACACCGTTTACGCCGTCGGCAACCGCAAGGACCGCTCGTTCGTCGATCTGATCCTGCGGGACGGCGTTCAGGCCTTTCCGGACACCGTCGGCCTGATCGAGCGGCTGGCCGAGGCCGGCATCGCCGTCGCCGCGGTGTCCGCCAGCCGGAACACGGGAGACGTGCTCCGTGCTGGACACGTCATCGACCGCTTCGCCGTACGGGTCGACGGTGTCGTCGCCGATCGGCTCGGGCTGGCGGGCAAACCCGATCCCGCCCTGTTCCTCGAAGCCGCCCAGCGCCTCGGCGTCCGCCCCGACCGTGCGGTCGTGGTCGAGGACGCCCAGGCCGGCGTTGAAGCCGGCCGCCGGGGCGGCTTCGCCCTGGTCATCGGTGTGGCCCGGGCCGGGAGCGGCGAGGCCCTGGCCGAGCACGGCGCTGACGTCGTCGTCGCCGATCTCGACGCGGTGGACGTTCGATGACGCCGGGCGACCGGGCCCGCCTGGTCTTCGAGGGCTACGACCCCGCGAGCGAGGGACAGCGTGAGGCGCTGTGCAGCCTTGGCAACGGCTATCTCGCCACCCGGGGCGGGGCGCCGGAGTCGACCGACGACGGCGTCCACTACCCCGGAACCTATGTGGCGGGGGTCTACAACCGCCTGGTCGACGCCGTCGACGGCCACCAACTCGACCACGAGAGCCTGGTCAACCTGCCCAACTGGGTCCTCTTCGAGTTCCGCACCGAGGACGGGGCCTGGTTCTCGATGGACCGGACCGAGGTGCTCGACCACACCCTGACCCTCGACATGCGGCAGGCCCAGTTGATCCGGGAGCTTCGGTTCCGGGATGCCGCGGGGCGGGTCACCAGCGTGACCCAACGCCGCCTGGTCCACCGCAACGAACCCCACCTGGCGGCGATCGAGACCACCTTCCGCCCCGAGGGCTGGTCGGGAACCGTCGAGGTGCGCTCGATCCTCGACGGCGCCGTCGAGAACAACGGCGTCGAGCGGTACCGCGCCCTGGGACGGCGCCACCTCCGGGTCGAGCGGACCTGGGCGCCCGCCGAGGACATCGTGGCCCTCGTGGCCGAGACGACCGACTCTCGCATCCGGATCGCCGAGGCCGCCCGCACCCGGGTGCTGGGAAGCCTCGGACGGATCGAGCGCTTCCTCGATGACGGCGACGGGCACATCGGTCACCGTCTGGTTCTGCCCGTGACCGACGGTCAGGAGATCGTGGTCGAGAAGGTCGTCACCATCTACACCTCCCGGGACCAGGGCATCTACGAGCCGGGCGACCACGCCGTCCGCCACGTCGCCTGGGCCTCGGGCTACGACGACCTGGCGGTCAGCAACACCCGGGCCTGGGCCCACGTCTGGCGCCGCACCGACATCGAAATCGAGGGGTCCGAATCACTGGCCCGGGGCCTGATGCTGCAGTTGTACCAGTTGCACCAGGTCATCTCGAAGCACACGACGACCCTGGACGTGGGCATACCCGCTCGCGGGCTGGTCGGCGAGGCCTACCGGGGCCACATCTTCTGGGACGAGCTCTTCGTGTTCCCCTACGTCAACCTCCGGGTGCCCGAGCACGCCCGGGCGCTGCTGATGTACCGCTTCCGCCGCCTCGACGAGGCCCGGCGCCGCGCCCGGGAGGCCGGCTTCGAGGGCGCCCTCTTCCCGTGGCAGAGCGCATCGAGTGGCCGCGAGGAGACTCCCCAGGCCCATCTCAACCCCCGCTCGGGGCACTGGCTGCCCGACCACTCCCGGCTCCAGAGGCACGTCAACTCCGCCATCGCCCACAACGTCGTGCGCTACCTCGACGCCACCGATGACCAGGACTTCCTCTCCTTCAGCGGCGCGGAGCTCATGGTGGAGATCGCCCGCTTCTGGGCCAGCGCGGCGACCTACGACCACATCGAGGATCGGTACGAGATCCATGGCGTGGTCGGTCCTGACGAGTATCACGAGGCCCTGCCCGATGCCGACCACCCGGGCGTCGACAACAACGCCTACACCAACGTGATGGCGGCCTGGGTCCTCTGGAAGAGCGGCGAGATCCTCGATCGCCTGGACGACGACCGCCGCGAGGAGATCGTGGCCAAGCTGGCGATCACCGCCAAGGAGCGGGAGCGCTGGGACGAGATCAGTCGCCGGATGCGGGTCTGCTTCCATGACGGCGTCATCAGCCAGTTCGAGGGCTATGAGCGCCTCCACGAGCTGGACTGGGACGCGTATCGGGCCCGCTACGGCAACATTCAACGCCTCGACCGGATCCTCGAGGCCGAGGGCGACACGGCCAACCGCTATCGCCTGTCCAAGCAGGCCGACGTGCTGATGCTCCTCTACCTGTTCTCGCCCAGGGAGGTGGGCGAGCTGTTCGATCGGCTGGGCTACGTGGTCGACGAGGCCTGCCTCGACCGCACGATCGACTACTACCTGACCCGGACCTCGAACGGGTCGACCCTGAGCCAGGTGGTGCACGCATGGGTGGTGGCCCGACGTGACCTCGCGCAGTCCTTCGACGCCCTCTGTGACGCCCTCCGGAGCGATCTCGACGACACCCAGGGCGGAACCACCGCCGAAGGCGTCCACATCGGCGCCATGGCCGGAACCGTCGACCTCATCGAACGTTGCTACACGGGGTTGACGATCCACGACGACGCGGTCTGGTTCGACCCGGCCGTCCCGCCGGAGCTCGGCCCCTACTCGTTCAACCTCCGCTTCCGGGGCAACTGGCTCGACGTGCGGGTCTCGGCCGCGGGCATAGCGCTCGAGGCCCATGGCCACAACCGACCGGTGCCCATCGGCTTCGACGGCGAGGTGAGCGACCTCGCGCCGGGTCAGCGCCGGGTACTGGCGAGGACCTTCGACCCTGGAATCGGCACCGACGGCATGGTCTGATCGGTGGATGGAAAGCACCCCCCGGGGCCGCCGCTTGGTGGCGATCGCCGAGGAGGAGTGCTGGCGGCTCGTGTCCACGCGGCGCTGGGGCCGCCTCCTCGTCGTGGTGGCGAACCATCCCGAGCTGTTCCCCGTCGATCACCTGGTCGACGGTCGCAGCTTGCTCGTGCGCACCGAAGAGGGGACCAAGCTGCGGGCCGCGCTCGGGGCCCGAGTCGGCTTCGAGGTCGACGAGGTCGACGACGACGCCCGGCTGGGCTGGACCGTGATGCTCGCCGGCTACGCCAACGAGGTCTTCGACACCCGTGAGCTCGAGCTCGCCGAGATCGACACCGACGAGGCCGTGTGGACCGGTGACCGGGTCCACTGGCTGCGCATCGTGCCCTTCAAGGTCAGCGGGCGACGCCTGGTCGCGCTCGCTTCCTGACCCGCTCGAGGGCAACCGAGTCGGACCGCGAAGAGCGCGGGCGGGGGCGGCGGCGAGGCCCGACTTGGCGGTCACCGGGCCGAGGCCTTGACCGGTCCGCGAGGATCGCGGGAATGACCGCCGACTCGAGCCCGCCGAGCGAGCAGGACGGAGTCCCGTGGTGGCGCGAGGCGGTCATCTACGAGATCTACGTCCGCAGCTTCGCCGACGCCGACGGCGACGGGCTCGGTGATCTGGCCGGCATCCGGTCCCGGCTCCCGGCCCTGGTGGAGCTCGGGGTGGACGCCATCTGGCTGACGCCGTTCTACCCCTCGCCGCAGGCCGACGGGGGCTACGACGTCGCCGACCCGTGCGCCGTTGACCCGCGATTCGGCACGATGGCCGACTTCGACGCCCTCCTGGCCACTGCCCACGAGCTCGGCCTGCGCCTGCTGGTCGACATCGTGCCCAACCACACCTCGGTGGAGCACCCCTGGTTCCGCGCCGCGCTGGCCGGTGGTCCCGGGAGCACCGCGCGGGACCGGTACTGGTTTCGACCCGGTCGGGGCCCGGCGGGTGACGAGCCGCCCAACGACTGGCAAAGCGTCTTCGGCGGCCCGGCGTGGACCCGCATCACCGAGCCCGAGGGTCAGCCCGGCCCGTGGTACCTCCACCTCTTCGCCCCCGAACAGCCCGACCTCGACTGGACCCGGACCGAGGTCCGGGACGGGTTCGAGTCGAACCGGCGCTTCTGGCTCGACCGGGGCGTCGACGGGTTCCGCATCGACGTCGCCCACGGGCTGGTCAAAGACCCCGAGCTGGCCGACATCGCCGGCCGCTTCGCCCACGCGGGAGTGGCCGCCGAGGGCCACCCCCACTGGGACCGGGACGAGGTCCACGACATCTACCGGGGCTGGCGCCGCCTCATCGACACCTACCCGGGCGACCGGATCTTCGTGGCGGAGGCCTACCTCGGCAGTGCGCGCCGCCTGGCCCGCTACGTCCGGCCCGACGAGCTGCACACCGCCTTCAACTTCGACCTCCTGCTGGCCCCGTGGGGCGCCACCGCCCTGACCGACGCCATCGACGAGAGCATCACCGGCCTGACCGAGGTCGGGGCCACGCCGACCTGGGTGCTCTCCAACCACGACATGGTGCGTCACGTGACCCGCTACGGCGGCGGTGATCTCGGCCGGCGCCGGGCCCGGGCCGCCATCCTGCTCCTGCTCGCCCTGCCCGGTGCGGCCTACCTCTACCAGGGCGAGGAGCTCGGTCTGCCCGAGGTCACCGACCTGCCCGACGACGCACGGGAGGACCCGACCTTCCTCCGGTCCGGCGGACGAGAACAAGGCCGCGACGGTTGCCGGGTCCCGGTGCCGTGGGCCGGAGACGAGCCGTCGTACGCCTTCGGACCGGGCCCGGCGGCGTGGCTTCCCCAACCGGCCGACTGGGCGGCGCTGAGCCGGGAGCGGCAGGCCTCGGACCCCGGCTCCATGGTGGAGCTGTACCGCTCGGCGCTGGCCCTTCGCCGGGATCTCCCGTCGCTCGGCGCCGGCCCCTTCGCGTGGGTGGAGGGTCCGCCGGAGGTCATCGCCTTCCACCGGGGGCCGGACTTCACCTGCGTGGTCAACGTCGGCGACGACGCCGTGGCCCTCGACGCGACCGGCCGGATCGCGCTGGCCAGTGGCCCCCTTGTGTCTAACGGATCGCTCCCCGGGGTAACGGCGGTCTGGCTGACCAGTTGACTTCTGGGGCAAGCCCGCCTTTGATGGTCAGTACAGAGGGGGACGGATGGCTCAGCGGGGGATGCTGCAGCGGCGTCGGACGGCACCGGTCGTCGCTCTGTGCCTGGGAGCGGCGCTCCTCGTTTCCTGCTCGAGTGACGACTCCGGCCCGCCGACCCTCGTTTGGTACACGAACCCGGACAACGGCGGCCAGGCCACGCTGGCCCAGCAGTGCACCGACCAGTCGGACGGGGCCTACTCCATCGAGACCCAGGTCCTGCCCAACGAAGCCGACGCCCAGCGGGAGCAGCTGGTGCGCCGCCTTGCCGCGGGCGACTCGTCGGTCGACCTGATGAGCCTCGACCCGCCCTTCGTCGCCGAGTTCGCCAACGCCGGCTACCTGCTCCCGATCACCGACCCCGCCGATGTCGAGGCCCTGACCGAGGGCGTGCTCGAAGCGCCGCTGGAGACGGCCTACTGGGACGATCAACTCGTGGCCACGCCCTTCTGGGCCAACACCCAGCTGCTCTGGTACCGGACGTCGGTCGCCGAAGAAGCGGGGGTCGATCCCACCGCCGAGGACTTCACGTGGGACGACATGATCGACGCCGCCGAGTCGGCCGACAAGCGCATCGGCGTCCAGGGGCGGCGCTACGAGGGCTACATGGTGTGGATCAACGCCCTCGTGGCCTCCGGTGGCGGGCAGATCGTCGAGAACACCGATCAGGGGGCCGACGCCACCCCGTCGATGGCCTCACCCGCGGGCGACAAGGCAGCCGAGGTCGTCCGCCGCCTGGCCGACTCCCCCGCCGCGCCGGCCGACATGACCACGGCAGGCGAAGAGGAGGCGCGCTCGCTGTTCCAGAGCGACGACGGGGCCTTCATGGTCAACTGGCCCTACGTCTACACCGCGGCGAAGGGCGAGGTGGACACCGGCGCGCTCGACCAGGGCGTGGTCGACGACATCGGTTGGGCCCGCTACCCGCGCATCAACGCCGACGAGCCGAGCGCCCCGCCCCTCGGCGGCATCAACCTGGCCATCGGCGACTTCACCCGTTACCCCGACGAGGCCCTCGACGCGGTGGCGTGCATCACCTCGGTCGAAAGCAATGCGCAGTACATGGTCGAGGCGGGCAACCCCGCCGCCCGCGACGCGGCCTACGACGACCCCGCGGTGCGGGAGGCCTACCCGATGGCCGACCTGATCCGGGACTCGATCAACGACGCCGCACCCCGCCCGATCACCCCGTACTACGGCGACGTGTCGACCTCCGTGCAGCGCACGTGGCACCCCGCCAACTCGGTGCAGTCCCCCGAAACCCCGGAGGAGACCGACTCCTACATGGGTGAGGTCCTGCAAGGGGAACGACTGCTGTGACCGCAGCCATCGCCTCGGATCGCCTCCACAGCGAACGCCGCTTGGGGTTCCGGCTGTCCTTCCCCGCCTTCTTCGTGATGATCCTCGTGACCGCCTACCCGCTGGGGTACGCGGTGGTCCTCTCCTTCTAC
>DATDAH010000345.1:0-2801 GCA_036525535.1 Acidimicrobiales bacterium
AGACGCTGCGGATCAACCCGGCGTAGTTGAAGAAGTCCTGGAAGACGAACTGCTTGCGGCCGCCGTTGGGCAGGTCGTTGATCACCCCGGTCGGGATCGACGTCCACGTGAGCTCGTTGTTGACCACGATGGTGATCCGCAGCGGCTCACCGGGCACGGCCAGCGCGGTGAGATCGGCCTCGAAGGGGGTGTAGCCGCCCTCGTGCTCCGCCACCTGCTGGTTATCGGCCCACACCACCGCGCGGTGGGTGGCGGCGTCGAAGCGCAGGACGATGCGCCGGTCTCCCCAGCCCCGGGGCACGTGGACCTCGCGTTGGTACCAGACGTCGCCGACGTGTTCGTGCACCGGGGGCTCGACGAACACGTCGTTGTAGGCGGCGGGCACCGGCATGGGCCGCGGGTCGCGGAGCGGTCCCCGCCACCACCCCTCATCGCGGCCAAGACCGTCAGGATCGGCGACGAAGTCCCAAACGCCGTCGAGCCGTTTGGCCTCGCGGGCCTCGTTGTCCTGTGGTCGCAGCATGGCTCTCCTCGGGCTCAGGGGGCGTCGGGCAGCCGCTCGACCAGCTCGGCGGCCAGGGCGTCGGGGCTGTTGCCGTCGGCGTCCAATGTGATGTCGGCTACGGCGGCGTAGAGGTGCGCCCGCTCGGCGTCCATCGTGGCGAAGTCGTCCTCCGGATTCTCGCCGAGGAGGGGCCGGTGGTCGCCCGCGCGCACCCGCGCCGCAAGGGTCGCCGGTCGGGCTCGTAGCCAGGCCACGAACGCGTCGCCCAGGGCGTCCCGCACGGTGGGGTCCAGGATCACGCCGCCGGGTGCCGCCAGCACGACGTCAGACCGACCGAGCGTGGCCAGCACCTCGTCGCGCTCCAGACTGCGGTAGGCCGCCTCGCCTCCCTCCTCCCAGAGCTGGCGGACGGTCTTGCCCGTCCGGGTCGTGATGGCGACGTCGACGTCGACCAGCTCCCGGCCGGTCGCCTCCGCCACCAGTCGGCCGACGGTGGACTTGCCCGACCCCATGAGCCCGACGAGCACGATGGCGGTCACCGGTCGACTCCGAAGGCCCGACGAGCCAAGCCGTGGGCGAGGTCGTCGGCGACCTCAGCCGCCTCGTCTTCGCGCAGGCGACCGTCGGTGACGAGGCCCGCGAGGAAGCCGGCGTCGACTCGCCGGACCATGTCGTGGCGGGCCGGGATCGTCAACAGGGAGCGGGCGTCGTCGTTGAACCCGACCGTGTTGGCGAAGCCGGCCGTCTCCGTCACCAGCGAGCGGAACCGCCGAATGCCCTCAGGGCTGTCATGGAACCACCATGGAGGCCCCAGCCGGAGGGCGGGATAGTGGCCTGCCAGCGGGGCGAGCTCTCGGCTGTAGGTGCTCTCGTCCAGCGTGTAAATGACCACGGTCAGGGCGGACTCGTTGCCGAACCGGTCGAGCAGCGGCTTGAGTGCCCCGACGTAGTCCATCGGCTTCGGGATGTCCGCCCCCTGGTCCGGACCGAACCGGTCGGTGAGCGACGGGTTGTGGCCCCGCCACGAGCCGGCGTGGAGCTGGAGGACGAGACCGTCGTCGAGGCTCATCGCCGCCATCTCGGTGAGCATCTGGCCCCGGAAGAGCTCGGCGTCGGCGGGCTCGGGCGACCCTTGCCGGACCCGGGCGAACAGGGCCTCGGCGTGGCCCGGTGGGAGGTCGGCCGTCATCGCCGTGGGATGGCCGTGATCGGACGCGGTGGCCCCCGCGGCGACGAAGGCCTGGCGCCGGGCCCGGAGCGCAGCGAGGTAACCCGTCCAGGTCGTGGTGTCCTGGCCGGTGAGGTCGGCGAGCCGATCGAGGTTGGCGTGGAAGGCCAGCCGATCCGGGTCGACGACGTCGTCGGGCCGGAACGTGGGCACCACCCGACCGGACCAGCCGCTGTCGCGCAGCCGGGCGTGAGCCGTCAGCTCGTCGGTCGCGGCGTCGGTCGTGGCCAGGAACTCGATCCCGAACCGCTCGTAGAGGGCACGGGGGCGGAAACCGTCCTCGGCGACCTGGGCGACGAGGTGGTCGTAGATCGCGTCCGCCGTGTCGGCCTCCAGCGGCTTCTCGACCCCGAAGACCTCCGAGAGCGTGTGGTCCAGCCACAGCTTCGAGGGCGTGCCCCGAAACAGGTGGATGTGCTCGCCGAAGATCTGCCATACGCTCCGGCCGTCGGACTCGGCGGGCGAGCCATCGCGCGGAGCGACACCCAGTGCCTCCAGGGGGACGCCCTGGCTGTAGAGCATCCGCAGCAGGTAGTGGTCCCGGGTGACCAACTCGGTGGCGGGGTCGCCGATCGGCGTGTCGTCGGCGAAGGACGCAGGGTCGCAATGCCCGTGAGGGCTGATGAGTGGCAGCGCGCGCGTCTGCTCGTACAGCGCGCGGGCAATGGAGCGCACGCCGGCATCAGCAGGGAGGAGGCGGTCGGGATCGAGCAGGATGCAAAGGTTTGCAGAATTTCGGACCGAGGGCAATCCCCGCGCCGGGATCAGCGTCCGGCGAGCTCGGCGACGATCGGGGCGAAGGCGTCGACCTGGGACTGCTGGACGGTCACGTAGTTGACGCCGTAGGTCTCCCGCCGCTCGATGAGCCGGTCGCTCAGCTCGTCCACGCGGCCCAGCAGCACGTTCGGGTGCTCGACCAAGCCCTCCTCCCGGATGCCCGTGGCCGAGGCGATGCTCGTGGCCGCGCCCGACGGATCGTCGGTGATCCGGGTGAAGAAGGGCGACGCTTCGATCTCGAGTTCGGCGAAGCGGTCACCGGCGGCTGAGCGCACGTACTCGAGCCGCCGC
>DATDAH010000346.1:0-4371 GCA_036525535.1 Acidimicrobiales bacterium
CAGCCAGGTGTCCTCGGGGCCCCAGAAGATCTCCTCCGGCTCCCAGATGTCCTCCCGACCGAACGCGAAGCCGAAGGTCTCGAAGCCCATCGACTCGAGGGCGACGTTGCCGGCCAGCACGAGCAGGTCGGCCCAGGACACTTTCTGCCCGTACTTCTGCTTGACGGGCCACAGGAGGCGCCGGGCCTTGTCGAGGTTCGCGTTGTCGGGCCAGCTGTTGAGCGGCGCGAAGCGCTGGCCGCCGTCGCCGCCACCGCCGCGGCCGTCTTCGATGCGGTACGTGCCGGCCTGGTGCCAGGTCAACCGGATGAAGAGCGGCCCGTAGTGGCCGTAGTCGGCCGGCCACCAGTCCTGCGACGTGGTCATCACGTCGATGAGGTCCTGCTTGAGGGCGTCGACGTCGAGGTCCTTGAACGCCTCGGCGTAGTCGAAGTCCTCGCCGAGCGGGTTGCCGCGGGGGGAGTGCTGATGGAGCACCGACAAATCGAGCTGGTTCGGCCACCAATCCTGGTTCGACCTGGGTCGACTCGCCTTCTGGGTCGGGGCGTCGATCGCTGGGTTTTCGCTCTCGCTACCGGTGTCAGACACGACGTTGGTTCTCCTCTGTTGTTGCGGGCTGGTTCATGGGGCTTGCAGTTCGATGGACGGTTCGGAGGCGGCTGCACACGCAGGGCAGCGACCCCAGTAGACGACCTCGGCTTCGTCGATCTCGTAACCCGAGTCGTCGGCGGCCGTGAGGCACGGGGTGTAGCCCACCGCGCAGTCGACATCGACCATCTGGCCGCACAACCGGCACACCAGGTGGTGATGGTTGTCGCCCACCCGGTTCTCGTAACGGGCCGAGGATCCGGCGGGCTGGATGCGGCGGAACAGGCCACGGTCGGTGAGGGCGGCGAGCACGTCGTAGACGGTCTGGCGGGAGACGGACCCGATCTCGGCCAACACGGCGGTGTGGATGTCGTCCGCCGTGCTGTGGGGCAGCTCGGACACCGCGCGCAGGACGGCCAGCCGTTGGGCCGTCACGTGCATCCCGTGCCGGCGGAGCATCGCCTCGGGGGCCTCGGTCATCACTCCCGGACCGTAGGCGAAATACTGGAGCAAGTCCAGAAGTGCGGTTTGCCGTGTCGCCAACGCCCGCCTGGTGGCCGGACCGCCAATCGTCACCTGCCGGATGCCCCTCCTCGCCAGGCCTGTGCTCAGGACCGAGTTGGGTGCCGTCGAGCCGTGGGACGTCACGAGACACCGCTTCTCTTGACCGGTTCCTGTGCCGCAGCGGCTGTTCAGCGTGCAGTCAGCAGGCATCCACGACGGTCACCGCGTGGAGCGAACGCGATCGGGGGTCGCCCGCGTGCTCTGGTGGGGCCTCGGGGGCGTGGCCCTCGCCGCGTCCGTCGCCATGCTGTCCGGAGATCACGCCCGCTCCTGGTTCTTCTTCGAGGACGCGGTCCACCACCTCGTCGGCCCCGACGGCGGCATCGATCTCTACCGCGACCACCCCGAATACCAGTTCGGACCGATCGCCGTGCTGGTCGCCGCGCCCCTCGTCGCGCTGCCGGACGGCATCGGCGAAGCCGTCGTCGTCGTCGTCGGCTCGCTCTGCGGGGTACTGGCCCTGTGGTGCGGGGCCACCGCCGTCGAGCGGCGGCACCCGGAGATCGACCGCGGTGGGTGGGACCGATGGCTGATGGTCGCCGGGCCGATGGTCATGGAGTCATGGCTGCGGCTGGCGGCGTACACCGCCCATCTCGACGACGTGGTTCTGCTCACCGCCCTCGCCGCATCCGGCCTCGCGATCGAACGTCGTCAGACCACATCCGCTGCCGTGTTCTTGGCCCTCGCCGCCGCGGTGAAGCCGTGGGGCGTGGTCTTTGTCCCCCTCGCCCTGCTCGGTGGCGGTCTCCGTCCCCGTCGACGGGCGCTGCTGGTCGGTCTCGCCGCCGCGGCGACCTGGATGCCGTTCGTGATCGGATCGCCAGGCACGATCAGCGCTCTCCGCGCCTTCGCCCTGCCGGTCGACCCCAACTCCGGCCTTCGCGCCCTGGGACAGCTCGACGCGGCGATGCCGGGCTGGGACCGTCCCCTACAACTCGGCCTCGCGGTGGCGGTGACGACGTTCGCGGTCGTTCGGCGAGGTTCCTGGTCGACCGCGCTTCTCGTCGGGGTCGCCGTCCGGCTCGCGCTGGATCCCGCGACGAACCACTACTACACGACCGGCCTGGTGCTCGCCGGGGTGCTCTGGGAAGCCGATCGCTGGCCTGGTCGGCTCCCGTGGCGGACGGCAGTGACGGCCGTGCTGTTGGAGGTCGCCGCCGACGACATCGGACTCGGCGGGCTGATGCCGAGCCTGCGGCTCCTCGTGCTCGCCGCCCTGGTCGCCGTGGCGCTCATTGCGCCACGTCAGATCTCGCGGCCGGCGCTCGGCGGGACGGCGGGGCCTCCCGGTTGGAGCGCGGGTCGGGAGACGGTTGAGAGACGGTGAGCATCCGGCCCACGAGGCCCTCCGTCAGGCGGCGACGTAGGCCGCGAGGTGCTCGCCGGTCAGGGTTGAGCGGGCGGCGACGAGGTCGGCGGGAGTGCCCTCGAAGACGATCCGTCCGCCGTCGTGGCCGGCGCCGGGGCCGAGGTCGATGATCCAGTCGGCTTCCGCCATGACCGCCTGGTGGTGCGCGATGACGATGACCGACTTGCCGGAGTCGACGAGCCGGTTGAGCAGGCCGAGCAGCAGTTCGACGTCGGCGAGGTGGAGGCCGGTGGTCGGTTCGTCGAGGACGTAGACGCCGCCCTTCTCGGCCAGGTGGATGGCCAGCTTCAACCGCTGGCGCTCGCCACCGGACAGCGTGGTGAGGGGCTGGCCGATGGTGAGGTAGCCGAGCCCGACATCGGCGAGCCGGGTGAGGATCTTCTGAGCGGCCGGCGTGTCCGCCTCGCCGGCGCCGAAGAACTCCTCGGCCTCGGTCACCGACATGGCGAGCACTTGGCTGATGTCGCGGCCGCCCAGGTGGTAGTCCAGCACCGAGGCGTCGAACCGCTTTCCCTCGCACTCCTCACAGGTGGAGGCGACGCCGGCCATCATCGCCAGGTCGGTGTAGATGACCCCGGCGCCGTTGCAGTTGGGGCAGGCGCCCTCGGAGTTGGCGCTGAACAGCGCCGGCTTCACGTCGTTGGCCTTCGCGAACGCCTTGCGGATCGGGTCCAGCAGCTTGGTGTAGGTCGCCGGGTTGCTCCGTCGCGAGCCCCCGATCGGAGCCTGGTCGACCGACACCACGCCGTCCCGCCCCGACACCGAGCCGTGGATCAGCGAGCTCTTCCCCGACCCGGCCACACCGGTCACCACAACCAGCACGCCGAGTGGGATGTCGACGTCGACGTCCTGCAGGTTGTGGGTGCTGGCGCCGCGGACCTCCAACCCGCCCGACGGCGTCCGCACGGACTCCTTCAGGGAGGCCCGGTCGTCCAGGTGCCGCCCGGTCAGCGTGCCACTCGCCCGCAACCCGTCGACGGTGCCCTCGAACACGACCTCGCCGCCCTCGGTGCCGGCCCGGGGGCCGAGGTCGACGACGTGGTCGGCGATGGCGATCGTCTCCGGCTTGTGCTCCACGACCAGCACGGTGTTGCCCTTGTCCCGCAACTGCCGCAGCAGGTCGTTCATCCGCGCGATGTCGTGCGGGTGCAGCCCGATCGTCGGCTCGTCGAAGACGTAGGTGACATCGGTGAGCGAGGAACCGAGGTGGCGGATCATCTTGGTGCGCTGTGCCTCGCCGCCCGAGAGCGTGCCCGACCGACGGTCGAGGCTGAGGTAGCCCAGCCCGATCTCGACGAACGAGTCGAGGGTGTGCACCAGCGCCGCCAGCAACGGCGCGACGGACGTTTCGTTCAGACCTCGCACCCAGTCGGCGAGGTCGCTGATCTGCATCGCGCAGGCGTCGGCGATGTTGACCCCGTCGATCTTGGAGGACCGAGCGGCGTCGTTGAGCCGGCTGCCAGCGCAGTCTGGGCAGTCGGTGAACGTCACCACCCGCTCGACGAAGGCCCGGATGTGCGGCTGCATCGCCTCGACGTCCTTGGACAGGAACGACTTCTGGATCTGCGGGATCAGTCCCGTGTACGTCAGGTTGATGCCGTCGACCTTGATCTTGGTCGGCTCCTTGTGGAGCAGGTCGTCGAGCTCCTTCTTGGTGAACTTCCGGATCGGCTTGTCCGGGTCGAAGAAGCCGCAGCCCCGGTAGATGCGGCCGTACCAGCCGTCCATGCTGTAGCCGGGGACCGCGATCGCCCCCTCGTTGAGCGACTTGCTGTCGTCGTACAGCTCAGACAGGTCGAAGTCGGACACCGAGCCCATGCCCTCACAGCGCGGGCACATGCCACCGGCCC
>DATDAH010000347.1:0-4063 GCA_036525535.1 Acidimicrobiales bacterium
GTGGCTGCCCACGTGGCTCTCACCCAGCGACTCGCTGCTGGCCTCGTCGGTCGGCATCTACGGCATCGTCGGCCTCTCCCTCCTCGTGCTCACCGGGTGGGCCGGCCAGGTCTCGCTCGGGCAGATGGGCTTCGTCGGCCTCGGGGCGGCGATCGGCGGCGTGGCCACGTCCCAGTGGGGCCTGGATCTCAGCCTGGCCCTGCTCGTCAGCGGCCTGGCCGGAGCCGTCGCCGCCGTGGTGGTCGGGCTGCCCGCCCTGCGCCTCCAGGGTCTGCTCCTGAGCGTCACGACCTTCGCCTTCGCCCTGGCCATGTACTCGTACTTCCTCAACCGCCAGTTCTTCGACTGGATCCCGACGGGGCGCATCGAGCGCAACCCGATCTTCGGACGCATCGACTACGACTCGCCGACCGGCGTCTACTACCTGATCCTCGTCGTCCTGGTCCTGGCCATCCTCGCGGTGGGGGGCATGCGGTCCAGTCGCTTCGGTCGGGCGCTCATCGCGCTGCGGGAGAACGAAGCGGGGGCCCAGGCCTTCGCCCTCCGCCCCCTGCGGCTGCGCATCACCGCGTTCTCGCTCTCCGGCTTCTTGGCCGCCTTGGCCGGGGGGCTGTTCGTCCACCACCAGCAGGCCTTCGGGCCCGACACCTACGCCCCCTTCGGTGGCTTCCTCGTCTTCACGATGGTCGTCATCGGCGGTCTGGGCTCGGCGTTGGGCGTCCTGCTCGGCGCTGCCTACCTGGAGCTGACCTACCGCTTCGCGAAGGACCTGCCGGGTGATGTCGGGATCTGGCGTCTCCTGTCCAACTCGCTGGGTGTGCTCCTGGTGCTCATGATCCTGCCCAGCGGCATCGGCGGTCTCGTCTACCGCGTGCGGGACGGCGCTCTGCGCTGGACGGCCCGCCGCCGGGGCCTGGTCGTGCCCAGCTTCGTCGAGGCCGCGACCGACGAGGAGCCCGCCATCCTCGAGGCTCCCGTGGCATCGACCGACGCGCTGGTGGAGGTCGACGGATGAGCAAGGCCACGATCGCCGTCGCCCGCTGGTCCCGGGGGGCAGCCGGGGCGATCCGGCATCCGGGTCGGGCGTTGGACGAGCTGACCGGCCCCGGTCCCGTCTACGCCCTCCTGATCCTCTTCGGCCTGAACGCGGTCGACGAGTTGGACCGCACGGCCTTCGGCATCCTGCTGCCCGAGATCCGCGAGGAGTTCGGCTTGGACCTGACCAGCATCCTGGCCCTCATCGCCGTCGTGGCGGCGGGCGCGCTGGCGCTGCAGATCCCGATCGCGCAGTATTCCGACCGCCACCGACGGGTACCGGTGGCGCTCGGCGGGGCGGCGGTCTGGGCCTTCTTCTCGCTGATGACCGGACTGGTGTCGACTGTCTTCTTCCTCGGCGTGGCCCGGGCCGGCTCGGGCATCGGCAAGGCGGTGGTGGACCCGACGCACAACTCGCTGTTGGCCGACTACTACCCACCCGTGAACCGCCCTGGCGTCTACTCGTTCCACCGGGCGGCCAACGCGTTGGGCCAGTTCCTCGGCCCCCTCCTCGCCGGCCTCCTCGCCTACTGGTTCGACTGGCGGGTCCCGTTCCTGGTCTTCGCCGTGCCCTCGATCATCCTCGTGATCCTGGGCCTGAAGATGCGAGAGCCCATCCGGGGACGGTGGGAGCGGGAGGCCATGGGTGCCTCCGCGGAGACCGTGGACACCGAGGAGGAGCCGGCCTCTTTCGCCGAGGCTTGGCGGACGTGCTGGAAGATCACCGGCCTCCGGCGTATCTGGTACGCCCTGCCGTTCCTGGCCGCGTCGCTCATCGGCTTCGTCACGTTGGCCTCGCTCTTCTACGAGGAGGAGTTCGGCCTGAACGAGGTGGCCCGGGGCTCGGTCGCCGCCGCCGTCGAGCCGCTCCAACTGGTCGGCCTGATCATCGGGGCCCGAGTGGCGATGAAGTACGTCCTGACCGAACCGGGGCGGATCCTGAAGTTCCTGTCGTGGATCTCGCTGGCAGCCGCCGTGTTGGCCGCCATCTTCGCCCTCGCCCCCAACATCGTCGTGGCGGTCCTCGCCAACGCCGCCATGACCGCCGGCCTGGCCATCGTCGGTCCGGGGATCCTGGCGTCCCTCTCGCTGGCGATACCTCCGCGGACGCGGTCGCTGGGGTTCTCCATCGCCTCGCTCTGGGTGTTGCCGGGGCTGGCGATCCTGCCCCTGATCGGGGCCATCGGCGACGCCTGGGGCATCCGCCTCGGGATGCTGGTCATGACCCCCGTCTTCCTGATCGGGGGGCTGATCATCGCCTCGGCCGGCGACCTCATAGGCGACGACATCCGTCAGGTCTGGCGGGTGGCCGCGGCCCGCTCCGAGGACCTCTACGAGCGCCAGCACGGCAACCCCCGCATCCTCATCGCCCGCGAGCTCGAGGTCGGCTACGACGGGGTGCAGGTGCTGTTCGGGGTGGACCTGGAGATCCTCGAGGGCGAGATCGTGGCCCTCCTGGGTACCAACGGCGCGGGCAAGTCGACGCTGCTGCGGGCCATCTGCGGCGTGATCGAAGCCGATCGGGGGGCGGTGGTCTTCGACGGGATCGACATCACCCACGCCCCGCCCTACGAGATCGCCGCCCGGGGCGTCGTGCAGGTTCCGGGTGGGGCCGGCGTGTTCCCGTCCCTGACGGTGGACGAGAACCTGCGCCTGGCCGGCTGGCTGCGCCGACACGGCGATCCCGAGGGCACCGACCTGGCGATGGCCCGGGCCATCGAGCACTTCCCGATCCTGGGTCGGCGAGGCCACGAGCCGGCCGGCGACCTGTCCGGGGGTCAGCAGCAGATGCTGGCCCTGGGCATGGCCCTCATCGCCCAGCCCAAGCTGCTCATGATCGACGAGCTCTCGCTCGGGCTGGCGCCGGTCGTCGTGGAGCGCCTCCTTCCTCTGGTGCGCGAGATCCGCGACGACGGGGCCACGGTGATCCTGGTCGAGCAGTCGGTGAACCTGGCCCTGACCGTGGCCGATCGGGCCTACTTCATGGAGAAGGGCGAGATTCGCTTCGAGGGGCCTGCCGCCGACCTCCTCGATCGCCCCGACCTGCTCCGCTCGGTGTTCCTCGAAGGGGCGGGCTCGAACGGAGCCCCGCCCTCGGCTGCCGCGATCGCCGCCCACGCCCGCCCCGTGGCCCGCGAGGACCGGCCCGAGGATGACGGCCCGGCGTTGGCGGTCGCCGGGCTCACCCGGTCCTTCGGGGGCCTCACCGCGGTCGCCGACGTGACCTTCTCGGCCGCCCCGGGAGAGATCGTGGGGATCATCGGACCCAACGGGGCCGGCAAGACCACGCTGTTCGACCTGATCAGCGGGTTCGTGCCCGCCGATCGCGGCACCATCGTCCTGGGGGCCGAGGACATCACCGGGTGCTCCGTCGCCGAACGGGCGTGGCGGGGACTGGGGCGCTCGTTCCAGGACGCCCGCCTCTTCCCTGCCCTCACGGTCGAGGAGACCATCGCGGTGGCCCTGGAACGCTGGATCGACGTGCGGGACCCGCTCAACCCGGCGCTGCGCCTGCCTGCGGCCTTCGACAGCGAGGAGCACGTCCGCCAGCGGGTGGACGAGCTGATCGAGCTGTTCGGCATCGAGGGCTTCCGTTCCCGCTTCGTGCGGGAGCTGTCCACCGGGAGCCGCCGGGTCGTCGACCTGGCGTGCGTCGCCGCCCATCGCCCGACGGTGGTGCTGCTCGACGAGCCGTCCAGCGGCATCGCCCAGCGCGAGACCGAGGCGCTCGGGCCGCTCCTGGAGCGCCTGCGTGACGGCCTGGGGGCCGCACTGGTGGTGGTCGAACACGATGTCCCGTTGGTCACTCGCGTGGCCGACCGGATCATCGCGATGGATCAGGGGGCCGTCATCGCCGACGGTCCTCCGGGTGAGGTGCTGAGCGACGGTGCAGTGGTCGCTTCGTACCTCGGCAGTGACCGGCACGCGATAGCGCGCTCGGGAGTGACACCGGGGGGAGAGTCCTAGGCATGCAGCCCAGCAGTGACCGTCCGACCAGCGGGGGATCCTCCCGCTCCTTGCGCCGCTA
>DATDAH010000348.1:0-2110 GCA_036525535.1 Acidimicrobiales bacterium
CCCGCACCGCGCTGGAGCTGGGCCCAGGTGTGGGGCTGGATCTCCTGACCCATCGCGGCCATGTCGTAGGCGTACAGCAGGTCGCCCTCGACGTACCCGTAGAGCCGCTTGCCGGCGGTGTACGCCTTGGCGGTGGCGGTGCGGGCGACGGTGTCGGTGACCATCTCGAGCTGCGGCCGGTCGGGGTGGATCTCGCCGTGCCACACCTCCACGAACCCGGTGTTGTGGGCCATCACGACCTCGACGGTGCGATCGGCCTGCGGCCGCAGGAAGCCGGTCTCCTGGGCGGCGTTGCGGACGAACGCGCCGTCCTCGTCGACGATCCAGGCGCGGCTGAAGTAGTGGATGAACGGGCGGCCGTCCTGCTGGAAGACGAGCTCCTGGCCGAAGTGGAACCCCTCGATCGTGGGGTAGTCCCCGTGCCCGTTGCCGTGCCAGCTGCCGATCATCCAGGCGAGCGGTGCGCACAGCTCGTGGATGTTCTCGGGGATCTCGAACGGCATGCGTTCACTCTAGTGTTGGGTGCATGTCGCGAAGGCTTGTCGTGAAGGTGACCTGCGGGTCCGAGGACGCGGAGCGTTGCAACCAGGCGTTCACGGTCGCCGCCGCGGCGGTCGCGGCGGGTGCCGACGTCGGCCTGTGGCTGACCGGCGAGGCCGCGTGGTTCGCGCTCCCGGGGCGGGCCGAGACGTTCGAGCTCGACCTCGCGGCGCCGCTAGCGGACCTGCTCGCGGCCGTCGTCGCCGAGGGACAGGTGACCGTCTGTACCCAGTGCGCCCAGCGCCGCGGCATCACCGCCGACGACGTGGTCGAGGGCGTGCGCGTCGCGGGCGCGGCCGTCTTCGCCGAGGAGGTCCTCGCCGACGGGGCGCAGGCCCTCGTCTACTGAGCCACCACGCCCGGCCCGCCAGTCCGTGCGGATCTGCTCCCGCAGCCAGAAGCCGATGTGGGCCGCTCCGGCCATCGTGACGATTCCCATGATCGCGAAGATGACCCGGTAGTCGAGCAGGGAGACAAGGGCAGCTCCAGCGGCAAGCGAGACGGCGTACGGCGCGGACATCACCACCTCGGCTGCGGTGGACACGCGGCCCATCACGGCCTGCGGGGTTCGCTTCTGGATCAGGGTCAGGTAGCCGATCGTGAGCAACGGCAGCGAGAGTCCCATGACACCCGCACAGAGGAGCATGACGAATAGGTCGCGGGTCGCGGCGATGCCGATCATCGAGACCGCGAGGATCACCAGGCCGAGGGCGGAGGCCGCGACCTCGCCGGTCCGCCGGATCAGCCAACCCGCGGACAGCCCGCCCGCGATCGCACCGACGCCCTGGATGGTGACGAACACGCCGGCGTACGTCGCCGGCTTGTCGAAGGCATCCAGCAGCGCGTAGATCGAGGCCTCGCAGAAGCCGAGCACCAGCATGGTCAGGCCGAAGCCGACCAGCACATTTGCGAGCACCCGGTCGGCCACCAGGTGCCGGAGACCAGCAGCGATCTGAACGAACAGGTGGGAGCTGTCGCGCTCCGGAGCGTCCTCGCGGATCCGGATCGAGGCGATCACGGCCGCAGCGATGGCGAACGTGGCTGCGTCGATCAGGGCCACCAGCCAACCGCCGGTCCAGGCGAAGATTGCCGCGCCGAGGAGCGGGCCGAAGAGGCGGAACGCCTCCTTGGTCGTCTGGAGGCTGGCGTTGGCGTCGACGAGGTGCTCCTCGGCCACCATCTCCTTGAGCAGCCCGTTGAGGGCGGCAGGCAGCACCACGAACGACACGCCGTACAAGAAGGCCACCGACCAGATCAGCCAGACGTCGCCTGCATCGCGCACCAGCACGAGCGGCAGCACCATGACCGCGGACGCGAGGTTGCCCCAGACCAGGAAGGGCTTGCGGCGGACGCGGTCGAGCCAGACGCCCATCAACGGCGCGAACAGGGCGGGGACCATCATGAAGAAGAACGTCAGGCCGGCCATCGCGTTGGAGCCGGTCAGGGTCTTCACCCACATGCTGAGGACCAGCAGCAAGATCGAGTCGCCGACCATGCTGGCGGTCAGGCCGGCGTACAGCCGGGGGAAGCCGGGAGTCTTGAACGCCGCCTTCATCGGTCGGTCTCCTCG
>DATDAH010000349.1:0-2303 GCA_036525535.1 Acidimicrobiales bacterium
CGGGGTGAACTCGGGCCTGATGCTGGCCCAGTACACCCAGGCCGCCATGGTGGCCGAGAACCGGCGCCTGGCCGCCCCGGCCAGCGTCGACTCCCTGCCCACCTCCGCCATGCAGGAGGACCACGTGTCCATGGGCTGGGGTGCGGCCCGCAAGCTGCGCCAGTCGGTGGCCAACCTGGGCCGGATCGTCGCCTGCGAGCTCGTCTGCGCCGGCCGGGGGCTGGAGTTCCGCCACCCGCTGGAGCCCGCCGCCGGGACTGGGGCGGCGCGGGCCGCGCTGGGGGACGCGGGCGTAGCCGGCGCCGGGCCCGACCGCTGGCTGGCCCCGGACCTGGCCGCCGCCGAGGAGCTGGTGGTCTCCGGCGGACTGGTGGCAGCCGTCGAGGCGGTCATCGGGCCCCTGGACTGAGGAGGACGACGATGGCAGGACCCAGACCAGTGCGGGCCGACCGGGGCATCGACCTGTCGTGCCGGGGCTGGCCGCAGGAGGCCGCCCTGCGCATGCTGATGAACAACCTCGACCCTGAGGTGGCCGAGCGCCCCGACGACCTCGTCGTCTACGGCGGCACCGGGCGGGCGGCCCGCTCCTGGGACGCGTTCGACGCCATCTGCCGGACCCTCACCACCCTGGAGGGCGACGAGACCCTGCTCGTCCAGTCGGGCAAGCCCGTCGGCGTCATGCTGACCCACGAGTGGGCCCCCCGGGTCCTCATCGCCAACTCCAACCTGGTGCCCGACTGGGCCACCTGGGACGAATTCCGGCGCTTGGAGGACCTCGGCCTCACCATGTACGGGCAGATGACCGCCGGGTCCTGGATCTACATCGGCACCCAGGGGATCCTCCAGGGGACCTACGAGTGCTTCGCCGAGATCGCCCGCCGCCGCTTCGACGGCACGCTGGCCGGCACCATCACCCTGACCGCCGGGCTCGGGGGCATGGGCGGGGCCCAGCCCCTGGCCGTCACCATGAACGACGGCGTGGCCCTCTGCGTCGAGGTCGACCCCCACCGCATCGAGCGCCGGCTGGAGACTCGCTACCTCGATGAGGTGGCCGACTCGCTGGAGGACGCCGTGGCCCGCTGCACCCGGGCCCGGGACGAGCGTCGGGGCCTCTCAGTCGGCCTCGCCGGCAACGCCGCGGTGGTCCTGCCCCAGCTCCTGGACCTCGACTTCCCTGCCGACGTCGTCACCGACCAGACCAGCGCCCACGACCCGCTGAGCTACGTCCCTGCCGACCTGACCCCCGAGGCCACCGCCGAGATGGCCCGCACCGACCCGGGCGAGCTGACCCGGCGGGCTCGGGAGTCGATGGCCACCCACTGCCAGGCCATGGTCGGCTTCCTCGACCGGGGCGCCGAGGTCTTCGACTACGGCAACAGCCTGCGCATCGAGGCCCAGCTCGGCGGATTCGACCGGGCCTTCGACTACCCCGGCTTCCTGCCCGCCTACATCCGCCCGCTGTTCTGCGAGGGCAAGGGGCCGTTCCGCTGGGTGGCCCTGTCCGGGGACCCGGCCGACATCGCCGCCACCGACCGGGCCGTCCTCGAGGAGTTCCCCGACGACGAAGGCCTCCACCGCTGGATCGCCCTGGCCGGCGAGCGAGTGGCCTTCCAGGGCCTGCCCGCCCGCATCTGCTGGCTGGGCTACGGGGAGCGCCACCGCCTCGGCCTGCGCTTCAACGAGATGGTGCGCTCCGGCGAGGTGTCGGCCCCCATCGTCATCGGCCGGGACCACCTCGATTCCGGCTCGGTCGCGTCGCCCTACCGGGAGACCGAGGCCATGGCCGACGGCTCCGACGCCATCGCCGACTGGCCCCTGCTCAACGCCCTGGTCAACACCGCCAGCGGGGCCACCTGGGTCAGCATCCACCACGGCGGCGGGGTCGGCATCGGCCGCTCCATCCACGCCGGCCAGGTCAGCGTGGCCGACGGCACCGACCTGGCCGCCCACAAGCTGGAGCGGGTGCTGACCAGCGACCCCGGCATGGGCGTCATCCGCCACGTCGACGCCGGCTACGACCGGGCCCGGGAGGTCGCCGACGAGCGGGGCGTGCGCATCCCCATGGACCCGGCGTGAACGTCGAGGGCGACTTCTGGCGGGACGGGGCGGTGTGCGTGCGGGGGGCGTTCTCGGCCGACGACATCGAGGCCGCCCGGGCGGCGATCGAGGCCAACCTGGCCGACCTCTCGCCGCTGGCCAAGCGGGCCAGCAGCGCCGAAGACGGGGCCTTCGTCGAGGACTTCCGCTCCTGGGACCGCATCCCCGAGATGGAGGCCTTCATCCGGGACTCCCCCGCCGCCGCC
>DATDAH010000350.1:0-6198 GCA_036525535.1 Acidimicrobiales bacterium
CCACCAGGAGAACCCACCGCCCGACCCGGGTCGATCGTCCGGGTCCTGCCCGACGTGCCGGCACTGGGGCGCGCCTTCGACTACCTCGTTCCTGACGGGATGGACGGTCGGGTCGGTGTCGGTTCCCTGGTGCGCATCACGCTGCACGGCCGCCGGGTGGGCGGTTGGGTCATCGGTCTGGACTCGACCCCCCCGGACGGCACGGTCCTGCAGCCGCTGTCCAAGGTCACGGGGTGGGGCCCGCCCCCGGACGTGGTCGGTCTCGCCGACTGGGCCGCCCACCGCTGGGCCGGCCGCCCCGTCGCCTTCCTGCGCACGGCGTCGCCGCCTCGGGCGGTGACCGGGGTCCCCGACGCCTGGACGCCCAGCCACCCGGTCCCCACCACCGGCGACCAGTTGGCCGAGGCCGCGTTCTCCACCAACGGGGTTTGGCAGCCGACGGTGCTGCGGCTGGCCCCGGGGGCCGATCGGTTCCCGCTGGTCCTGTCGGCCTGCCGGCGCGGGGACGCGCTGGTGCTCCTGCCGTCGGTGGGTGACGCGGAGTCGCTGGGGGTGCGTTTGCGACGCGCGGGTGTGCCCGTGGCCGTGATGCCCGACGAATGGGCCCAGGCCCGGGGTGGGGCGACGGTCGTCGGGGCCCGATCGGCCGCCTGGGCCCCCGTCGTCGACCTGGCCGCCGTGCTGGTGCTGGACGAGCACGACGAGGCCCACAAGCAGGAGCAGACCCCCGCCTGGCACGCCCGGGACGTGGTCGTCGAGCGGGCTCGGCGGGCCGGCGTGCCCTGCGTGCTGGCCTCGCCGTGCCCGTCGCTGGAGGCCCTCGAGGCGGGACGGCTGGTGACCCAGCCCCGCTCCGTCGAGCGGGAGGGGTGGCCGATCGTCGACGTCATCGACCGCCGTCAGGACGAGCCCGGGCGGGCCGGGCTCTACTCGCCCCGCCTGGTCGAGCTGATGCGGGGGGGCGGGAGGGTGCTGTGCGTGCTCAACCGCAAGGGCCGGGCCCGCCTGCTGGCCTGTGCCGCGTGCGGCGAGATGGCCGGCTGCGAGCGGTGCGGGGCGGCGCTCGGCCAAACCGAGCCGGGGACACTGACCTGCCTGCGCTGTGACCTCAGCCGACCGACGGTGTGCGCGGCGTGCGGTGGCACCCGGATGAAGCTGCTGCGGGTGGGGGTCACCCGGGCGGCCGAGGAGTTGGCGGCGCTGGCCCGGACCGAGGTGGTGGAGGTGACGGGGGAGTCGGTGCCCGGCTCCTTGTCCGAGGCCCGCATCTACGTGGGCACCGAAGCCGTGCTCCACCAGGTGCCGCAGGCCGACGTCGTCGCCTTCCTGGACCTCGACCAGGAACTGCTGGCTCCCCGGTACCGGGCGGCCGAGGAGGCATTGGCGCTGCTGGCGCGCGCCTCCCGGATCCTGGGCGGGCGGCGTCGGGACGGACGGCTGGTCCTCCAGACCCGCCTGCCCGAGCACGAGGTCGTGCAGGCCGCCCTCCACGCCGACCCCAGTCGGGTCAGCGCCGCCGAGCGGCAACGGCGTCGGATCCTGGGGTACCCCCCGTCGACGGCCATGGCCGCGGTGAGCGGGGCGGCCGCCGACGAGTACGTCCTCGGGGTGGAGGGCGTCGACCTCCTGGGCCCGAGGGACGGCACCTGGCTCCTGCGGGCCCCGGACCACGCCACCCTGCTTTCGGCTCTCGAGCAGGCCCCCCGTCCCGCCGGCCGCTTGCGCCTCGACGTCGACCCCCTCCGCGTCTGATGCCTCCCCTGGCAAGGTGGGTGGCGTGAGGATCATCGGAGGCTCGGCCCGCGGCCGAAAGCTGGTCGGGCCATCCTCGGAGGGGACGCGGCCCCTGTCGGATCGGGCTCGGGAGTCGCTCTTCAACATCCTCGGCCCCGGCATCCGGGGCGAGCGGTTCCTCGATCTGTTCGCGGGCACCGGCGCCGTGGGCCTCGAGGCCCTGAGCCGGGGGGCCCTCTCGGCCACCTTCGTCGAGCAGGACCGCCGGGCCCTGGGTGACATCCAGGCCAACCTGAACACGCTGGGCTTCGCCAACCAGGGGAGGGCGGTCTCGGGCGATGCCCTCGGCTTCATCCGCCGGACCCGGGAGTCCTTCGACGTGATCTTCGCCGGTCCACCTCAGTGGGCGGCCCTGTGGAAGACCACGATCGAGGCCATCGACACCCGCCCGGAGATCCTCGCCGACGGGGGTCTGCTGGTGACCCAACTCGACCCCTCCGAGGACGACGGCGACCCCGAGCTCGTGTGCCTCGAGCGGGTGGACCAGCGCGCCTACGGCAAGACCCTCCTGCTGTTCCACGAAGCCCGCCCGCCGGACTGAGCGCGTGCGCCGTCGCTTCGACGATGACGAACGTCGAGCCCGACTCGGCCGTCGTCACCACCTCAGCCAGCCGGCCTCGTCGGTGGAGGCTGCGGCCGGGGACCTGGTGGGGCTGCACTCCTCGGATCCCGCCACCGTGGTGCTGTCGGCCCGGGCCCGCCGCCCCGAGGCCATGGTCGAGGAGCTCGAGCATGCGCTCTACGAGACCCGAACGCTCGTGCGCCTGCTGGGCATGCGCCGGACCATGTTCGTGGTGCCCCGGGACCTGGCCGGCCTGATCGATGTCAGCTGCGCTCGGGACCTGGCCCGGGCCGAGCGCAAGCGCCTCCTGACCATGATCGAGTCCTCGGGGGCGGCAGGGCGACGCCGTCCGGACCGATGGTTGGTGGCCGCGGAGGAGGCAACGCTGGCCGCCCTCGCCGAGCACGGACCGGCCGCCGCCGGGGAGCTGAAGGACCACGTGCCCGACCTCGGCCTGAAGCTCACCGCCGGCGAGGGGACCCGGTTCGCCGCGGAGGTGGGCGTGTCCTCCCGGGTGTTGGGTCTGCTGGCCATGGAAGGACGGATCGTGCGGGGCCGGCCCCGCGGCTCGTGGCTCTCGAGCCAATACCGGTGGGTCCGTACGGAGGACTGGCTGGGCGAGCCCTACGCCGAACCCGAGCCGGTGACCGCCCGGGCCGATCTGATCCGCCGCTGGCTCCGGGCGTTCGGTCCGGCGCCGATCGCCGACATCAAGTGGTGGACGGGTTGGACGTTGGGGGCCACGAGGGCGGCACTGGCCACCGTCGATGCCGTTGCGGTCGACCTGCCGGACGGCGAAGGGTGGGTCCTGGCCGACGACCAGGATCCGGTCGAGGCCCCCGCGCCGTGGGTGGCGCTTCTTCCCTCCCTGGATCCGACCCCGATGGGCTGGAAGGGGCGCGACTGGTACCTGGACCCCGACCACGTCCCTGCCCTCTTCGACTACAGCGGCAACATCGGGCCCACGGTGTGGGCGGACGGTCAGGTCGTCGGCGGCTGGGGCCAATGGCCCGACGGCACCGTGGCGTATCGGCTGCTCGCCGATGTAGGGGGGGAGACCGAGCGGGCCATCGCCGCCGCGGCCGCCGCCCTCACGGACTGGCTGGGCGGCGTCGTCGTCACGCCACGCTTCCCCACGCCGATCGACAAAGCGCTGCGCGCCGGCCCGTAGGCCCCACCTTCTGAGGGGCGCAGATCACCCGGTGGGTCGGCGACCACCGTCGAGCGCGGGGCGTACGCTCTCGTCGCCCAGCAGCCCCGACGGAGGACGCCCCAACCATGCAGGTCGAGATCAAGTACAGCCCCAGCTACTCGATGGCCTTCGCCAGCCTCGACGCGGGGGAGTCGATCAAGGCCGAGGGCGGGGCGATGGTGAGCCAGTCGCCCGGCCTGCAGATGGAGACCAAGGCCGAGGGCGGCTTCATGAAGGGCCTGAAGCGGGCGGCGCTGGGGGGCGAGTCGTTCTTCATGAACACGTTCACGGCGACACAGCAGGGCGACCAGATCGGGCTGGCCCCGCCGCTGCCCGGTGACATCGCCCATTGGCCGCTGGCCGGCCAGACCGTCTACCTCCAGTCCGGCTCGTACCTGGCGTCGAGCGCGGGCATCGACATCGACACCGACTGGGGCGGGGCGAAGACCTTCTTCAGCAGCGAGGGCCTGATCGTGCTCAAGGTGTGGGGGACCGGTGACCTGCTGATCTCCTCCTACGGCGCCATTCACACGATGGACCTGGCCGCGGGCCAGTCCTACATCGTGGACACGGGCCACATGGTCGGCTGGTCCGAGGGCGTCACGTACACGGTCAACAAGGCGGGTGGCGGCTGGAAGCAGACCCTCCTCGGCGGCGAGGGCCTCGTCTGCACGCTCACCGGTCCCGGCCGCATCTACCTCCAGACCCGCAGCCCCGCCGACTTCATCGGTTGGCTCGTCCCCCAACTCCCCACGCCCAGCAGCAACTGACGCCGTGCGGCGGTTCCGCCTTGTTCGGGTGAGGCCGCCGAACCCGAGCCGTCGGTGACTCGCATCGATGGCGTCGCCTGCGACCGATCCGGGTCCGTACTCCCCGATCGGACGGTCATCGGGCTCCGGGTCGTCAGCGGGGGAGGCCGGTAGCGTTGTGGCCATGGCGTCGTTCGAGATCCGGATCGTGGGTGACCCCGTGCTGAAGCAGCGGGCCCACGAGATCGAGAACGTCGACGACGCGCTCGTGCGGTTGGTCGACGACATGGTCGTGACCATGTACGAGGCGCCCGGTGTGGGCCTCGCCGCCCCGCAGGTCGGCGTGCAGAAGCGCCTCTTCGTGTACGACATCGGCGAGGGCCCCCAGACGCTGGTCAATCCCACCATCGTGGAGGGCGACGGCGAATGGGTCTTCGACGAGGGCTGCCTGTCGGTGCCGGGCCTGTCCTGGGAGATCGTGCGGCCCAAGGAGGTCCATCTCAACGGGTGGGACCTCGAGGGCAACGAGGTCTCCGTGGAGGCTGACGAGTACCTGGCCCGGGTGTTCCAACACGAGATGGACCACCTCGACGGGATCCTCCTGCTGGAGCGGCTCGACGAGGACCAGGCCAAGGAGGCCAAGAAGGCCGTGCGGGAGCTCATGCTCACCGGCCGAGCCCCCGTGCAGACCCGTCCCCGGGAGGGATTGTCCCTGGACTGAAGCCGGCGCCCGTTCACCCCGGGCGGCTGGCGTTCCTGGGGACCCCCGAGCTGGCGGTCCCCTTCCTGCGGGGGCTGCACGCCGCTGAGTGGCCCATCGACCTCGTGGTCTCGCGGCCCGACACCCGCCGCCGCCGCAACGCCGATCCGGAGCCCAGCCCGGTGAAGGCCGCGGCCCTCGACCTCGGCCTGCCGGTCAGCGACGACCCGGCCCAGGTGGCCACCTCCGGCGCGGACCTGGCGATCGTCGTGGCCTACGGCCGCATCATCAAGCCCGACCTGCTGGCCCAAGTCCCCATGGTCAACGTGCACTTCTCCCGGCTGCCCCGCTGGCGGGGGGCGGCCCCGGTGGAGCGGGCGATCCTGGCCGGGGACGAGACCACCGGCGTCGATGTGATGGTGGTCGAGGAGGGCCTGGACACCGGACCGGTGTACGCCCGCCACCAGACCGAGATCGGCGACCACGAGACCGCCGGTGAGCTGGCCCAGCGGCTGGTCGGCATCGGCGTCCCGCTGCTGTTGGACACGCTGAAGGCCGGTCTGCGGGACCCGACGCCACAAGCGGGCGAGCCCACCTACGCCGCCAAGATCGACCCCGCCGAGCTGCGCATCGACTGGTTGCGCTCGACCATCGAGATCCACCGCCTGGTCCGCCTCGAGCGGGCCTGGACCACGTTCCGAGGCAGGCGGCTGAAGGTCCTGGCCGGACACCCGCTGCCGGGCTCGCTGGCATCCGGGGTGATGGACCTCGACCTGCCCGTGGAGGTCGGCACCGGTCAGGGCACGTTCCGGCTGGACATCGTGCAACCCGAGGGGAAGGCCGCCATGAAGGCCAAGGACTGGGCCCAGGGCGCGAGGATCGAGCCGGGCGAACGACTGGGAGACGAGCCATGAGCGAGGATCAGGTCACCGGGCTGCAGGCCAAGGTGCTGACGGTGTCGGACGGGGTGATCGCCGGCACTCGGGAGGACAAGTCCGGCGCCGCGCTCGAAGAGCTCCTGACGGGCGCCGGGTTCGAGGTGGTCGAGCGGCGGGCGGTGGCCGACGGCACGCAGAACGTGGGTGAGGCGATCGTGGAGCTGGCCGAGGGGTTCAGCGGCCTCGTCGTCACGACGGGTGGCACCGGCTTCGGGCCCCGAGACCAGACGCCCGAGGGGACGAAGGTCGTGCTGGACCGCGAG
>DATDAH010000351.1:0-2447 GCA_036525535.1 Acidimicrobiales bacterium
CCCACCGGGATCGTCAGCAGGACGCCGAGGACGATCGCCAGCTCGACGGGGAGGTCGGCGTGCACGAAGCGGCCGGCGATCAGGGCGCCGATGCCGGCGAGCGCCCACTGGGCGAGCGAGATCTGCCCGGCGTACCCGGTCAGGACGACGATCGAGAGCACCATCACCCCGATGGCCACCGAGATGTAGGTGGCCTGAGCCCACGACTCGTCCATCACCCCGAAGAGCAGGGCGAGGACGATCGCCGATGCCAGCAGCAGCCCTCGCACGCTGATCTCGCCCGTCCCGAGCCGGGGCAGCCGCTCGGCGATGTGCGAGCGCAGGGGGAGGCCTCGACCCCGGACGACGACCACGAGGAAGATCACGAGGAACGCCGGCGCACGGCTGAGCCCGGAGATGAGGTCCTGGTGGAAGAAGTCCTCGATGTCCGCCTTGTAGAGGGTGGCCATCGCCTCGCCCACGCCGATGATCAGGCCGCCGAGCAGGGTGAGCGGGAACGAGAGGAAGCCGCCGAGCAGGGCGGCCCCCAATCCGGCGACGGTGACCACGATCGTGAAGGTGGCCGCCGACAAGCCGGTGAGCGGAGCGGCGAGGACGGCGGCGAACCCGCCGAGCATCCCGCCGATCGTCCAGGTGAGGGCAGCCAGGCGGTCGGGCGACCACCCGAGGGTCTGCACCGCCCGTTCGTTCTGGGCGCTGGCGTTGATGGCCAGGCCGACCCGGGTGTACCGGGTCCAGGCCCAGAGCGCGACGGTGACGACGAGGGTGATGGCGACGAGGTAGATCCGCTCCTGCTGGACCGTGATGCCACCCCACTCATAGAGGGCGTCGGGGAGATAGGGGTCGACCGGTTGGTTGGCGGCGCCGTAGCGCTTCAGGACGATCGCCTGGAGGAGGCCGAGCAGCCCGATGGTGGCGATGACCCGGACGATCGCCGCCGCGTTGCGCAGCGCCCGCAGGACGAGGGCCTGGAACGCCAGCGACACCGCGCCCGCGGCCAGAACGGCGACGGCGATGGCGGGCCAGGTCCCCCAGCCCCGGTCGCCCTGCAGGTCGACGAAGGCGATGTAGGCGGCGAAGGTCCCGATCGCCCCCTGGGCGAAGTTGACCAGGCCCGAGCCCCGGTAGATGAGGACGGCGCCCTGGGCGAACAGGGCGTAGGTGGCCCCCGCCCCGAGGCCGATGATCAGGAACTGCAGGAACGACTGCAAGGGTCACCGGCCTCCTGGGCGGGTCGGGTCAGGCCGGGCGCGGGCTCAACAGGTCTCCGCACCGAACGGCGAGCCGCAGAGCACGTCGTCGAAGAGGATCTCCGAGCCCTCCTCGAAGTTGCCCTCGAGCCCGTCCGGGGTCTCCCCCGCGGGATCCCAGGTCCACGTCGACCAGTGGTTGATGCCGCCCCGGGAGAAGGCACCCGGGTGGTCGGCGTCCGGGGTCCAGTTCTCGCCGCCGAACATGTCCAGCATCGGGACGTCCTGGGCCGCCTCCAGCATCTGGGTCATGCCCTCCCGGGTGAAGTCGGTCATGCCGGCGTCGCGGATCATGTAGAGCAGGGCGTAGAGCCCGATCCACGAACGCATCGGGCTGGCCTTGAGGTTCGCGGGCTGGAGCGACTCCTGACCGGACGCCGCGAGGTCCTGGCGCAGGGCCTCGTACACGGGCAGGTCGAAGGTGGCCGGCGCAAACGACCAGAGGAACACCATCTGCTCGGCGAAGTCGCCGAGCTCGGCGACGGTGGCCTGGGAGAAGGTGCCGAGACTGGAGCCGATGAGCAGGTCGGTGCCCAACTGCTGGCCGGCCCGCACGACCTGGATCGCCTCCTGCTCGCCAAGGGCCAGGGTGACGCCGCCGACGCCGGCGTCCTGGGCGCCGAGGATGAACTGGTTGTAGTCCGTGGTCCCGGCCGGGACCGGGACGTCGTAGGGGAACGTCGCCCCCTCGTCGGCGTACAGGTCCTCGAGGAGGCCGAGGAGCGCGGAGGCAGCAGCCAGGTCGACCCGGATGAGGCCGATGTCGGTGATCCCCTCCTCGATGAGCGCCTGCGGCAGGAGGAAGGTCACCCCGGTGCCGGAGGCGTCGAGCGGGTAGGCGTTCTGGTCGCCCCAGTCCTCGGACACGACGTTGGAGGCGACGCGGGGGATCCCGGCCTCCGCCATGGCGGGTGACACATCGGCCTGGCCGGCGGTGCCCTGGTCGTTCACGGTGGCCACGACACCGGCCTCGTCGACGGTTCGTACGCAGGCCCGCGCCTGGTCGGCGTTGCCGCCGTCGTCGCAGGTGGTGACCTCGATGCAGGCGCCGTTGGCGCCACCGCGGGCGTTGAACGCTTCGGCTGAGGCCTCGAGGGCGATGGCCTGGTCCTCCAGGGACAGGACCGGCGACTCGAAGACGGTCATGAGCCCGATCTTCAACGGCTCCATCGCCTCGTCACACGGGCCGTCGTCCCA
>DATDAH010000352.1:0-18911 GCA_036525535.1 Acidimicrobiales bacterium
GCCCCGCAGCCGCAGCGCCAGCTCGACGTTGCCCGCTGCGGTGAGCCACGGGAACAGCGCCGGCTCCTGGAACATGAGCGCGGTGCGACCGGCGACGGTCACCCGGCCCTCGGTCGGCTCCTCGAGCCCAGCCACGAGGTTGAGCAGCGTCGACTTGCCGCAGCCCGAGGGGCCCATGATGGCCACGAACTCGCCGGCGGCGACCTCGAGGTCGACGCCTCGGAGCGCACGCACGGGAGCCAGTTCGGCCTCGAACGTCTTGCGGACACCGCGCACGGCCAGCACGGTGGCCCCCGGGCTCACCCCCGGTTCGTCCGCAGGATCGACCGCTCCGAGAGCGGCTTCGTCATCGGTCATGGTGTTTCCTCCTGTGGACATCAGTCTGCATCCTCCTCCGGCGCCAGCCGGTACGCCGTCACTTCAGCCTCGCGGCCCTTCACCGCCTGCGGTGGCATCTGCTCCAGCGGGGGCGGGTCGCTCAGGCCATCCACGGTCGCCTCGCTGAACACGGTCGTGCCTGCGGGCCGGGCGATGCTCTCCAAACGCTGGGCCAGGTTCACCGTGTCGCCGACGACCGTGTACTCCAGCCGTTCGTCACTGCCCAGGAGGGCGGCGGCCACGTCGCCGGAGGAGAGGCCGATGCCCATGCCGAAGGCGGCCAGGCCCTCGGCGGCCCAGGACACGTTGACCACGCTCTGGCGCCGGTGCATGGCCTGGGCCGCTCTCAGCGCCCGGTCGGCGTGATCCTGCTGCGGGAACGGGGCGCCGAAGACGGCCATGACGGCGTCGCCCACGTACTGCATCACCGTGCCCTCCTCACCGAGGATGGCGTTGTTCATCTCCCGCCGGTGCGTGCGGAGTTGGCCGGCCAGGGAGGTGGGGTCGGCGTGTTCGGCGATGGTCGAGTAGCCCCGGACGTCCGACATCAGCACCGTCACGGTGAGGCGCTCGGTGCGGTCGACGGCGCCGCTGTCGGTGCGCAGCTTCTCGGCCAGGCCGCCCGGCAGGAAGCGGCTGAGGGTCTCGCCCTGCTCCTCGCGGTCGACGATGGCCGACTGCAGCATCCGGAGCCGCTTGAGCGCACCCTCCCGGCCGGCACTGGCCCCTTGGGCCAGCTTGAGGAGGACGGCCTCGACGGCGTCGTTGATCGCCGCCGGTGTCCGGTCCCGGCCGGCGGCGATGGCCTTGATGGGCCGGCCCTGCGCCACCTGGGTGAGCAGGTCGTCCTCGTCCTCGGTCAACTCGCCTTCCACGCGGACGGGGTTGACCAACGCCTGGACGATCTCGGGGTCGAGCATGGAGCCACCGGTGGCCACCTCGCGGACGGCGCGAGCCAGCCGGTCGCCGTCGCTCACCCGGTCCTTGAGCAGGTAGGCGTACCCGGCCGCGCCCTCGCTCAGGAGGGAGATGGCGTAGTCGGGGTCGTCGTACTGGGAGAGGATGACGATGCCGGTCCCGGGGTGGCGCTTGCGCACCTCCTTGGCGCCGGCGATGCCCTCGTCCTGGAAGTTCGGGGGCATGCGGATGTCGGACACCACCACCTGGGGGTGCGCCGCGGTGGCGCCTTCGACCAGGCCGTCGTAGTCCTCCGCCGTGCCCACGACCTCGATGTCCTTCTCGATCGAGAGGAGGGCCTTGACCCCCTCCCGCACCAGGGTGTTGTCGTCGGCGAGGAACACGGTGATTCGGTCCCCTTCCATCGGGGGCCATTGAGCCGCGGATCGGTGGTCCCCGCAAGGGGGAGGACCCGACCGGTCAGTGGGGTGCCAGCACCCCGGCGTTCCCGGCCCGCACCCTCCCCCGCCGGAGGGGGCGGGGGAGGGATCGGGTTTAGGGTTGGGCCGTGGTCGAGGTCGCCAACGAGCCCGCGGTCGTCCTGATCTGCGTGGTGCTGGCGTCCGCCCTCCTGGTGGCCGAGTTCGCGCTCCCCACGCTCGGCCTCGCCGGCGCGCTGGGCTTCGGCCTCCTCTTCTTCGCCATCGTGGGCATCAACGACGCCGACCTCGACTGGTGGCCGCTCTCCCTGGTCGCCGTGGCCGTCGTGTTCTGGTGCGTGATGGTCGCCCGACGCCTCGCCCCACCCGTCCAGCAGGGCGTCACCATCGCCCTCTTCACCGCAGGCTCCGTCGGCTTCGGCGTCCTGGCCGGCGACGTCACGACCGTCGTGGTGGCCCTGCTCGGCTCCGCCGGGCTGGCGGCCGGCTTCCCCGTCCTCTTCGAGCGGTCGGTCCGGCTGCTCGGCGCGCCCTCCTCCACCGGCATGGAGTCCTTCGTGGGCCAGAGCGTGCCCGTCACCGCCTGGGAGGGCACGGCCGGAACCGTGGTCCTCGAGGGCTCGTTCTGGAATGCCGTTGGGCCCCCGGGGCTGACCGATGGTGACGAGGTCGTCGTCAGCGGCTACGAAGGCATGACGCTGACGGTGCGCCGAGCGACGCCCGACCCGGGAAGGATGCCCATGACCATGCCCCGCAAGGACGTGCCCTGATGGCCGCCGCCATCGCGGTGCTCCTGGTCCTCGTCCTCGTCATCGTCCTGATCCTCTCCTCCTCGGTGAAGATCGTGCTGGAGTACGAGCGAGCGGTCATCTTCCGCCTCGGGCGGTGCGTGGGGGCCAAGGGTCCCGGCGTGTTCTTCATCATCCCGATCATCGACAAGATCCGGCGGGTGAACCTCCAGATCGCGGCGGTGCCGGTCGCCTCGCAGGCCGTGATCACCAAGGACAACGTGACGATCACCGTCGACGCCGTGGCCTACTTCCAGGTCGTCGATCCGCTGGCCTCGGTCATCAAGATCCAGAACTGGTACAACTCGGCCCAGCTCGTGGCCCAGACCACCCTGCGCTCGATCATCGGCCGCCACGAGCTGGACCAGATGCTCTCCGAGCGGGACCGGATCAACTCCGAGCTGCAGATCGCCCTGGACACCCAGACCGAGGCGTGGGGCATCAAGGTCCACCGGGTCGAAGTCCGCGACGTCGGCCTGCCCGAGCAGATGCAGCGGGCCATGGCCCGTCAGGCCGAAGCCGAGCGGGAGCGGCGGGCCAAGATCATCGCCGCCGAGGGTGAGCTCCAGGCCTCCCAGAAGCTGGGCGAAGCGGCCGACGTGATCAACCGCTCGCCCGGCGCCCTCCAGCTGCGCCAACTGCAGACGATGGTCGAGATCTCCGCCGAGAACACCTCCACGATCATCTTCCCGATCCCCATCGAGATCATGGGCGCCATCTCGGCGCTGACCACCCACCTCGGCGGGGATCCGCACCCCCCGATCATCCCTCCGGCCCCGGCCGTGGACGAGACCGAGGTGGGTTCATCGGTCGAGGCGACCAACGCCCTCGCCGACGTCGAGATCCCGCCCCTCGACATCCCCGAGCCCGAGCTCCCGCCGCCGCCGACCGCCCCGCCCCCGCCCGATCTGCCCCCGCCGCCCACGGGCCGGCCGCCGCCGACCGCCTGATCAGAGGGTGAGGGTCTCGCCCTCCCGGGCAATGGCCACGTCCAGGCCGGGAGGAGCGAGGTCGCCCAGGCGGTCGACGTCGTCGTCGACCCGCACCGGGCTGTGGTGGAACAGGACCAGCTTCCGCACGCCGGCCTTCTCGGCCAGGCGGTAGCAGTAGTCCACCGTGGCGTGGCCGTACGCCTCGGCCACGGCCAGCTCGGCGGCGACGAACTGCGCGTCGTGGATGAGGACGTCGGCCTCGCGGGCGAGGTCGACGATCGCCTCGTGGATCGGGCCGTGGCCGTCCTCGCCCGGGCCGAGGGCGAGTGGACCGTGGTCCGAGGCGTAGACCACCGTCGCCCCACCGGGATCGACGATGCGGTAGCCGAAGGTGCGGCCGCCCTTGTGGGGCAACTCGACGGCGGTGACCTCGAAGCCCTCGATGAGGTGCTCGCCCTCCTCCAGGGTGGCGAAGGCCCAGTGCCCCTGCAGGCCTTCGGGCCGGATCGGGAAGTGTGGGGGCGACATCGAGCCGGCCAACACGTCGACCGCGGCCCGGCCGTCCTGCTGGTCGGGTATGAGGAGCCGGACCTCGGCGTCGGGCTGGTCGCCGGAGCGGAAGAAGGGCAGGCCCTGGGCGTGGTCCCAGTGCAGGTGGGTCAGGAGCAGCGTGCCCCGGAAGGGACCGCCGTCGAGACGGTCGGACAGCCGCTGCAGCCCGGTGCCGGCGTCGAGCACCAGCGACGGGGTGTCCGTCCCCGAGCGCGTGAGCGCGACACAGGACGTGTGGCCCCCGACGCGCACGAAGTCGGCGCCCGGGGCCGGCGTCGACCCACGGACACCGCAGAAGAGGATGTCCACTACGGGAGGTCTACCCGTCTTCCTTCCGGTGTCCCTCACTCAGCTCGGCCAGCGCCTCGTGATCGACCTGGTCGCCCGTGGCGGCGGCGACCCGGCAGCGGGTGCGGGCCGTGATCGTCGAGGTGCGGAGCCCGCCCTCCAGCACCGCCCGCTCGCCCAGGATGGCGCCGGGGCCGAACTCTCCCAGGACCTCACCGTCGACGGCAACGTCCAGCACGCCGTCCAGGAGCAGGAACACCTCGTGGCCGGGCTGGCCCTGCTCGGTCAGCAGGCCGCCCGGCTCGACCGTGCGCACCACCGGCTTCTCGCCGCCCCGCATGATCGTCGTCGCCAGCTCCCGCTCCAGGGCGGTCTCGACCGCGGTGACGAGGGCGGGCGAGTCCTGGTCACCCCAGGGGGTGTGCTTGCCGAAGGCATGCCGGAACCACTCCGAGAAGTCCGCCAGCCCGACCTTGGCGGCGAGGGCACCGTCGTGGTCGTAGACCCAGTGCCGGGGGAACTTGGAGGCGCCGACCAGCTCGTGCTCAGTCGAGCCGTCGGCCCGGATGGTCAGGCGCAGGGTGGTCCAGACCACCGGAGCGAGGAACTGGACGAAGGGTGGATGGTTGACCCGGCGGGGCGAGGGCAGCCCCGTTCGTCCGCCCACGGTCTGGACGAAGGTGGCTGCCCCGTCGACGATCTCGGGGTCGGCCTGGATGGTGGGCAGAGAGATGGGCTGGAACACCGCGGCCTTCTTGCCCACCCGCACGGTGGTCGAGTTCAGGTAGAGGCCGCCGGTGTAGGCCGCTTTGGTGATCGTCCCGTCGTCGTCGACCTCGATCGCCGCGCTCAGGTGGTTGGCGAACCGGTACCGGTCCTGGGCCTTCCACTCGTCGAGATCGCCTAGGGCGTCCGGCAACGGATCGTCATAGTGGGTCATCCCCGAGTCGAACACGTTCTTGTTGACCGGGCCGGTGACGGCCTCGGAGGGGATCCACGACACGCTCGTCACTGCCGATTCGACACGCATCCCACGCCCTTTCGCTGGCTCCTGCCCGACGGTACGTCGCCCGCGGCCCCGTCAGAAGGGGGCCAACCTTCATTCCGGCGGGGGGTTGGCACCCCCGAGGGCGGCGGCGATGGCGGCGCCGGTGATCGCGGCGTTGAGATACGGCTCCGGCGCGTGCGCCCGGTGGCCGTTGTCCACCAGCACGTCCTCGACCTTCGGCCCGAAGGTGCCCGCCAGGGCCACGGCCGCCGCTTTGTCGCCGACCGCCCGGACGTTCACCCACCGTTCGATCGGGCCGGGCCAGGCGCCCCGACCGTCCACCGGCGCCGGATCGAGGGTTCCGAGGATCATCGGTGAGGCCAGCGGCGACCCGAGGGTGACGAAGGTCCGGACCGGCCAGTCCGGGTGGTTGCACAGCGCCTGGTAGGACAGCACCGTGCCCAGCGAGTGGGCCACGATCACCTGGGTGCCGTCGTCGACGAGGGGCTCGATCCGGGCCCGGAGCCGGTCCCGCAAGTCGGGTTCGGTGGCCATGACCGTCACCATGTCGACGGTGCGGTCGAAGACGGCGTCGCCGGCCGCCTGGCCGAGGGCGGCCACTGCACCGTCGCCGCCCAATTCGGCCAGGGATTCGGCGATCCCGGCCCGTGACTGCTCCAGCCGCCGTTCCTCCTCCGTGCCCGGCAAGCGACGGAACAGGTCGCCGTAGAAGCACACCTCGACATCCGCATCGTGGATATCGACACCGTGGTGCCACAGGCCGTCCCGCAGAGCCGGGAGCCAGCGGGCCTTCAACTCGTGGGGGCCCCAGAGCTCGTTGAAGGCGCCGTGGACGAGGATGATGCGAGCCATCAGCCGTCCTCGCGCCGATGCCCTTCGGCGATCTCGGCCAGCGCGTCGAGGTCGATGTCCTCGCCCGCCGCGACCGCGACCCGCCCGGCGGTGACGGCCCGCAGGGAGGCGGTCCGGGTACCCCCCTCCAGGACGGCCCGCTCACCCAGGATGGCACCGGGGCCGACCTCGGCGACGAGCTCGCCGTCGACCTCGACCCGCAGGACGCCGTCCAGGAGCAGGTAGACCTCGTCGCCCGGTGCGCCCTGCTCGGTCAGCAGGTCGCCCTCCTTGAGCTTCCTGGTCACCGGCTTGGCCCCCTGCCGCATGATGCGGCCGGCCAGCTCCCGCTCCAGGGCCGTCTCCACCTCGGTCACCAGCGCAGGCGAGTCCTCGTCGCCCCACGGGGTGTGCTTGCCGAAGGCGTGGCGGTACCACTCGCCGAACTCGGTCAGCCCCGCCTTCTTCTCCAGCGTGCCGTCCGGGCCGTAGAGCCAGTGGCGAGGGAAGGCGCTGGCCCCGGTCAGGTGGTGCTCGCTGGTCCCGTCGGCGTGGACGGTGAGCTGCAGGGTGGTCCACACCACCGGGCCCTTGAGCTGGAAGAACGGCGGGTGGTTGACCCGGCGGGGGGAGGGCAGGCCGGGTTGCCCGCCGACGGTCTGGGTGAAGCGGGCCCAGCCGTCGCCGATCTCGGGCTCGGCCTGGAGGGTGGGCAGGGCGTAGGGCTGGAACACGATCTCCTTGCGCCCGAGGCGCAGCCGGGTGGCGTTGAGGAAGAGCCCTCCCGTGTACTCGGCGGTGCGGATCTCGCCGTCCACGACGTCGATCGCCGCCGCCAGCCGGTTGGCGAACCGGAACCGGTCCTCGCCCATCCAGGTCCCCAGCGGCGGCAGGGCCCCGATGTCATCGGGGGGCGGGATGTCGTAGTGGGTGACCCCCGAGTCGAAGATGGGCTTGTTGAGGGGGCCGGTGACCGCTTCGGATGGGATCCAGGAGATCGTGGTCACCGCCGCTTCGATCCGCATGTGCCGCTCCTGTCGCGAACTTGTCAGGATGGTCCCGTGACGGGGGCCGACGATACGACGACGGAGCAGATCACGGTGTTCCTGGCCGACGACAACCTGCTCGTGCGGGAGGGCGTGCGGGCCCTGCTGAACCTGGCTCCCGACCTCGAGGTCGTGGGCACCGCCGAGGACTACGACTCCCTCGTCGCCGGAGCCACCGAAGCCCATCCCGACGTCGTGGTGACCGACATCCGCATGCCCCCCGATTTCCAGGACGAGGGCATCGCCGCGGCGAAGGAGGTGCGCAAGCGCCACCCCGGTACGGGCGTCGTCATCCTGTCCCAGTACGACGACCCCGAATACGCCATCTCCCTGCTCGACGAGGGCTCGGCGGGCTACGGCTACCTGCTGAAGGACCGCGTGGGCGACGGCAACCGCCTGGTCGACGCCATTCGAGAAGTGGCCACCGGCGGCTCGGTGCTCGACCCCGAGATCGTCGAGGCCCTGGTCGCCCCCGCCCGGGACGAAGGCGAACTGTCGCGGCAGGAGGACGCCCTGCTCCGGCTCATCGCCCAGGGCACGCCGGTGAAGGGAATCGCCGCCTCCTGGGACGCCCCGGCGGAGGCGGTCAGCGACGCCATCGACGCCCTGTTCCTCAAGCTGGCCGAGGGGGCCAGCGCCGGGCGGGAGGGCGCACTGCGCCGACTGCGGATGCTGCAGCAGGCCATCGTCGACCGGGAGGAGCAGGGCGAGACCCTCAGCCGCTTCCTGCCCGGCGGTCTGGCCGAGAAGCTGCGCACCGACCGGGGCGCCATCGACCGCACCGAGCGCCTGACCGTCACCGTGCTCATGTCGGACGTCCGGGGGTACTCGGGCATCGCCGAGCACGCCGATCCCACCGTCCTGGCCGGCCAGCTCCGCACCCACCGCCAGGAGATGAACGCCGCCATCCTCGAGGAGGAGGGCACCGTCATGCAGTACGTGGGCGATGCCGTGATGGCCGTCTTCGGCGCCCCGTTCCCCTACGACGACCACGCCGAGCGGGCGCTGCGGGCGGCTCAGGCGATGCACCGGCGCCAAGCCGCCGTCGACGCCGACTGGGCGACGCAGGGCCTGGCTGCCTTCGGCCTCGGCATCGGCCTCTCCACCGGCGAAGTGGCCGCCGCCCTGCTGGGCAGCGACGAGCGCCTCGAGTACACCGTCGTCGGCGACACCGTCAACCTGTCCCAGCGCCTCCAGGACGCCGCTCGGCCGGCCGGCACGATCCTGCTCAGCGAGCCGACCGTCGACGGCTTGGCCGAGCGCCCGCCCGACCTCGGCCCGGTCGAGGAGCTCCAGGTCAAGGGCCGCGCCGGCGCCGTCCGGGCCTACCGCCTCTCCCCGGACTAACCCCGATCCGGCCTCGCCCCCGATCGTCGCGTCAGGGCGAGTAGATCAGAGGCCAGAAGGCGGCGGGGGCTGGTCGGGGGTGGGGTCCCAGCGCAGGCGGACGTCCGGCGCGCCTTCTTCGTTGTCGCCGTCCGTCCGCCCGACCTCGGCGAAGCCGTGCCTCTGGTAGAAGCGCCGGGCCCCCGCGTTCGCCTGGAACGTCCAGAGCTCGAGCCCGTCCGGTCGCTGTTGCTTGGCGAGGTCGAGCAGCTGAGACCCGAGGCCCCGACCAGTGTGATCGGGGTCTACGTACAGCTGGTCCACCCACCCGCTGTCGAGTACGAGCAGGCCCACGACGGCGCCGTCGACCTCCGCCACCCAGGTCTCCCGGGTGGGCACCACGACATCGGCGAACCAGGCCCGGACCTCGTCGTCGCCGTGGACCGGCGCGGGGATGACCGGCAGCGAGGCCCGCCGGGCGCGCAGCCATGTCTCGGCCAGGCCCGCCGCATCCGCCGACGTCGCCTCCCGGATCACCACGGCGGACACACGGCATTGTCGCCGGTGGATCGGAGCCATGCTCCACCGCGGCCACCGTGACCGTTACCGTCGGCGCCGGATGGCACCGTTCGGCGACGCGGTGGGCCTGATCGCGCGGTCCGAGGTCCGGTCTCGGTGGCGCGCCCTTCTGGGCCTGGCCCTGCTCGTGGCCCTCGTCGGCGCCGTCGCCCTGAGCGCGCTGGCCGGCGCCCGGCGCACGGGCTCGGCCCTCGACCGCTTCGTGGACGCCACCCGGGCCCGCGACGCCCGGATCGTGGTCGATTCCCCCGACATCGTGGACGACCTGGTCGACGCTCTCGAGGACGAGGACTGGGTCGAGGCCGTGGCCCGGGACACCCACTTCATCCTCACCCCGAGCACGACGACGGCGATCTCGATCGAGGCCAGCCCCCAAGCCGCCCTCGGGACGACGGTGGACCGACCGCTGGTCCTCGACGGGCGGGCCCCTGCGCCCGACGCCGCGAACGAGATCGCCATCGACGAGGCGGCCCGGGATCAGCTCGACCTCGACATCGGTGACTCCCTCAGCGTGGGCACCTTCACACGCCACACCCTCGAGTGCATCACGACCCAGGAGTGTTTCGACTTCGAGCCCGGCCCGGACCTCGAGCTCACGGTCACGGGTGTCGTCCGCGGTGTCGACGCGCTGCAGGGTGTCGACCTCAGCCCGGGCGGCGTCGCCTCTGTCGCCTTCTTCACGGCCAATGAGGAGCGGGTCGGCGCGTTGCTCGACGAGCCCGTCGTGCGCCTCGTCAACGGGGCCGATGACCTCGACCGACTTCGGCGCTTCGTCGCCGACCTCACCGACGACGACGTCATCGTCGTCCCGGCGGCCGAGGACTACCGGGCCGCGCCGAGCGACACCATCGACGTGTTCAGCGCGGGCCTCATGATCTTCGCCGTGCTGGCCGCGCTGGCCGGGGCCGTCATCCTGCTCCAAGCCGTCGGCCGGCAGGTGATGGCCATGGGCCCGACGATCGCGGTGCTCAGCGACCTCGGCCTCTCGGGCCGGTCCCGGGCCGTCGCGGCCACCCTTCCCCTGACCGGGGCCGCCGCGGCCGGAGCCGGGCTGGGCATGGCGGTGGCCATCGCGCTGTCCCCCCGGTTCCCCATCGGGGGTGCTCGGAGGATCGAACCGGACCCGGGCGTGGACGTCGACCTCGTCGTCCTGATCGGCGGGGCGCTGGTGCTCGTCCTGGTCCTCACCATCCGGGCCCTCTTGGCCGCCCGGGCGGCCGGGCCCCTGGGCGACCGCCCCCTCCGGCAGGTCCCGCGCGCCCGTTCGCAGTGGCGGCCGCCGATCGAGGCCGCCGCCGGGCTCCGCCTCGCGTTCCAGCGCGGCCGCGGCCGTACGACGGTGCCCGTGCGCTCGGCGCTGGTCGGTGTCACCCTCGGGCTCGCGGGCCTGACCGGAACCGCCGTGGTCGTCCAGAGCACGCAGGCCGTCGTCGACGATCCGACCCGATGGGGCCTGGGCTGGGACGCGACGGGATCGATCGTCGATCCCACCACGATCCGGGACCGGTTGCCCGCCATGGCCGACGAGCCGGGGGTGGACTCGGTCGCCATCCTGCGCAGCGGCCTGTTGGAGGTGAACGGCGAGGAGCTGACGTCGCACGCCTTCGAGGGCGACGACCGCGACTTCGACTTCGTCGTGGTCCGGGGCGCCTCCGTCGGCGGTGACGACGAGATCGCCCTGGGTGAGTCGGTGCTGGAGGACCTCGGTGTGGAGATCGGCGAGACGGTGACGGTCACCGACGAAGCCGGCGAGGAGCACGAGCTGACCGTTGTCGGGACCTTCGCGTCACCGGACTTCGCCGGCGAGGGTCCGGGCACCAACGCGGCCCTGACCTTCGCCGCCTGGGAGGACCTGGCCCAGAGCGAGGGCGTCTCCGAGCTGGCGTTCACCTACCGCGCGGGCGCCGACCGCGACGAGGTCGACCAGGTCCTGTCCGACGGGTACGGCGTCGGGGCCAGCCCGCCGAGGGTCCCGGGGCGCCTGGCCACCCTGGACGCCGCTCTCGACATCCCACGGTTCCTCGGCGCCTTCTTCGCCCTCGTCGGCGCGCTCGGCCTGGTCCACGCCCTGGTCACCACGACCCGGCGCCGGCGTCCCCTGTTCGCCGTCTGGCGTTCCGTGGGGTTCACGCCCGGCCAGGTCCGACGGTCGGTGCTCTGGCAGGGCATCCTCGTGACCGGCGCCGGACTCCTGATCGGCCTGCCCGTGGGTCTCGCGGTGGGACGGCTGGCCTTCGCGTGGGTCATCGACGACCTCGGGGTCATCGACACACCGTCCACCCCGACCCCGCTGCTGGTCCTCACCGTCCCCGTGGCCCTCGGCCTGGCCCTGGTCGTGGCCGCCCTCCCCGCCTGGTCCGCGGCCCGGGGGCCCGCCGCCCGCTTCCTGCGGACGGAGTGATGCCGTGGCCGTGACCCTGCGCGACGCCACCAGCGCCGATCTGCCCGCCATTCTCGCCATCCACAACTCGACCATCGACGACACCACGACCACCTGGGCGGACGAGGACGAGACGATCGAGCACCGGACCGAGTGGTTCGCGGCCCGCCAGGTCGCCGGTGACCCGGTGGTCGTCGCCGTCGACGGGGGCGAGGTGGTCGGGTTCACGGCGTGGGCCTGGTTCCGGGGCGAGGGCAAGTGGCCCGGCTACCGCCACACCCGCGAGCTATCGGTGCACGTCCGAGACAGCCATCGCGGCCACGGCGTGGGCCGTCTCCTGCTCGACGACCTGGTCGAGCGGGCCGCCCGCAACGGCGTCCACGTGCTGGTGGCCGCTGTGGACAGCGGGAACGAGGCCTCGATCCGCTTCCATGAGCAGCTGGGCTTCGTCGAGGTCGCCCGCCTGCGCGAGGTCGGGCGCAAGTTCGAGCGGTGGCTGGACCTCGTCCTCCTGCAACGGATCGTCGAGCCGTGACCACCTGGGAGGGTGACGAGTACCAGGCCCGCTTCGATGCGCTGGCCGCGTCGGGCGTCGAGGTGCACGGCGAGGCCGACTTCGTCGAGGCCTACGCGCCGGCGTCGGTGTTGGACGCCGGCTGCGGCACCGGACGGGTGGGCATCGAGCTGGCCCGCCGGGGGATCGAGGTCGTGGGTGTCGACGTCGACGCCTCGATGCTGGCCACGGCCCGGCGAACGGCCCCGGAGCTGACCTGGGTCCAGTCGGACCTGACGGTGTTGGACCTGGGCCGAACGTTCGCCCTGGTCCTCCTGGCCGGCAACGTCCCCCTGTTCACCCCACTGGGCACCCAGCCCGCGCTGGTCGCCCGCGGGGCGGCTCACGTCGCCCCGAACGGACACCTCGTCGCCGGCTTCTCGCTGAACCGGGGCTACGGGCTCGACCGGTGGGACCGCGACTGCGCCGCCGCGGGGCTGGTCCTCGTCGACCGCTTCGCCACCTGGTCCCGGGACCCGTTCGCCGGAGGTGGCTACGCCGTCTCCGTCCACGCGCCCGCCTGAGCTCCCGGCGTCGAGTCCGGTGACGGCTCGTCCATCGCGACGTACACCCGGGCGACCTCGTGCGGCGGTCTCCTCCCTGCCGACGTGGTCGAGGCCACCCCGCCCTTCACCGGCTGAGCCGGGGGCCCTCAGCCGGCCGTGCGGAGGAGGATGTCGCCGTGATGGGCGGCGAGCTCGACGTGCCCGGGGTGGGTGTCGACGATCAGGTCGACCTCCCGGCAGTGCTCCACGTGCAGGTGCACCGCGGGGCCCTCGACCGCGGCGGTGGCCCCGATGGGACCGTCGCCGTACACGGCTTCCGCGGTCAGGGAACATGCCCCTTCCAGCGCCGCCTCGGTCCAACCGGCGTGGGCCCGCAGCCAGTCCGCGAGGTCCCGCCGTAGATCGGTCAGGTGCTCGACGCGGGTGGGCGCCGATTCGATCGCCATCGTGGCCTCCGCTCCGTGGCCTTTCCCCAATCCTTCTCCATCGGACCGGCTGGGCCGCGGATGAGCAGATCAGCCCTCGGGGCGGAGGATCTGACCGGGGAGGGCGCCGTCGCCCACGAGGTCGCCGTCGAGCACGATGGGCACGCCGTTGACGATGGTGGCGTGCAGGCCTTCGGGCTTGGACACGTAGCGGGCCTCGCCGTTGGGGAAGTCGTGCACGATCCCCTTCTCGGCCGGGCCGATGGTGTCGGGGTCGAAGACCATGAGGTCGGCGGCGAAGCCGGGGCGGACCATGCCCCGGTCGCTGAAGCCACACAGGGCGGCGGGCCACTGGGTCAGCTGGCGGACACCCTCCTCCAGGGTCCAGGCCCCCCACTCCCGCACCCAGTAGCGCAGGAAGTAGCTCGAGCTCTCGGCCCCGTCGTCGCGGTCCAGGTGGGCCCCGCCGTCGGAGGTGCCGATGATCATGTGCGGGTCCAGCTGGGCGACCCGGGTGCCCTCCCGCCAGGCGGGGGTCTCGGTCCGCCAGACGAACTCGGTCTGCAGGTCCTCGGCGATGGCCAGGTCCAGGAGCACGTCCTCCTCGGCCTGACCCTGCTCGGCGGCCAGGTCCTCCAGGGACCGTCCGACGAAGCGCTCGTGCTCGGCCTTGTGCACGGCGTTGACGTGGAGAACGGACCACTGGGGTGGCGGGAGCGTGGGGCCCTTGGCCGAGTCCTTGTTCGGGTTGCGGACCGAGCCCCGGACCGCGGCCCGGAACCCCGGGTCCAGGGCCATGGCCACGCGTTCGGGGACCGTCCTGGTCTCGGTGAACAGGCGGTTGAAGTCGAGCACGCCCTCGTAGAGAGTGGTGCCCTCGGCCAGGGTGAAGGTCCGGTTGAAGGGCCTCGCCATCATCAGCGAGTAGACGGCGGCGCCCTGGTCGGTGGCCTCGTCGACGAACCGCTTGGCGTTGTCCCAGCCCGCCGTCGGGGCGTCCACCTTCGAGCGGGCGCCCAGGCCCTGGATGATCACCGGCATGCGGGCGGCCAGCGACAGCTCGATGAGCAGCTGCTCGTCGTCGGGCTGCAGGCCCCCGATGGCCCCCTCCGGCAGGTACGCGATGGTGCCGGCGTTGGCCCGCCCGGCGGCGGTGACCAGGGCCTTGAGCTCCGCCAGGGACGAGAGACGGGAGGGCACCGGACGGTTGGCGCTGTCCCAGTGGGTCGGGGCGTGGGACGACGAGAAGCCCGCGGCGCCGGCCGCCATCGCCTCGGACACGATCCCGGCCATCTCGCCGATCTCGTCGTCGGTGGCCACCCGTTCGAACGCGGCGTCGCCCATGACCCACCGGCGGACGGCTGAGTGGCCCACGTAGCAGGCCAGGTTCACCCCGATGCGGCCCCGCCGGGCGGCCAGGTACTCGGGGAAGGTCTCGAAGTCCCACGGGAGGCCGTCCAGGGCGGCGGCCGACATGCCCTCGACCCGGGCGAACATCTGGGTGATGAACGGCCGGTCGGCCTTCTTGGTCGGGGCCACCGAGAACCCGCAGTTGCCGGCCAGGACGGTCGTGACCCCGTGGAAGCAGGAGGAGGTGGCGTAGGGCTCGAAGGTCAGCTGTGGGTCGTAGTGGGTGTGGGGGTCCACTATCCCCGGGGCGACGACCAGCCCGGTGGCGTCGACCGTGCGCGCCGCGGTGCCCTCCTCGGCGAAGCCGATGGCGGCCACCTTGCCGTCCTTGACCATGACATCAGCCCGACGCCGGGGCAGGCCCGACCCGTCGACCAGCGTCCCGCCGACCACCGCCAGGTCGTAGGTGGTCATGCGTCGGGCCACACGACGGACTGGAGCTCGCTGTAGGCGTGGAGCCCGAACGACCCGCCGTCCCGTCCGACGCCCGAGAGCTTGAAACCGCCGAACGGGGCCTCGTGGTTGCGCTGCAGCGTGTTGATGCCGACGTTGCCGGTGCGAAGGCGGGCCGCCAGGTTCACGGCTCTCGTCACATCGCCGGACCAGATGTAGTCGTAGAGGCCGTAGTCGGTCCCGTTGGCCAGCGCCTCGGCCTCCTCCTCGTCGTCGAAGGGGACGACCACGATGACCGGGCCGAAGATCTCCTCCTTGACCGCACGCATGTCGCCGGTGCAGCCGGCGAGGAGCGTCGGCGGCACGTACCAGCCGGTGTCGAGGTGCTCGGGGCGCCCGCTCCCGACCACGACCTCGGCCCCCTCACTGACGCCGGAGGTGATGTACTCCTCGACCCGGCCCCGGTGGGCCTCCGAGATGAGCGGTCCGACGACGGTGTCGTCCTCCAGCGGGTCGCCGACCTTCAGGGCGCCGGCGAACTGGGCCAGCCCGGCCACCACCTGGTCGTAGACCCCACGCTGGGCCAGCACCCGGGTCGGGGCGGTGCAGATCTGGCCGGAGTGGAAGGCCCACGTCGAGCCCGTGCCCATGATCGCCTTCCCCACGTCGGCGTCGTCGAAGATGATCGACGCCCCCTTGCCGCCCAGCTCCAGGAGCAGGCGGGTCATCTCCTCCCCGGCGACCGAGCCGATCCGCCGGCCCACCGCGGTCGAGCCGGTGAAGCTGATCATGTCGACGCCGGGCGCGGCCACGAGGGCCTCGGCGGCGGCCGTGCCCTGGCCCACGACCACGTTGATGACCCCGTCGGGGAAGCCGACGTCCCGGGCGATCTCGGCGAACTTGAGGATGGCGAGGGGGTCCTGCGGCGCCGGCTTCACGATCACCGGGTTGCCCGCGGCCAGCGCCGGGCCGAGCTTGCCCGCCATGTTGGTCAGTGGGAAGTTGTAGGAGGTGATGGCCAGCACCACGCCGACCGGCCGACGGGCGGCGAAGGCGGAGATGACCCCGCCGGGGGCGAGGTCGGTGGTCTCGATCAGCTGCGGGGGCAGAGGCAGGACCGTCGACTCCATCGCCCCTCGGGCATAGCGGTGGAAGCGGTCGGCCACCTGGGTCAGCTGGAGGCCGTTGGACACCTTCCACGTGGCCCCGGTCTCGGCCTGGATGAGGGGCGCCAGCTCGCCGTGACGGGCGGCAACGGCATCGGCCAGAGCATCGAGCAGGTGGGCTCGTTCCGCCGGGGCGGTCTGTGACCAGGGCCCGAAGGCGACCTGCGCCGCGTCCACGGCGGCATCGGCATCCTCGACCGAGGCGTCGGGCGCCTCGCCCACGACCGCTTCGGTGGCCGGGTTGCGGACCTCGTAGCCCCCGTTGCCCCCGGGGACGAACGCACCCCCGATGAACAACTGCTGCGGGCCGGGGTCCACGACCGGGATCGTTGCCACGGCGGCGGAGCGTAGTCCCCGGCTTCTGACGAACGGTCAGGTCAGGTCACCCGTCCGAACCGCTCCCGCTGTCGTCCTCGCCGGAACCGGAGCGCTGTTGTCGCCCCGGTCTTCCTAGCTGCCGTTGTCGTCCTGCTCGGACTCGTCGCTTTCCTCACTGCCCTCGTCGACCTGGTCCTCGATCTCGTCGGACAGGTCGTCGACGCCGTTGGACAGGTCCTCGCTGACGTCACCGACATCCTCCTCGAGGTTGTCGTTGACCCCGTTGTCGTCGGCATCGTCGCCGCAGGCGACGCCTCCGGCGGTCAACAGGCCGACGAGGGCGAGGGCGGCGAGGCGGCGGGAACGGTGGTGGCGCATGGACCGGACCTACCCGTGGTCGCGGCCGATAGGACTCTTCAGGCGTGCATCAGGAGGTTGAGCAGGTTCCAACCGACGATGGCCATGTAGAGGCCGGTGACGCCGACGAGGGCCCGATCCACGATCGCCGAGCGGGCGGGGCAGGCCTTCAGGACCATGGCCACGAGCACGAAGCCGCCGGTCTTGACCAGGGCGGGGGCGAAGGGGTGGTGGATGATGGGGGCCATGATCGGGTTGGCCTCTTCGCCGCCCGCGCTCAGGACCAGCCGGGTGGTCACCAGATCCATCAGGTTGAGGGCCCCGAGGACGACGAGGAGGAACCAGCGCCGGGCGAGGACCTGCTCCTCGTCGGGGAGGACGGCGACCCGGGCCTCACCGTCCCGGAGGTCGATGACGACGCCGGCCGCCCGCAGGTCGGCGGTCCGCTGGTCGAGGTCCCGTCGCCGGCCCTGACGCCGGTCAGCGGCGGCGTCCCGGAGGTCCAGCCGGCGCTCTGCCTCGCGGCGCTCCCCGACGATGGGGTGGAGGTCGTCGGCGGCCATGGGTTGCCACCGTAGCTACCACGGAAAGTGGTTTCAAGGTCGTCCTCAAGCCACGCTCCGTGACTGCCGACAATGTCGCCTGCCCTCAGGGCAGGAGGCCGCCGAGGAACTCGTCCACCTGCGGATTGCCCAGCACCGAGCCGCCGTCCACCACCACGGTCTCGCCCGTCACGTACCGGGCCAGGGGTGAGCAGAGGAAGACGATCACGTCCGCCACCTCGTCGGCGGTGCCGATGCGCCCCAGCGGGGTCCCCGCGGCGATGGGGTCGGCGGAGGTGGGCTCGTCCACGGCGAAGGCGGTGAGCGGCGTGTCGATGAATCCCGGGGCCACGGCGTTGACCCGCACCTCGGGGGCGTACTCGAGCGCCGCGCTCCGGGTCAGGGACACGACGGCCGCCTTGGCCGCCGAGTACGGCGCCTCGCCCCGCGTGGGGCGCAGCCCACTGACCGAGGCCACGTTGACCACGCAACCCGAGCCTCCCGCCGCCTGCAGGAGCGGCAGCGCGGCCCGCAGGCCGTGGAAGGTCCCACGCAGGTTCACATCCAGCAGCCGGTCCCACTCGGTGTCGGAGTAGTCGGCGAGGGGCAGCACGTTCCCGGTGCCGGCGTTGTTCACCAGGCAGGTCAACCCGCCCAGGAGGTCGGCGCCTGCGGCCACGGCCGCGGCCATCGCCAGCGGGTCGGCCACGTCGACCTCCAGTGCCGTCGCACCCAGCGCGTCGGCCACCGCTCGGGCCCCGTCACCGTTGACGTCGAGCACGACGACCGCGGCCCCCTCCTCGACGAACCGGCGGCAGGTGGCGGCCCCGATGCCCGACGCCCCGCCCGTCACGATCGCCCGGCAACCCTCCAGCAGCCCCATCGCCCCTTCCTAGCGGATCCTGGCCTAGCGCCCCGTGGCTCTCCGCCAGGCCGCTTCCTCCTCGCCCAGCCGGGTCGACGGTGGTCCGTCGACGAACGGCCAGAGCTCGTTGGCCACGCGGCGCCAGTTGGCGGTGGCGTTGAGCTCGCCGAGCACGGCGTAGAGACCCAGGTTGATGCGCTGGATGATGACGAAGCTGGGCGGCACGTTGGCCGCCTTGATGATCTCGGCGTTCGGCCCGGACAGGTCGAACATCTGCTTCATCGTCTGACTCGAGTACTCGGGCGTGATCGTGGTGGGGCTGTCCTCCAGCACGAACTCGTAGAAGTGGCCCATCCAGCCCCCGACCTGCTCGTCGCGGAGGCCGACGCCGGCCCGGAGGACCCCGGCCCGCTCGATGTGGCGCCGGAAGTCGGCCAGGTCGCCCCGCAGGACGAAGGCGTCGATGAGGTCGTGGAAGAGGGACACCTCGTCGGCGGTGAACCGCTTGACCAGGCCGAAGTCGAGGAAGGTCACGCGGCCCCCCGGCGCGAAGAGGTAGTTGCCGGGGTGGGGGTCGCCGTTGAAGGCATGGAGCCGATAGAGCGAACGGAACACGAAGCGGAAGATGGCCTCGCCCGCCAGGTCCCGTTCCTCCTGGCTCCAGGTCAGCACCTCGTCCCAGCGGACCCCGGGCGACAGCTCGGTCGTGAGCACCCGGCCGGTCGAGAGCTCGTCGACCACGTCGGGGATGTGGATGAACGGGTGATCCCGGTAGTACTCGACGAAGAGGCGCTGGTTGTCGGCCTCGGTCCGGTAGTCCAGCTCTTCGACCAGGCGCTCCTTCAGCTCGATCACGAGGGCGTCGGGGTCCAGGCCGGAGAACACGAAGCCGGCGGCGCCGAAGAGGGCGTCGACGTTGTCCAGGTCGGC
>DATDAH010000353.1:0-4735 GCA_036525535.1 Acidimicrobiales bacterium
CCGCGATTCGAGTTCGGTTGGTTGTGATCATGATCATGACTCACTTCCTCGGGTCAGGCGGCACCGCTGCGGCGGCCATCGTCAGGGATACGCCCCGGTGCTTTCATTGTCAATGTCGCCTCCCCAGTCGAACCCACCCGCGCTCATTCCGGGGTGGGTGAACGCCCGGGGGTGTCGAGGTGAACCTTCCGTACGTTCCATTGACGTGCATCGAGTGGCTCCCGAGAGTGTCGGGCGTGACCGACGTGTCCCTTGCTCGTGGACCTGTTCCCCAGTGGGGGGACGACCGAGCGGTCGTTCTGGCGACGCCAGTGGGACTGGATAATTGGCGGAGGGTGAAGTTCGATGCTCCGATCGTCGATCGGTTCGAACGCGGGAGCGCAACTGACACCTGTGGACCGGGTTCGGAGGACCTCGTCTTCAGCTGCGAGCTGCCAATCTGAGAAGGCGTTCCGCGCAACGCTGCCGGACTACGGATGTGGGCGGATCGGTCACCTGACGTCGCGGTTGCCATCCGGGTCGGTCAGGGAGTCGTTGTCGAATCACCCGACCTACGAGAAGTCCGTGACGAGCTCATCGTCGCGGCGGATTCGTACTTAGTCGACGACGTCGTCCCACCGCTGGGCATCGCCACGCCGCCTGCTTCGGTGCGCCAGTGCCGCCGCCGTGAGGCCCTCGTCCGACGCCACAGACGGACGCCGTGGTGCTAGCCGGTGAGCCAACACGAACATGGTCCCGAGGATGAGCGCAGAGCCAGCAAGGAACCGCTTCACCGCGCCGTCAGTCCCCGGTCGTCGGAGCCTCGAGCATCGAAATCTGCGCCCCTCTGCTTGGCCCCGCGCCGGGCCTTGGCGACGGCGGAGGACTCCGTGTCAAACCGCCTCGACCACAGTTCGTATCGTTTCTTCTGGACTTCCCAACGGCCGTTGGGGCGGGACTCGACGGCAACAGATGCTGAAGCGTGTGCATGAGACGTGGCCATGCTGGTGACCTACCCCGGGCATGGGCGTGCTACTCCTCCTCGGAGATCAAGAGGAGCCCGGTGCGTCGGCCAAGTGAGCCGCGAGGCCCGTGATCGTGAACAGCCGGCGGATGTGTTCTCTGGCATCGTGCAGGTGAGCTGCCCGCCCGCCGCCTGAAGGCAACGGTCCGCCTCGACGATTGCATGAGGCCGTTCGAGCCCATGAAGTCGACCTGACTGAAATCAAGGTCGAGATCGCCCCCGTTCTTGGTGGAGCAGGGTCGCTCGACCGAGCCGATTCGGGTCAGGCCGCCGATATCGCCTCCCGCCGATCGGGTGCCCGGGCCGGACTGCCGCCGGCCACCAGGTCCGCGAAGAGGTCGAGGTGCTCGTCGACCATCCGACGTGTCGTGAACCGGCGCTCGGCCGCTCGTCGGCAGTCGTCGCGGTCGAGGGAGGTCACGTCCTCGACTGCGGAGGCGAACGTGTCGGGCTTCCAGTCGAGCAGCCCCGTGACGCCCTGCTCGACGATCTCCGGCGCGGCGCCGAGGGGGCTGGCCAGGACGGGGGTGCCACAGGCCAGCGCCTCGACCATCACCAGTCCGAACGGTTCGGCCCACCGGATCGGATTGAGCAGGGCCGTGGCCCCGCCGAGCAGGTTCGCCTTGTCCGCGCCACCCACCTCACCCACGTACTCGATGTCCCCTCCGAGGTGCGGCCTCACCTCGGCATCGAAGTAGGCATGCTCGGCGGGCTCGTTCATCTTCGCCGCCATCAACAACCGCGACCCTGCGCGTCGGGCCAGGAGGGCCGCCTCCCGGGCCCCTTTCTCCGGCGCCATCCGACCGAGGAAGGCCAGGTAGCCGCCGTCACCCCTCCCCACCGGGACCTGCTCCACATCGATGCCGTGGTGGATCACCCGGGCGATGGGTACGTCGCCGGCGGATGCCGCCTGCGACCGGGAGATGGCGATGAGCGCCACGTGACGGGCACTGGCTCGGTAGATCGCTTGCATCGCCGGGTTGAACGGGCCGTGGTTGGTCGTGGCCACGGGCAGGTCGGGGAACCGGCCCGCCACGTACAGCGGCCCGACGACGGTGTGGTCGTGGACGACGTCGCAGGCCGCGAGCGCGGCGTAACCGTGGATGAGGTGGTGGAGTTCGGTCACGGCGTCGCCGATCGGCACGGACGGCGTCTCTTCGTACACCCACGCCCTGGGGACCGGGCAGGTCGAATCGCCCGTCGTGAACAGCAGGACGTCGTGGCCTTGATCCTGCATCCCCCGGGCCAGTCGATCGATGACGCTCTCGGTGCCCCCGTACCTGACCGGTGGGACCGGCAGCCAAGGGGGTGCGATGAAGCCGATGCGCATGTGCCGCCTCCTGTTTCGGTCCGGGCCCTCCCGATAGCGTTCTCTCGGGATGAGCGAGCCGTGGACGTACACCGGCCCTACCCCGACAACCGGCGGAACCGTCACCCTGATTGAGGGATTCTCCTTTTGCCTGTCCGACCAGCGGGGCGACCTCTCGCCGGACTCGGCCCAAGGGCTCTTCTTCCTTGACACCCGCTTCCTGTCGGAGCTCGAGCTGCACGTCTGCGGCATCCGCCCCGAACCGCTCTCGGTTGCGGTGGCCAACCCGTTCTCGGGGACGTTCCTGGCCCGGGTCGTCACCGACGACGGCGAGGGGGAATCCGACATCGTCGTCTTCCGGCTGCGCTACGTCGGTCGAGGCATGCGCGAGGAGGTCACCATCCGGAACTACGGGGCCGAGGATCGCGCCGTCGACGTGACCCTGACGCTGGGGAGCGACTTCGCCGGTCTGTTCGACGTCAAGGAGGAGCGTCATCGCCCTCGGTCCAGCCACCTGCAGTGGGTGTCGGACCGGTTGGTCCGCGTCCGGGTGGATGCCGACGCCGGCCCCGCCGCCTCCGGCGTGCCTGAACGCCACGCGGACGTGGCCTTCTCCGAGGCGGCGGTTCCGGCCGAGCGGGGGCCGGAGTGGCGACCCGTCATCCCCGGCCGGGGGTCGTGGTCGGTGTGCTTCGACGTCACCGGGCATGTCAACGGCGAAGAGGTCGAGCCCCGCTTCCGCTGCGGGCAGCCCATCGAGGCGACCAAGCCGGCCCTGCGCCATTCGTCGTGGCGGGCGCAGGTCCCGATGGTCGAGTCCGATCCCGACCGGTTGGGGGAGGTGATCAGCCGGTCGGTCGAGGACCTGGGGGCACTGCGCATGTTCGATCCCGACGAGCCGGACCGCACGCTCATCGCCGCCGGTGCACCGTGGTTCATGGCGTTGTTCGGGCGGGACTCGATTCTCGCCTCGTGGATGGCCCTCGCGGTAGACCCGCTGCTGGCCCATGGGGTACTGCAGACCCTCGGCCACTTCCAGGGGCGGGAAGTCGACCCCGCGACCGAGGAAGAGCCGGGTCGGATCCTCCACGAGGTGCGCTTCGGGACCGACCCGCGGCCGTCCTTGGCTTCGGCCTCCATCTACTACGGCACCATCGACGCCACGCCGCTGTTCGTGGTCCTCTGGGGCGAGCTCTGCCGCTGGGGCCTGGCCCCCGACGCGGTCGACGCCCTGCTCCCCGCCGTCGACCGGGCGCTGGAGTGGATCGAGGCCTTCGGTGACCGCGACGGCGACGGTTACGTGGAGTACGAGCGCAGCTCACCCCGAGGCCTGGCCAACCAGGGCTGGAAGGACTCCTGGGACGCCATCCGTTTCGCGGACGGCCGGGCAGCGGCGACGCCCATCGCGCTCTGCGAGGTCCAGGGCTACGTGTACGCGGCCTACCAGGCCCGAGCCGATCATGCGGGGGCCACCGGGGACGAGGCCACGGCCCGCGGCTACCGGGAGAAGGCGCAGGCCCTCAAGGAGCAGTTCAACCGCGACTTCTGGCTCGCCGACCGCGGCTGGTACGCCATGGCCCTCGATCGGGACAAGGCGCCGGTGGATGCTTTGGCCTCCAACATGGGCCACTGCCTCTGGAGCGGCATCGTGGCCGACGAGCACGCGGCGGCGGTGGCCCACCAACTTCTGTCCGACGACCTCTTCACCGGCTGGGGGATCCGTACCCTCGGGCGTTCGATGGCCGCGTACAACCCCGTCAGCTACCACAACGGCTCGGTCTGGCCCCACGACAACGCCCTCGCCGTGGCCGGCCTCGCCCGGTACGGGTTCCGGGACGAGTCCCATCGCGTGATGCGCGGCCTGCTCGCGGTCGCCGACCACCACGACGGTCGGCTTCCGGAGCTGATCAGCGGACTCTCCCGGGAAGAGCACGCCGTGCCGGCGCCCTACCCCACCTCGTGCATCCCGCAGGCCTGGGCCGCCGCCGCCCCCCTGCTCTTCCTGCGGATCATCCTCGGCCTCGACGTCGACGTACCGGCCGGCCGGGTGACGCTGGACCCCTGCCTCCCCGCATGGATGGAGCGGATCGTGACCGAGCGCCTGAACGTCGGCCCCGGCCGGCTCAACGTGCGAGTCGACGAAACTGGTGTCGACTGGCAGGCCACGGAGGGCCTCGCGCCGCTCGTGTCCGGCCCGTGACCTGGGCCCGCTCGATCCCGATGCTGGTGAAGCCGTCCCCCCGGCGGGCGACGGGGGGACTCAGACCTAACCGAGGGTTCTGAGGCCGGATCATGGTCAGATTCGTCGCGGTCCCCGGGACGCGGCGACGCCGTAGGCGGCGACGAGGCCGCCGCCGAGCTTCCGGCCGAGATCGAAGCGGTAGCTGTCGTCGACGTAGCTGATCGCCACGACGGCGATGGCA
>DATDAH010000354.1:0-4045 GCA_036525535.1 Acidimicrobiales bacterium
CGATCGCCAGGTCACGTCGGCGACGCGAAGGGGAAACGAGCCGTTCACGACGATCGCCAGGTCACGTCGGCGACGCGAAGGGGAAACGAGCCGTTCACGACGATCGCCAGGTCACGTCGGCGACGCGAAGGGGAAACGAGCCGTTCACGGGCTCGACTGGCCCTCGTCGGCCTCCCGCAGGCGATCTTCGTTCTCGGCCTCGTATTCCGAGGAGTGCTTCACCAGGATCCGGTCGGAGGCATAGACCTCACCGTCCCAATGGCCCTCCAGGACCACCGGGATGCCGGGCTGGAAGAGCTCCGGCGGGTCGCCCCGGTGGACCACGTCCACAGTCGCCCCGTTGAAGGCGACCTGGAAGGCGACGCCGTCGTCGGTCTCCTCGACCGAGTCGTCCACGACCGTCCCTTGGAGGCGGAAGCGATCGGTACCCAGGTCCTCGCGCTGCTCGACCGCCTCGTCGGCGTTGAGGAAGAAGAGCGAGGCGTCGCCCAGGGCCTTCACCGCGATGAGGGCCAGGGCGGCGACGACCGCGACCAGGACGAGCGAGGCGGCGAGGCCGCGGCGGCGTCGGAACGGGATGGTCCTCGGTGTGAGGTCGAGGGGCGGCGCGTCGCCGGCGTCGATCGATTCGCCCTCGTCGTGGCTCACATCCACCGACGACGCTCCTCGGGGACCTTGGCGGAGAGACGACGACCCCGTACCAGGATCCACGCCGCGTAGGCGCCGAGGCCGAGGAAGGTGATCAGGTAGCCGGCGACGACGTAGCCCTGGTTGATCACGCCCCCACCTCCGCTTCGGCCCGCCGCTCGGCGAGGGCCAGGTCGAGGCCGCCCTGCTCGACCTCCTCCTCCAGCCAGGCCACTCGGAACCGGTGGATGAGCAGCCACACCGTCACCAGGAGGCCGACCGTCATGCCCAGGACGAGGCTGAACAGCATCAGCCCGTCGATCTTCACGTCGGTGGTGGCGATGGTCTCGCCCTGGTGCAGGGTCCGCCACCAGGTCACGGAGTAGTGGATGAGGGGGAGGTCGATCACGACCAGGAGCCCGGCCACGGCCGCCCGCCTGGAGCGGGACTCGGCGGCGGCCGGCACGCGACGCAGGGCCAGGTAGCCGGCCAGGAGCACGGCCAGCATGGCCGTGGTGGTCAGGCGGGCGTCCCACACCCAGTAGACGCCCCAGGTCGGGCGACCCCACAGCATCCCGGTGAGCAGGGTCAACGCGGTGAAGACCAACCCGACCTCGGCGGCCGCCGCGGCCAGGACGTCCCAGCCCGGCGTCCTCTTGACCAGCCACAGGGCGCTCCCCAGCCCGAGCAGGCCGACGCAGAGGTACATGCAGATGGCCGCCGGCACGTGCACGTACATGAGGCGGACCGCCTCCCCCTGGATGCGGTCAGCCGGGCTGAGGACGAGGGCGAAGACCAGGAGGGCCACCGCACCGCCGGCCGCCAGGAGGCCCACGATCCGGCTGCCCCGCGACCCGGTGTGGGCCGGCGACCCCCCGGTCGTGGTCTGGTTCACAGTTCCTCCATGAGGGGCCCGAAGGCGAGCATCCCGAACGCTACGTAGATCGCCGCGAAAATGGCCAGCAGGCCACACCACGGCCAACCTTCGCCGGGCGTCCCCGCCAGCGCCGCCTCGAAGGCCCGGGTGGCCCCGATGAGCACGGGGGCCACGACCGGGAGCAACAGCAGCGGCAGCAGGGTCTCCCGGACCCGGAGGCCGGCGGCGAGAACGCCGTAGAGGCTACCGGCGGAGGCCAGCCCCAGGGTCGCGGCCAGGCAGGTGGCGGCGAGCAGGGCCGGACCGGCCAGCTCGGTCGTGTAGAGCAGCACCACCCCGGCCAGCAACAGGGCCTCGAGGACGAGCAACTGAAGTGCCAGGGCCGCCGTCTTGCCCAGGAAGACCGCAGCCGGATCGAGGCCGGAGAGGCGAAGGGCGTCCGGCAGGCCGTCGGTCGACTCCAGGGCGTAGGCCCGCTGGACGGCCAGCACCGTGGAGAGCAGGACGGCCACCCAGTAGAGGCCGGCGGTGGCCCGGTCGAGGATTCCCCGGTCCGGGTCGAGGGCGAAGGCGAAGAGCACCAGGACCAGAAGCGCGAACGGGGCCACCTGGTTCGTCGCCACCCGAGCCCGCCGTTCGATGCGCAGGTCCTTTCCGGCGATCAGGCGCGCGTCAGCCAGCACGGGGAGCCTCCGGGACGGCGCCGTCGACCGGGGCCAGGGTGGTGCCCCCGCGGACCTCGACGACGCGGGTGGCCACGGCCACCGCCCGGTCGTCCTCGTGGCTGGCCATCAGCACCGTGGCCCCCGCCGCCACGGAGTCCCGGATGAGGGTGTCGATCAGGTCCCGGCCCTCGGCGTCGAGGCTGGCGTGGGGCTCGTCCAGCAACCACAGCTCGGGACGGCGGGCGACCATGGCCGCGATGGAGGTCCGCCGCCGCTGGCCGGCGGAGAGTCGGGCCACGGCCAGGTCCCGGAGGCGGCCGTCGAGGCCGAGCCGGGTCAATGCCCCCGCCACGTCGGCGTCGGTGGCGCCCGCCGCCCGACCCCAGAAGGTCACGTTCTCGGCCACGCTGAGGTCGTCGTAGAGGCCGCCGCCGTGGCCCACGAGCCCGACCCGGTGGCGGACGGCGCGCCGGTCCTGGCCGAGGTCCACACCGAGGACTTCGGCCGTGCCGCTGGTGACGGGCAGGAGGCCGGCACACACCCGCAGGAGGGTGGTCTTGCCGGCGCCGTTCGGGCCGCGGAGCAGGACCACCTCACCAGCCTCGACGTCGAGGTCGACACCGGCGAGTGCGGGGAACCGCCCGAGCAACGAGACAGCACCCTGGAGGTGGACGACAGGGGCCATGCGCGGGCCAAGGCTACTGATCCGCAACGCCGAAGACCGGTCCCGGCGCTGGGCAGTCGGGGCGGAGCAGCTCACCAGATCCACGGCATCGGCGACGCCGGACATCGTGAACGAAGTGAACGATGTCGAGTGTGACGGTGCCCGAGTGGGGCCCCAAGGCACCGGTACCCTCCCGGCCGTGAAGTTGGCGCGCGTCCTCGGTGCAGTGGGCCGCGTCCTGATCACCGCGGGCACCCTGATCCTGCTCTTCGTCGCCTACGAGCTCTGGGGCACGGGCATCCACACCGCCCAGGCCCAGGATGACGCCCGGGCCGAGATCGAGCAGCAGACCGAGGCCTACAGCGCCGAGCACCCGGATCCGCGTCCACCGCGACCCGGCCAGGCCCAGCCGGTGCCCGACGCATCGCCCCGGGGCGAGCCCCTGGGGATCATCCAGATCCCGGCCATCGGCGTGAGCAAGGTCTTCTTCGAGGGGGTCGAGCTGGACGTGCTGTCCAGTGGCCCCGGCCACTACGAGGGCACCCCCCTGCCCGGCCAGGAGGGCAACGCCGGGATCGCGGGGCACCGCACGACCTACGGCGCCCCGTTCAACCGCATCGACCAGTTGGGCGAGGGCGACGAGATCATCATCACCTACGCCAACGGCTCGCAGTTCACCTATGTGTACAACTCGACGGTCATCGTGGCCCCGGAGCGCACCGACGTGCTCCAGTACAAGTTCGACAACCGCCTCACCCTGACCGCCTGTCACCCGAAGTACAGCGCCGCGGAGCGCATCGTGGTGTCCGCCGTCCTCGAAGAGCCCGCGGCCCCCTTCACCCCGCTCCCCGATGCGGCAGAAGCGGTCGTCCCGCTCGACGCCAGCACCAGCATCGACGGCCAGACCCACCCCAAGACCCCGGCCGTCGTGTGGGGGATCGCCGCCGCCATGGTCTGGCTCACCGCCTGGGTCGTGGGCCGGGCCTGGCGGAAGTGGCCCATGTATGCCATCGGGCTGCCCATCTTCCTCCTCGTGCTCTACGGCTTCTTCGAGAACTTCTCCTACGCCCTTCCCTCCAGCTACTGATGCGCACCCTCCGCCTCGTCGCCATCCTCCTCGCCGCTGGTCTTGCGCTGAGCGGGTGCGCCGACGATGACCCCCCGGAGTGGCTGGTCGAGCGGGCCACGCCCACGACCACGACCCCGGTCCCC
>DATDAH010000355.1:0-8920 GCA_036525535.1 Acidimicrobiales bacterium
AGATCATGGCCGGGCTCCGTCGGCCGGTCGACGGCACCGTGCTGCACGACGGCGTGCCGACCGGTGCGACCAAGCAGGCCCCCGCGGTCGGCTACGTGCCCCAGGACGACATCATCCACCGCGAGCTGCCGCTGGGGCGGACCCTGCGCTTCGCCGCCGCGCTCCGGCTGCCGGCCGGTTCGTCGAGCGACGAGATCGAGGAGGCCGTCGAGGCGACGTTGCGGGACCTGGACCTCACCGACCGGGCCGACGTCGCCGTGGGGGCGCTCTCGGGCGGCCAGCGCAAGCGGGCGAGCACGGCGGTCGAGCTGTTGGCCCGGCCCCGCCTCCTGTTGCTGGACGAGCCGACCTCGGGCCTCGACCCGGCCACTGCGGCAGAGGTGCTGGCCGTGCTCCGGCGCCTGGCCGGGCGGGGCGTCACGGTGGTGCTCACCACCCACGCCACGGCCGACATCGAGGTCTGTGACCGTGTCGTGTTCCTGGCCCGCGAGGGCCACCTGGCCTTCGCCGGTACACCGACGGAGGCCAAGGGCTACTTCGACGTCCCGGACCTGACCCAGATCTACTGCCGTCTCACCCACGAGGAGACTCCGGAGGCGTGGGGCCGGCGCTTCGCGGCCAGGCGGCGCTTGGTGGAGGTGCCTCCGGCCCGCGCCCCCGAGGCGAAGGCCCACCCCGTCGGGGCCGTGCAGCAGTGGGCGCTGCTGACCCGCCGGGCCGCCGAGGTCATGACCCGCAACCGTCTCACCCTGGCGGTGCTGCTGGGCTCGCCCTTCCTGGTGACGGCCATGATGGCCGTCCTGTTCCAGCCCGGCGCGGTCGGAGCCCAGGACCCGGGGTCGATCGGGCCGGCCCAGACGGTGTTCTGGATCGCCTTCGCCGGGTTCTTCTTCGGGTTGACCTTCGGCCTGCTCCAGATCGTCGGGGAACTGGCGGTCTTCCGTCGGGAACACTTCGCCGGCGTGGGCATCGGCGCCTACGTGCTCTCGAAGGTCGCCGTGCTGGCGCCGTTGCTGGCGCTGGTGTCGGCGGGGCTGCTCGGTGTCCTGCGGGTCCTCGACCGACTGCCCGCCGCCGGCTGGGACACCTACACGAGCCTGTTCGTGACCCTCTTCGTCGAGTCGCTGGCCGCCTTGGCCCTCGGCCTGCTGGCCTCGGCCGCGTTGGCCGACGCCGCCCAGGCCACTCTCGCGCTGCCGATGCTCTGCTTCCCGCAGGTGCTCTTCGCCGGAGCCGTGGTGCCCGTCGGGGACATGTCCGACCCGGGTCGCGGCATCAGCGTGCTGATGGCCAACCGTTGGGCCTTCGAGGCCCTCGGCCGTTCGCTGGGCCTCGACGCACTCACGTCTCGTGTGACGAGCCTGACCGGCTACCAGGACGCCTTCCACGGCTCACCGGCAGGGGCCTGGGCCCTGCTGGCCGGCTTCGCCGTGGTCCTGACCGCCGCCACCGGGGCTGTTCTCGCTCGCCGCTGCCGCACGACCTAGCGGGCGGTCACGGTGCGGCCGAAGCGGCCGCTCAAACGAGCACGGCGAGGATCGCTTTGCCGGCTCAACGGCCGTCAAGGTGACGTCGCGTGAGAAGGATGCGACGTTCGACCAGCACTCGGGCTTCGAAGGTGAAAACGTGCTCTTGACGACCGGCGCCATCCCGCGCCAAGGAGGAGCATCATGAGCGAGAGCGTGTACAAGGTGATCCAGTTGGTCGGAACCAGCTCCGAGAGTTGGGAGAAGGCGGCCGCCGCCGCCATCGCGCGGGCTTCCGGAACCGTCCGGGACCTCCGCGTCGCCGAGGTCGCCGACCTCGACGTGGTCGTCGAGAACGGCGCCGTGTCCGCCTACCGGGCCAAGCTCAACGTCTCGTTCAAGTACGAGGACGCATAGCGGAGTAGGCCGCGGCCCGGGGTGCCGGGACGTTCCCGATCGGTCTCCGGCCGGTGTCTGGGCCCCTCTGAGGTCGCAGGACAGGGTGACGGCTCCCCGTGATCAGCCGCGTCCGCGTTCAGGTCACGGATGCGGCGCGAAGATGCTCGCGATCGACTCGTCCGGTGCCGCGTCGAACTCGGCATCACGCTGCTGCGCGGTCAGGCCCTCGGTCAGAGCGCGGGAGAGGCCGGCGACCATTCCGGGGTTGCGGGACGCGGCCGTCGGCGCCGATTGCGGTCATATCAGCGGTCCGCGACACTTTCGGGGCGAGAAGGGTGGCGCATGCTGGTTTGCATCCGCTGGGTGGATCGTTCGGTCATCCAATGCAAGCTCTGGGCCGTCCACGCGACGGAGGAATGCAAGACCTGGGCCACGGAGGTCAGCGAACGGTGCACCTCTTGGGCACAGCAGACGTCTCAGGAGTGCACCGATTGGCGAGACGAGGGCGAGAACCGGTGCAAGGGCTGGCGGCAGGAGACGTCTGAGAAGTGCTGCGACTGGTGGCCCTGCAGTTGGGCGTGCGACGCCATCGTGACCGTCATCTCGTGGGTGTGCATCGGCTGGTACTGGGTGGCGAACTGGGTCTGCCAAGCGTGGGCCACCGTCGTGAAGTGGGTGTGCACGGCCTTCGAGTACATCGTCAAGATCGTGTGCGTTGCCTTCTTCTGGCTGGTGCGAGTGGTGTGCGTGGTGTGGGGCTGGCTCGTCCGGACCACCTGTTGGATCATCGACCGACTGCGCTGCTTCGTCGTCGGAGTGGTTGACGACGCCATCCGTTTGTTCTCGCGCTCACGGCGTGAGCGCCGCCCGATCGAGCATGTGTTCGTGCTGATGCTGGAGAACCGCTCGTACGACCACATGCTCGGGTTCGCCGACTTGTCGGGCACCGACCCCGTGACGGGTGAACTCACGGTGGCCGACGGTGCCAACCCAGCCATACACGCCAATGTCGATCCGGCCGACAGCGCCAATGTCCCCGTCGGCACGCCGGCGGTGTTCAAGATCGAGGGGACGATGGACAATGACCCTGGTCACGAGTTCCACCACGTGATCACCCAACTCGCGGGCGGCAACGCGCCCCCGTACGACCCGGCGCTGGGTTACCCGGCGATCGACATGAGCGGCTTCATCGCCACGCACCGGCAGCGGGGCGCGGACGACCCGAAGAGCGTCATGAGGTGCTACGACCCAGAGCAGCTCCCGGTGCTGACCACACTGGCCCGGGAGTTCGCGGTCTGCGACCGCTGGTTCTCGTCGATGCCGGGACCGACGTGGCCGAACCGCTTCTTTGCCGCCGCCGGCAGCTCGGGTGGCCTCGACGACAGCCCCGGGTCCATCGAGATCGTCATCAACACCACGCTCGACGGCTATCGCTTCTACAACGGGACGATCTACGACCTGCTCGACAGCAAGTGCTTGCCGTGGAAGATCTACCACGGCGACGAGTTGCCGGTGTCGTTCGCACTGGCCGGGATGACGACCAACCGCATCGCCGATCGCTTCGACGACGTGGACGACTTCGAGGACGACGTGAGCGACGGCTACGACGCCGTGTTCACCTTCATCGAGCCTCATTACGGGAACATCCTTCCGGGTACGTCAGAGGACTACACGTGCGGGACGTCGCAGCATCCGCTCGATGACGTGACCCGGGGAGAGCGGCTCATCAAGGACGTCTACGAGGCCATCCGCAACTCCGACCTGTGGGAGCGCAGCGTGCTCATCATCACGTGGGACGAGCACGGCGGCTTCTACGACCACGTGGAGCCACCCGCCACGGTGCCTCCCGGAGACCCCCCGGGCGATCCCGACAACGTGCAGGTCGGCTTCGACTTCGGTCAACTCGGTGTCCGCGTCCCGGCCGTAGTCGTCTCACCCCGGATCGAGCGGGGCCTGATCGACCACACGCCCTACGACCACACCTCCATCCCGGCGACGGTCCAACGACTCTTCGGCCTCGCCGCCATGACCGACCGCGACGCCCAAGCCAACGACATCCGCCACCTGTTCAATCTGGAGACGCCACGCACCGACACCCCAACGACCCTCCCAGACCAAGCCGAATCGGGCTGGCGGTGCGAGGACGACCCGACACCGCCGGAGCCCGGACCCGTCGAGCGGCGAGCCCCGCTGCTGAGTGAAGCGGACACGAGCGAGCCTGAACTCGACCCCTGGGTCCGCCAGGCGGTCGGGCTCGCGGCCCGTGCCCGCGTCCTCACGCTGCGCAAGTGGGACGCCTACGGACGGCTCGCCGTGCTCGAAGACCTCCGACGGATCGGCGACGACACGGACGCGCGGCGGTTCGTCCATCACAGCCGCGAACTGTTCCGCCGGTGGTCGACGCTACGGCGCAAAGCGACCCACCGGGGCTACCGGCGACCGGTGCGGACCGAAGAACCGTGACCGCACCCACGGTGATCAGCGAACCGGCCGACCTCTCGCGCATCCAAACGTCGACGTTCCTGCCGGGCCGCTCGCTCCACTTGCGTCTTCAGGGCCTGGACCCGAACGAGGCCCGGGCATGGGAGAAGAGGCTCAACCGCCACTACGGCACCTGCGGCTGCGGCACATCTGCTGCCTTCCTGTCCGTCGCCCTCTGCGGCAGCCTCTTCGTCCTCGCCACCCGACCGGGAGGCCTGCTCGCCGCCGGAGCGGGCGACCTGGGGCTCGCGGCCATCGTCGTTCTCTCAGCGGGGATTGTCGGGAAGCTCGTCGGCATGGCGGTGGCACGAGTGCGCCTGCACATCACCCTCCGAGCCTTGCGGCGCCGGCTACAACCCTGCACCGCCTCGCCATCGTGAGCGCGACGTTCGGGGCGCGCTTCGCCGTCGCCGACCTCGCAGCTGAGAGCGGATCTCGACGGCACTTCGGGTTCAGATCCCGGTGGTCCCGACACATTGCCGAGCACGTGGGGTCACGAGCCCGATGACTGTTCGGGGTGATCATCCGATCGTGCGTCGAAGCTGGATCCGAATGGCTTCGACGTGGTCAGCCGATCAGGTGACCGGATCGGGTCCGGTCATGGGTCGAACCGCCCGGTGAAGTGCCGGATCGCTTCGGGTCGGGTGAGCTCGTAGACGGCGAACCGCTGGCCACCGAGGGCTCGGAACGCGGCGCAGGGGCCGTGAGGGATCTCGAGCTCGTCCAGCTCGATGCCGGCAGCCTCGAGCGCCTCGGTGGCCTGGGCGTAGTCAGCGACGCGGTAGACGAGGACAGGTCCCTCACCCTGGAGGTGACCGGCGAGGAGGACGAGTGGGCCGTCCTCGCTCACCCGCAGCGCGGCGACGGTAGTGCCCATCGCCCGAACCTTGAAGACCAGCTCTGCGCCGAGTGAGCCGCGGTAGTGCGCGGCGGCCGCGTCGACGTCGGCGGTGGGGGTGTAGATGAAGTCGAGCGACTCGAACACGTCACCGTGCCCCTCGCCGTGACGGATCCGATGCGGACCGGGCACCGGTGTGCGCCACGATGACGGCACGGGCTGCGTCGCCGGCTCGGCGGCCCGGGTTGTCCGGGCCGTACATGCGGGTCGCGGCGAAGGCGCCGTCCATGATCAACAGCAACCCGTCGGCGAGGTCCTCGGGCCGATCCGCGCCGGCGGCCTCGGCGAGGTCTCGCAGCCGGGTGCGCACGGCGTCCTTGTGGGCGAGGGCGACAGCGTGGCCCGGATGGGACCGGTCGGGGAACTCCGCGGCGCTCACCTGGAACGTGCAACCCAGGCAGCTCGGGCTCGACGCCAGCTCGCCGACGGCGTCAAAGAGTCCCGTGAGCGCGTCGGCGGGCGCGGCAGTGGGGACCAGAGCGCGGTCGAACCAAGCCCAGAAGCGGGTGTCCGCGACGCCCAGATAGGCGGCGATGAGGTCGTCCTTGGTGCGGAAGTGTCGGTACAGGGTCGCTTTGGCCACGCCGGCGCGCTCGATGATCAGGTCGATGCCGACCGCGTGGAACCCGTGCTCGTAGAACAACTCGCCGGCAGCGCTCAATATCCGGGCCTGGGCGGACTCGGCGTCGAGCGGTGTCACCAGCCAGAAGCTAATGCTAGACAGACCTGTCTGTCCATGACAGGCTCTCCCTGTGCCTTCGCCAGGCCTCAGCGACGACGTACGTCGTGCCCTCACAGCCGGTCGGCTCGCCCACCTGACCACCATCAACCCCGACGGCAGCCCCCAGGTCAGCGTCGTCTGGATCGGCCTCGACGGCGACGACATCGTCGTCGGCCACCTCATGCGCGGCCGCAAGGTCACCAACATCACCCGCGACCCGCGCGTGGCACTCACCGTCGAGGCCGACGGAGCCAATCCGGTGGGCATGGCGAACTACCTCATCGTGTACGGCTCCGCTCGCCTGACCGAGGGCGGCGCGCCGGAGCTGCTGCAGCGCCTCGCCGCGGTCTACCTCGGCCCGGACGTGAGGTTCCCGCCTTTCGACAGCCCGCCCCCCGGCCATGTCATCCACATCACGCCGGAACGGATCGGCGGCGCCGGTCCCTGGGCCGACTGAGAGGGGACGAGATGCGAGTCGGCATTCACTTCGTCAACTTCACCCTTCCCGGCGCGCCCGCCTCGCTGGCCGCGGCGCTCGCCGAGACGGCACGGGTCGCCGAGGAGGGCGGCGTGTCGACGTTCACCCTCATGGACCACTGGTTCCAGATGGAGATGATGGCCACCGCCGAGGACCCCATGCTCGAGGGCTACACATCCCTCGGGTTCCTCGCCGGCCAGACCCAGCGCATGCGCCTCGGCCTGCTGGTCACCGGCGTCACCTACCGCCACCCCGGCCTTCTGGCCAAGACCGTCACCACCCTCGATGTGCTGTCCGGCGGGCGAGCACAGCTCGGCCTCGGCGCCGCCTGGTACGAGCGCGAGCACCTCGGGCTCGGCGTTCCGTTCCCGCCGCTGGCGGAGCGGTTCGAGCGGCTGGAGGAGACCCTGCAGATCTGCCTGCAGATGTGGAGCGATGACAACGGTCCGTTCGACGGCAAGCACTACCAGCTCGCCGAGACCATCTGCTCACCGCCACCTGTCAGCGCGCCCCACCCGCGTGTGCTCATCGGCGGGAGTGGCGAGCGCAAGACGCTGCGTCTCGTCGCCCGCTACGCCGACGCGTGCAACCTGTTCGCCTCCTCCCCCGACGAGGTAGCCCACAAGCTCGAGGTGCTCGCCCGCCACTGCGACTCAGAAGGTCGCGACCCCAGCACCATCGAGCGCACCATCTTGGCCATGGGCGACCCGCTCGACGATCCCGCCAGCTTCGTCGCATCGATGGCTGCCTACGCCAAACTCGGGGTCGACCTCGTCGAGTTGATGCCCAGGGGTGACCCCGTCGTCTACGCCACCGAAGTCGTCACCCGCATCGTCCCCGCGCTCGACGAGCTCGGGTCCTGAGCACCGCGCCGTCCGCGCCGGTTCGACTCCGATCAGCTCTGGCGGGTGAATGTGCTCGTCTCGTACAGCGCGGACTGGAAGACCTCCTCCGGGATGCCTCCGTAGGGCGGGAGGGTCGAGTTGATGAACTCGAGTGTGAGCGTGTCGCCGTCGAGCGACCAGTGGTACGTGTTCGCGCCATCGGAGTGCGTGAAGACGACCTGATCGCCTTCCACTGCGTACTCGGCGTCATAGTCGATCTCGACCCTGGGCCCACCGTCCGTCTCGCCGTAGAGGTCCCATTCGCCGTCGCCGATGTCGAGGATCAGCTCGGTGGATGGGGCCTCGATCGGGTTGAGCGGTCGAAACTCGTCCATCCACTCCTCGAGGCCGTGTTCACGGACGGTTGCCTCGGCGTCGGCCGGGGTGATCGGACCGGTCCGGTAGGTCCCGTCGAGCGGTGTCGCCGTGGTCGACGATTGCTCGGTCATCGACGAGGCTTCGCTGCCGTCATCCGAGCCACAGCCGACCAGCGGGATCAGGAGGCCGATCATCACGGCCAGGAGCCGACCAACGGTTGTCGCGACCATCCTGCCCTCCACGCTTACGTTCGAACGCACGCTCGCACCGTCACCGCGACGCAACAAGGGTGGGACCACCAGCACGACGGGGGTGGCTCCACGCCAGACCGCTTGGACGCCGGGCCGACCCTCCACGCGCACTCGGATGTCATAGGCAACGCCGACAGTCCCCGCCAACCCGCGGGGAGCGCGGCGGTCGGAGGGTGGACCCGAAGGTCAGCCGGTGCTGTTGTGCCTCCTCGGCGGCCAGGCAACCGGTCAGCGTAGGATTCGGGGTAACCCTCTGGCTCGGACCGTCGGGGTGACGGAGGGAGGAGCCGATGAGCAGGTCAGGGATGTCCCGGCGGGATTTTCTCCGTATCAGCGGAGGCGCCGGCGGTGGGCTGTTCTTCATCGGCCAGATCGGTGGCCGGCTGTTCAGAATGCCGGTGGCCGCGGCACAGATCCCGGGCGGATCGCTCGATCCGCGGGCCGTGCCCAAGTACCAGACGGCGCTGCTGGTCCCGCCCGTGATGCCGAGGGCGGACGTCATCGCCCAGCGGGGCGGCAAGCAGGTCGACTACTACGAGATCTCCGTCAGGCAGTTCGACCAGCAGATCCTGCCCGCGGGGTTCCCGGCCACGACCGTCTGGGGCTACGGCGCGACAACCGCGCAGAGCAACCGGGGCCTGCTGATCCACAACGCACCGTCGTTGACGATCGAGGCCCGGCACGACCGGCCGGTGCGCGTCCAGTGGACCAACGCTCTCGTCGACGGCAACGGCAACTACCTGCCCCACCTGCTGCCGGTCGATCCGACGCTCCACTGGGCCAACCCCGCGGGTGGTGACACCCAGCGTGACACGCGACCGAGCTTCGCCTCGACGCCCGGCCCGTACAGGGGGCCGGTGCCACTGGTCACCCACGCCCACGGCGCGGTCGGCGTCGGCGACGAGAGCGACGGCTACGCCGAGGCGTGGTACCTGCCCGCGGCCGACGACATTCCTGCCGGATACGCCACCGAGGGCACGTGGTACGACTTCTTCGCCGGCAAGGCGGCGGCCAAGTTCGGCAC
>DATDAH010000356.1:0-5938 GCA_036525535.1 Acidimicrobiales bacterium
AGGGCAACCGGGTGGTTCACCTGCGCTATCGGGTGCGCCGTTGACCGATCTGAGCGGTACGCGAAGAAGTCCACTGCGAACGGTGACACAAGATCGGGCCTCCGGCTGCGTTTGCGCATCGCTGCCCCGGGACCGACGCGTCAGCCAACATCCAGCCGGCGATTACACCCTCAACCGTGAAGAGCCCGTTGAGCGTCCTGGCCGGTTGCTGGTCGCACGCGTCAAGATCGAAGTCGACGCCGCTGACGCCTGAGCCGCGGCCTCCCGCGGCCTGAGCGCCGCCTGGGACGATGCGACAAGCGCATCGGCCCAGGTCAGAGCCACATTTTCCTAGATGTCGTAGTAGAGGTGGAACTCCCAAGGATGCGGCCTCAGCCGCAGGGCGTCGACCTCGGCGGTGCGCTTGTAGGACACCCAGGTGTCGATGAGGTCGTCGGTGAAGACGTCGCCGGCCCGAAGGAAGTCCCGGTCGGCCTCGAGGGCGTCGAGGGCGGCCTCCAGCGACGCCGGGACCTGCGGGACCTCGCGTAGCTCCTCGGGGGGCAGGTCGTAGAGGTCGCGGTCGACGGGGTCGGGGGGCTCGGTGCGGTTGGCGATGCCGTCGAGGCCGGCGAGGAGCATGGCCGAGAAGGCCAGGTAGGGGTTGGCCGAGGGGTCGGGACAACGGAACTCGATGCGCTTGGCCTTCGGGCTCTTGGAGTAGAGCGGGATGCGCACCGAGGCCGAGCGGTTGCGCTGGGAGTAGACGAGGTTGACCGGGGCCTCGTAGCCGGGTACCAGGCGCTTGTAGCTGTTGGTCGTCGGGTTGGCGAAGGCGCAGACGGCGGGGGCGTGGGCCAGCAGGCCTCCGATGTACCAGCGGGCCAGGTCCGACAGGCCGGCGTAGCCCGCCTCGTCGAAGAACAGGGGCTCGCCGTTCTTCCACAGCGACTGGTGCACGTGCATGCCCGAGCCGTTGTCCTCGAAGATCGGCTTGGGCATGAAGGTGGCCGTCTTGCTCGCCTGACGGGCCACGTTCTTCACCACGTACTTGAACAGCATCAGCTTGTCGGCCATGGCGGCCAGCGAGTCGAAGCGGATGTCGATCTCGGCCTGCCCCGCGGTCCCGACTTCGTGGTGCTGGACCTCGACGGGGATGTCGAGGGCCTCCAGCGCCATGGTCATCTCCGACCGGAGGTCCTGGTAGTGGTCCATGGGCGGGACCGGGAAGTAGCCCTCCTTGTAGCGGGGCTTGTAGCCGAGGTTGGGGCCCTCGTCCCGGCGGGTGTTCCACGATGCCTCGATGGACTCGACCGAGTACATGGCCGAATGCTGGTCCTGGCCGAAACGGACGTCGTCGAAGACGAAGAACTCGGCCTCCGGCCCGATGTAACAGGTGTCGGCCACGCCGGTGGCCAGCAGGTGCTCCTCGGCCTTCTGCGCGATGAAGCGGGGGTCTCGGCTGTAGTGCTCGCCGGTGATGGGGTCGTGGACGAAGCAGTTCAGGTTCAGCGTCCGGCGGGCGGTGAACGGATCGAGGTAGGCCGTGTTGGGATCCGGGCGCAGGATCATGTCCGACTCCTGGATCTCCTGGAAGCCTCGCACCGACGAGCCGTCGAAGCCGTGGCCCTCCTCGAAGCTCTCCTCGGAGAACTCGTGCAGCGGCACCGAGAAGTGCTGCATCAGGCCGGGGAGGTCACAGAAGCGGAAGTCGACGATCTCGACCCCCTCCTCCTGGGCGTAGTCCACGACCTCGGCCGGCGTCCGCTCTTCCATGCCGCCGACCCTATTCCTCGTCCGGCGGGGCGGCTGCGGTGGCGACGAGGGGCGCGGTCCGGTGGAGGACGGGGGTGCTGAGGGCGATGTGGGTCGAGGCCCGGTTGATGGACGGCCCGGCGAGCACGGCGGCGATCACGTCCTGGAGGTGATCGTTGGAGCGGGCCACGATCCGGCAGAGGAGGTCACCCGGTCCGGTGATCGTGTGGACCTCCAGCACCTCGGGGATCGACGCCAGGTGGACGACGAGGCCGTCGACGCCCGCCTGGACGATCTCCAGGGTCGTGAAGGCGAGGACGGGGTAGCCCAGCTCGGCCGGGTCGACCTCGGGGCCGAAGCCGCGGACGACGCCCCGGGCCTGGAGGCGGTCGAGGCGGGCCTGGGCCGTGCCCCGGGCCACGCCCGCCCGGCGGGCCAGCTCGAGGACGCTCAGGCGGGGCTCGTCGTGGAGCAGGGCGAGCAGCCGCCCGTCGACGGCATCGATCCCGGTCGTCATCAGCCCTCCTCCCGGGCTGGGCAAGGTGCCCAACCCATCGACAGGCTAGTCGGCCGAAGCTGAACATCTTGTCCAGCCATACAGCCATCTGTTGACGACATAGCCCGGGAGGGCGTCCAATGGACGGACACACTGGTCAACACGAGAGGAATGGGGAATGAGCACCGCCATCGTCGCCGGTCCGTCATCCGCCACCGCAATCGCCGCACCGGAGCTCTTGGGCTTCGATCACCTCGAGTGGTGGGTGGGCAATGCCCGCCACGCCGCCCACTTCTGGGCCGCCGCCTTCGGCTTCGAGATCGTGGCCTACGCCGGGCCCGAGACGGGCGTGGCCGACCGTCAGTCCTACGTCGTCCAGCAGGGTGACCTCTGCTTCGTCCTCACCTCCGCCCTCGACGACTGCTCCGAGGTGGCCCACCACGTGGCCGCTCACGGCGACGGCGTCCGCGACGTCGCCTACCGGGTGGCCGACGTCGACGAGTCCTTCGATCGCCTGGTCACCCGAGGCGGCGTGCCCGTACTCCCCCCGACCACGTTCGCCGACGACTTCGGCTCGGCCCGGCGGGCCACGTTCACGGCCTACGGCCGCACCGTGCACTCCCTCGTCGACCGGGCCCGCCACGGCGGCCCGTTCCTGCCTGGCTTCGAGGCCGTCGACCTCCCGGTCGACGCCGGCCCGGCCGTCGGCCTGCGGGCCTACGACCACGTCGTGGCCAACGTGGAGGAGGGAAGCCTCGACCGCTGGGTCGACTGGTACCGGGCCCTGTTCGGCTTCGACGTCCTCCAGTCGTTCGGTGAGGAGGCCATCTCCACCGAGTACTCCGCCCTGCGTTCCACCGTGGTGTGGAACCACGGTGCCGTCGTCCAGCCCATCAACGAGCCCGCCCCGGGTCGGCGCAAGAGCCAGATCGAGGAGTACCTCGACTACTACGGCACCGCCGGCGTACAGCACGTGGCCATGAGCACCGACGACATCGTGGCCAGCGTGGCCGCCCTGCGCCGGCGCGGCGTCCGCTTCATGCGGGTGCCCGACAACTACTACGACGAGGCCCCTCGACGCATGGACGACCTGGGCGCCGACCTCCCCTGGGCCCGCCTCGCGGAGCTCGGCATCCTGGTCGACCGCGACCACGGCGGGTACCTGCTCCAGATCTTCACCGAGCCCGTGGCCAGCCGGCCGACCTGCTTCATGGAGATCATCCAGCGGGAAGGGGCGCAGGGCTTCGGCGAGGGCAACTTCAAGGCCCTGTTCACCTCGATCGAGGCCGAGCAGGCCCGGCGCGGGAACCTCTGACCCCATGATCACCGCGCCCGCCCCCTTCGCCCTCCCGGCTGAGCACCCCGGCTTCGGCGATCCGGGCTACCGGGAGCGGCGGGCGCGCATCGCCGAGATCGGGGCCCGGTACGAGCCGGGCAGCCCGATCCCCGACGTGCACTACACCGCCGAGGAGGACGAGGTCTGGCGCAACGTCTCCGCCGAGTTGGGCGAGAAGCACCGTCGCCTCGCCTGCCGGGAGATCGTCGACGCCGCCCACCGCCTCGCCCTGCCGACCGATCGGGTGCCCCAGCTCCGCGAGGTCGACCAGTGCCTGCAGGAGCTCAGCGGGTTCCGCATACGACCGGTGCCGGGCCTCGTCCCGACCCGGGCGTTCTACGGGGCCCTGGCCGAGCGCACGTTCCTGGCCACGCAGTACATCCGCCACCACTCGGTCCCCTTCTACACCCCCGAGCCCGACGTCCTCCACGAGGTCATCGGCCACGCCACGATGCTGGCCGACCCCGCGCTGGCCGACCTGTACGAGGCCGCCGGCCGGGCCTCCCTGCGCTGTCGCACCGACGAGGACCTCGAGTTCTTCAGCCGCGTCTTCTGGTTCACGATCGAGTTCGGCGTCCTGTGGCAGGACGGCGACCTCCTCGCCTACGGGGCCGGCCTCCTGTCCTCCTACGCGGAGATCGAGGTGTTCCGGTTGGCCGAGGTCCGCCCCTGGGACCTCCGGACCATGGGCCGCCTCGACTACGACATCACCCAGTACCAGCCGGTGCTCTTCGCCGCGGCGTCCTTCGAGCAGATGACCCAGGACCTCGGCGCCTTCCTGGCGACCTACCCCGGCAGCGCCCCCTGACTCGAGCTCGGGGGGCGGGGCGCGGAAACAGTCCGGGGCCGCCTCCGCCGGGCCGGCCCCGGACTGTCACGCTCTGGGGGGAGCTGCAGGCGGGCCCTAGACGAGGGCCTCGCAGACCGTGTTGGTCATGAGGGCGGCGACCACGTACGGGTCGGCGTTGGCGTTGGGCCGCCGGTCCTCGATGTAGCCCTTGCCCTCCTTGGCGACCTGCCACGGGATACGGACCGAGGCGCCTCGATCGGACACGCCGTAGCTGAACTGGTCGAAGCGCTGGGTCTCATGGGCCCCGGTGAGGCGGTCCTCGATGCCCACGCCGTAGCCCGTGAGGTGCTCCTCGGGCTTGCCCAGCGAGCCCAGGGCCTCGCAGGCGGCGATGATGGCGTCGTAGTCCTCGCGCATCCTGTTGGTCGAGAAGTTGGTGTGCATCCCGGCGCCGTTCCAGTCACCCTTCATCGGCTTGGCCGCGATCGAGATCTCGACGTTGTACTTCTCGCCGAGGCGGTACAGCAGGTAGCGGGCCATCCAGAGGTGGTCACCGACCGCCACCGTGTCGACCGGGCCGACCTGGAACTCCCACTGGCCGGGCATGACCTCGGCGTTGGTGCCGGAGATCGCCAAGCCCGCCTCGATGCACAGGGTGGTGTGCTCCTCGACGATGTCCCGCCCGGCGATCTTCACCGCACCGACGCCGCAGTAGTACGGGCCCTGGGGGCCGGGGAAGCCGTGCGCCGGGAAGCCGTAGGGCCAGCCCGAGGCCGGGTCCAGCATCGTGTACTCCTGCTCGAGGCCGAAGAGGGGCTCCTGCTCGCCGTACTTCTCGTAGGCGGCCCGGGCCATCGCCCGGGTGTTCGTCGGGTGCGGCGACAGGTCTGCGGTCAGCTTGGTCTCACACATCACCAGGACGTTGTCCCCACCCCGGATCGGATCCGGACAGGTGAAGACCGGATCGAGGACGACGTCGGAGTTGTCGCCGGTGGCCTGGTTGGTGCTGGAACCGTCGAAGCCCCAGATCCCGATCTCGCCTCCGTCGGGGACGATCTTGGTCTTGGAACGGATCTCCGGCGTTGGCTCCGTGCCGTCGATCCACATGTACTCAGCCCTGTAGGTCACGCTCACCTCTTGTCTCGGGGGGCCGTTCGGGAACGCCCATCGGCCACGGGTGAGGACAGGATCACCGCCACCCATTTCGGAGCGGTTGCACAAATGTGAACGCCATGTGAACGACCGCGGGAACGTCGTGACACCGTGCCGGGAACCGTCATCATGGCCCGATGGAGCGTCAGCAGGAGTACGTGCTGCGCACGGTCGAAGAACGCGGCGTCCGGCTCATCTGGCTCTGGTTCACCGATGTGCTCGGCCAGCTGAAGAGTTTCGCCATCAGCCCCGCCGAACTGGAGACGGCCTTCGCCGAGGGCATGCACTTCGACGGTTCGGCGATCAACGGCTTCTCCCGGCTGCAGGAATCCGACGTCCTGGCCCGTCCCGACGCCAACACCTTCGAGCTGCTCCCCTGGTCGATGGCCGACGACAACTCGGCCCGGATGTTCTGCGACATCGAGGACCT
>DATDAH010000357.1:0-6065 GCA_036525535.1 Acidimicrobiales bacterium
CATCCAGCGGGCCACCCAGTTCCACGACCTGCTGCACCGGCTCCTGAGCATGACGATCTCCGGGCTGCCCTTCGGCGCCACCTTCCAGCCCATCGACGTGAGCGAGGTGGCGGGCCGTCTGGTCGAGCTGGTCGACACCGGCCCGGCGGGTCGGGCCGAGGACATCGGCGGCCCGGAGGTGCTGGACATCGAGGACCTGACCGGCCAGTACGCCGAGGTGCTGGGGACCAAACCCCGCTGCTTCACCCTTCCCGCCGCGGGCAAGACCCTGCAGGCCTTCGGCAAGGGCATCCAGACCACCCCCGATCACAGGTACGGCACCATCACCTGGCGCCAGTTCCTGGAGACCAAGGCCGCCGCCGAGCCCTGAGCCCGGTCAGTCGTAGGTGGCCTCCAGCCACCACCGGCCCTCCTCGACGGACAGGAGCAGGGCCGTGCCCTCGGCGGTCAGGACCTGGAAGCGGGCCCGGCGACGGTGGTTGGCGGTGTCCCACCAGCGCTCGTCCACCGGCCAGGGCCCGGCCCAGCCCGCCACCGCCTGGTCGGCCCCGGTGCCGATCCGCACCCGGGCCAGGGCCGCGGTGGCCAGGCCCCGGCCGCTGACCCCCACCGGCCGGTCGTGGCGGTCCACCACCTCGGCCCGCACCGGGGTGGCCAGGACCCGGGCCGGAAGGGGGGTGGGCAGGCGACCGGGCCAGGGGGCGACGGCGGCGTCGGTGACCAGGAAGCGCTCGGTGAGGTCCACGGCGTCGGCCGGGACCAGGGCGATGGCCTCGGCGGGGCTGCGCCCGCCCCGCCGCTCGGGGACGGTGGCCGCCCCCGGGCCCAGGAGGCCGTCCACCCGGGCCAGGGCCCGCGCCGCCCGTTCCGCCGCCGCCGACTCGCCGCCCCAGAAGCCGAGCTGACGGCCGCGGGCCGCCCCCACCTCGATGGGCTCCAGGCGGAGGAGGGCGATCCCGCTGGTGGGACGGCTGGCGGCGCTGCTGTTGAGCCAACCCTCCAGTTGCCAGCGCACCCGCTCGGCCATGGCCGGGGCGGTGAGGGCCCCCTCGTGGCGCCAGCAGCGCTCGTGGACCTCGCCGTGCTCGGTCTCGGCGGTGACCAGGACCTGGGCACAGGACAACCCCCGTCGGGCCAGGCGCTCGTGGAGGTCGTCGGCCAGGCGCTTGGCCGCGAAGGCGGCGGCGTCGACCCGCTCGGCCGGGGGGTCCAACTCGACGCGGGCGACCAGGTCGGGTGGGGGTGGCCGGGTGTCAGGCAGGCGGGCGTCGTCGCCGGAGGCCAGGCGGTGGGCCCGCTCCCCCGGCCAGCCGAAGCGGGCCACCAGGTCGGGGCGGGGCAGGGCGGCGAGGTCGGCCAGGGTGGTGATGCCCAGGCGGGTGAGCACGTCGGTCAAGGCCTCGTCCTCCAGCGCCTCGACGGGGAAGGGGGCGAGGAAGGCCGGGGTTGCCCCCGGCGGGACCACCAGGCCGCGCCGGGCGGCGAGGAGGGCGGCGAAGGGGCCGTCGGCCACCCCCACCCGGCTCGGCCCGGCGATGGCGTCGGCGACCAGGCCGGCCATCCGGCGGGCCAGGGCCTCGTCCCCCCCGAAGTAGCGGGAGGGTCCCCGGGTGGGGAACGAGCAGACCCCGGGGCGGGTCAGCTCCACCCGGGGGGTGACGGCCTCGACCGCCCCGGCCACGGCCTCGAAGGCCCTGGCGTCCCGGGCGGGGTCGTGGTCCACCAGCTCCACCTCGGGGCAGCGGGACTGGGCCTCCCGCCGGCGCAGTCCCACCCGGACCCCCTCGGCCCGGGCCGCGGGGGTGGTGGCCGTCACCCGATGGGCGTGCAGGACCACGGCGGGCACGGACAGGTCCACCCCCGCCGCCACCAGCGCCCAGTCCGGGCACCACACCACCATCGTCCGCGTCGACGTCACGCCACCCGCACCGGCCGAACCGTTCTGGCGCCTGATTGAGGCGTCATCACGCCGCCATCGGGCGCCAGAACACGGAGATCCGGAACCTCGACCGCGGCGACGGGGTCGGCCTCGGCGGGCAACCAGAGGTCGGCGGCCCGGGGACGGGCGGCCTCGCGGCGACCGCTGACCTCGAGGTGGACCCGGCGGCGCTGCAGGTGGCCATGGCCCCGGCCCAGCCCCTCCCAGTCCGGGGTGGTGAGGGCCAGGCGCAGGTCGGCTCCTTCGGGCCAGGCCGAGACGGCCCCGCCTCCCGCCAGGACCACGACCGTCCCCCGCTCCCGGGCCCGGGCGGTGAGGCGGCGGGCGTCAGCCGGCCGGACCTTGCGATCGGGGGCGGCCACGACCAGGTCGAAGCCGTCGAGCAGGGCCCCCAGCACGGTGGCCCACGAACCGCCGGGCGGGGCGACCACGGCCAGGCGCTCCAGCGCCACCCCGGCGTCGGCCGCGGCCAGCAGGCCCACGGCGGGCAGGCCCACCAGCACCGCCCACGAACCGGCCTCGGTCGGGGGAGCCAGCAGGGACCACAGCAACGACGTCGAGCCCGGCCCCTCGAGGCCCACCACCGAGCCCCGGCGCACGCCACCCCCGGGCAGGACCGCCTCCAGGGCCGGGGCCGCGGGCAGGCGCTGCTCGTCGGTCAGGGTCACGGGCCTGACCATGTCCCGTGTCGCCGCCAGGGCGGCTCCCCCGGCTACGCCGGATTCGACGAACCCCGTTCGAGCTGCTGCGCTCCGCTCCGCAGCGTTGGTCATGTCATGGCTCCCCAGCCGTTGGCAGGGACCCCAGTATCGAACATCTGTTCGTCACTGGCAAGCGGCAGGGAACATCGACCCCCGACTGGTGTTCAGTGGGGGCATGGACCTCGATCTCGACCGCCTCGCGGCCCGCCGCCAAGAGCTGAAGGACCAGTACCTGCAGGAGCGTGAGGACCGTCCGGCCTCCAGCGCCCGCGGGGTCCACCACGTCGCCCTGCTCTCCGCCGACGTGGAGACGACCATTCGCTTCTACCAGGACCTCCTCGAGTTCCCCCTGACCGAGTTGTTCGAGAACCGGGACTACGAGGGCTCGACCCACTTCTTCTTCGACATCGGCAACGGGAACACCATCGCCTTCTTCGACTTCCCCGGCCTCGACCTGGGTGACTACGCCGAGGTGCTCGGCGGCCTCCACCACCTGGCCATCTCCATGCCCCCGGACCGGTGGGCCCACGTGAAGGCCAAGCTGGACGACGCCGGCGTCGGCTACGACCACATCGACGGCAGCTCCATCTACTTCCGGGACCCCGACGGGGCCCGCCTCGAGCTCATCAGCGACCCGCTGGGTGAGATGTACGGCTCGCCCGTCACGTGAGGAGAGAACCGTGATCGACGTCCGGCGCGCCCGCGACCGATTCCACACCGCCATCGACTGGCTGGACTCGTGGCACAGCTTCAGCTTCAGCAGCCACTACGACCCGGCCAACGTGGGCCACGGCCTCCTCCTGGTCAGCAACGACGACCGGGTGGCCGCCGGCCAGGGCTTCGGCGCCCACGCCCACCAGGACATGGAGATCGTGACCTGGGTGCTGGAGGGGGCACTGGCCCACCAGGACTCGGCCGGGAACTCCGGGGTCATCACCCCGGGCGTCGCGCAGCGGATGTCGGCCGGCACCGGCATCCGCCACTCGGAGATGAACGCCAGCCGGGACGAGCCCGTCCACTTCCTGCAGATGTGGGTGCGGCCCGACACGGTCGGCGTCGAGCCCGGCTACGAGCAGGTCGACATCAGCGACCGCCTGGTCCCCGGCGAGCTGGTGCCGGTGGCGTCCGGCCGAGGCCACGAGGGCGCCGTGCACCTCCACCAGCAGGACGCCGTGCTCTGGGCCGTCCGCCTGGACGAGGGTCAGACCGTCACCATCCCGGCCGCCCCGCACGTCCACGTCTTCGTGGCCCGGGGCTCGGCCCGGCTGTCGTCGGCGTCGATCGACCTGGCCGAGGGCGACGCCGTCCGCCTCACCGACGAGCCCGAACAGGAGCTCACCGCCGCCGCTGACACCGAGGTCCTCGTCTGGGAGGTCTGACACACGGCTCGGCCGCCGACGGTTTTGGTCGGAGCCACAGGCGGGTAGACCCGGTGGATGCTGCTGGCTGAAGCCTTCGTCCTCCTGGCCCTCGATGCCGACGGCACGCCGGCTCGGGGCAACACCAACCAGTCGTCTGTCGCCGTGGGCGTGACCGGGGCGCTGATCGCCGAGCTGGCGATCGACGGCCACGTCGAGCTGACCGACGGCCGCCTCCACCTGACCGGCACCCGGCCGACGCACCGGCTGCTGGACCAGACCCTCGAGAACCTCGCGCCGCACGAGGGCAAGAAGCTGAAGAGCCGACTGTCGTCCGTGAAGCACTCGGGCTGGCCCGAGGTCGTCGACTCGATGGTGGCCGACGGCACGATCGGGCGGGAGAAGGATCCCCTGCGGCCGACCCGCCACCCGGTGACCGACCCGGTCGCCCATGCCGCCCTCCTTGCCGAGGTCCGGGCCGCCGCGACCGGTGACGGCCCGTTGACCCAGCGCGACGCCGTGCTCCTGGCGCTGGCGGGACCCTGCCAACTCCTCGAGGTCGTGGCCCCTGAGCGGGCCGACCGCAAGCAGGCCAAGCGCCGGATCGCGGCCGCCTCCGAGCAGGTCGAGGCCGCCGCCGCGGTCAAGTACGCCATCGAGGCCGTAGCCGCCGCGACCACCGCCGTGGTGGCGGCGAGTGGCGCCGTCTACGCCGGCTGACGTCCTGCCCCGTCAGCTCCGCTTGGCCAGAAGGGTCTCGACGGGGCCGAGGTCGAAGGGGTGGCCGGTCATCACGATGACATGGGTGGCGCCGGCCTCGAGGTAGGCGTCGACGTTGTCGACCTCGTTGCCCTGGATGGCGACGGTGCGCTCGATCTCGGCGGGGTCACGGCCCAGCTTCTCGCACCACTCGTCGAGCACGCCGTTCTTGTGGGTGAAGTTGGAGGGTGGGCCGAAGGTGTTCCAGGCGTCGGCGTACTGGGCGACCAGGCGCAGGGTGACCTTCTCGCCCCCACCCCCGATGAGAACGGGCAGCTCGCCCGCCGGGCCGGGGTTCCGCTCGGCCAGGCGGGCCTTGATCCGCTTCAGCGACGCCTCCAGCTCGCGCAGGCGGCCCGGCGCGGTGCCGAACTCGTAGCCGTACTCGGCGTAGTCCTTCTCGAACCACCCGGACCCGATGCCCAGGTAGGTGCGTCCACCGGAGAGCTGGTCGACCGTGCGGGCCATGTCGGCCAGCAGGTCGGGGTTCCGGTACGAGTTGCCGGTGACCAGCAGCCCGATGTGGGCGTTGGTGGTGGTGACGGCCATGGCGGCCAGCAGCGTCCAGCCCTCGAAGTGGGCGCCCGTGTCGTCGCCGTACAGGGGGTAGAAGTGGTCCCAGGTCCAGATGCTGTCGACCCCGAGCCGGTCAGCCGTCTCCCAGGCACCCCGCAGCTCGTCGATCGAGCAGTGCTGCGGATGGAGCTGGACGCCGACACGGAAGGAAGCCATTACGTCGAACCTACCCAGCGCCTGCAGGCCGACCCCTACCGGAAGTGCCAGCCATCGAAGAGCAGCAGCCGTTCGAGGTGCTCGGGGGAGACCCACAACCCGATCCAGAGCGGCAGGAACACGACAGCGCAGACGACGACCGCAACCGTGACGATCACGGTGAGGGGACGACCGAAGCGGCTGCGCCGGGTCGCCTCACGCAGGCACCACACCAGGCCCAGCGCCATGAACGGGACGAGCGGGGTCAGGTAGTAGAAGAAGATCTGGTTCCGGAGGACCAGCACCCACGGCACGTACAGCACCAACCAGGCGGCCAACACGACCTCGACAGGGCGATGCCGCTCGCGCCACCACGAAACCAACAACACCGGCAGGGCCACCACGAACGACCACCAGAGCGCTGGGTTCCCGACGGCGAGGATCTCCATAGCCTGGCCGTCCGGTCGGGTCGCTGTGAAGTACGGCACGGGCCGGATCATCAGTGGCCACCCGATCGCGCGGCTGGCGAACGCGTGCGGCGCGGCCAGGTCGCGATGGAACTCGAGGATGTCCAGCTGGCGATGGGCCCACTCCAGC
>DATDAH010000358.1:0-4156 GCA_036525535.1 Acidimicrobiales bacterium
AACGGCATCCTCACTCCGCTCGCGGAGTCGGAAGGCTACGGAATCGACGCTACTCGGGGATCGGCTCGGTCCGGAGCCACGATCTTGTACCCCACACCTCGCACCGTGAGGATGCGCTCGGGAACCGACGGGTCGGCCTCGATGCGGCTGCGGAGGCGCTTGATGTGCACGTCGAGGGTCTTGGTGTCGCCCACGTAGTCGTGGCCCCAGACCTCGTCGATGAGCTGATCCCGGGTGACCACCCGGCCCGCCCGCTCGAGCAGCAGCTGCAGGACCTCGAACTCCTTGAGGGGCAGGTCCAGCGCATCGCCGTGGAGCGAGACCTCGTGGCGGTCGGGATCGAGCACCAGATCGCCCGAAGCCAGGACCTCGTCGCCGTTACCCGGCGTCCGGTCGGGAGTCCGTTCGGCTGCCCGTCGCAGCACGGCCCGCATCCGGGCCACCAGCTCGCGCAGTCGGTACGGCTTGGTCACGTAGTCGTCGGCGCCGACCTCGAGGCCCACGACGGTGTCGACCTCGGAGCCCTTGGCCGTGACCATGATGATCGGGACCTTGGAGCGCGACCGCATCTCCCGGCAGACGTCGACGCCGGAGACCTTCGGCAGCATCAGGTCGAGCAGGACGATGTCGGGACGGACGGCGTCGAACACCAGCAGGGCCTCGGCCCCGTCGCGGGCGATCTGGACCCGGAATCCCTCCTTCTTCAGCCCGATGGTCAAGGCCTCGATGAAGTTCTCCTCGTCCTCGACCACGAGCACGGTCGGGGCATCAGCCACGACGGGCCTCCTTGTCACCAGCGGGTACGGACACGAGGGGCAGGCGGAGGGTGAAGGTGGAGCCTTCCCCTTCCCGGGAGGTGACCAGGACCTCGCCGCCGTGGGCCCGGGCCACGTTGCGGACGATGGCCAACCCGAGGCCGGTGCCACCGGTGTCCCGGCTGCGGGCCTTGTCCACCCGGTAGAAGCGCTCGAAGACCCGTTCCTGTTCCGGCTGCGGGATGCCGATGCCGTGGTCCTGCACCACGACGTCGGCCCACCCGTCACCGGGGCGCACGGTCACCGTCACCGGCGACCGGCCGTCGGCGTACTTGAGGGCGTTGTCGACCAGGTTGGTCACCGCCGAGCCCAGCTGACGGTCGTCGGCCAAGCAGGCTTGACTGGCGGCCAGCTCCAGCTCGATGGTCACCCCGAGCTGCTCGGCCAGGGGCTGGAGGCGCCGCACCGACGCATCGACCAGCTCCGCCAGGTCGACCGGCTCGCGGCTCCGGTCCCGACCCTCGACCTCGCTCAACTCGAGCAGGTCGTCGATGATCCGACCCAGGCGATGAGCCTCCTCCACCAGGAGGTCGATGCGGCGCTCGGCGTCGGCGGGGTCGTCGGTGGCGGCCAGGGTCTCGGCCAGCAGGGCGATGGCGCCGATCGGTGTCTTGAGCTCGTGGCTCACGTTGGCCACGAACTCCTGGCGGATGGCCTCGAGCCGGCGCAGCCGCGACTCGTCCCGGACCAGCACCACCGCGCCCAGGCGGGCCCCGCCCGGGCCCAGCGGGGAGGCGGCCACCGTCACCTGGCGGGTGGGGGGCCCGAACAGCTCGATGCCCTGTTCGACGGTCCTCCCCTCGAGCCCCTCGGCCAGGGCCCGGTCGACGGCCGCGGCGACCAGCGCCTCCTCGTGACGGGCGTCGGTCAACAGCCCGGCGGCGGCGTTGGTGAACAACCGCCGCCCGTCCACGTCGGCGACGACGATGCCTTCGCCCACCAGGTCCAGGGCCCCTTCGAGGCGGCGGGCCCGCTCGGTGACCAGATCCAACTCGGACTGGGTGGCATTGGCCCGACGGCGGAGCTGCACCGCGCTCGCGGCCGATCGGCGGGACCAGCGCAGGGCGACCAGCCCAGCCAGGCCGAGGCCGATCACCAGCCCGAAGAGGAACCCGCCGACCACGGCTACGCGCTCCGGCGGATCGGGGGATCGACCCCGATGGCCCCGGGCAGCGGTTCGGCGACTCGGATCCCGACCAACGACGACACGGCCGCGTAACCGGCGAAGACCAAGGCGGTGTCCGAGTCCTCGGGGAGCTCGTCGTCCACCTCCCGGAACTCCATCTGGAGGCGACCCTCGTCGGCGTCAGCGATGGCGGCCCGCACGGAGCCGAACGGGGCCAGAGTGGCCCACCGGATGCCCTTGACCTCGCCCGGCGCCGTGTTGGGGACGTTGAGGTTGAGCACCGTTCGCTCCGGCGCGTCCTCCAGCCAGCCGATGGCTTGGACACCGAGGGCGGCCGCGGTGGGCCACCGCATCGGGTCGCCGTAGTCCTGACTGACGGCCAGCCCGGAGAGGCCGAGGTTGGCCGCGGTCAACGCCGCGCCAACCGTGCCCGAGTGCAGGGTCGCCCGCCCCGTGTTCAGCCCGGGGTTGATGCCGGAGACGACCAGGTCCGGCACCGCACCGAACGCGCCGAGGTTGGCGGCGAAGACGGCGAGGGCGGGCGTGCCCCGCACCGCGATGGCCCGCACGCCGGGGGCGTCCTCCAGGTCGACGTCCTGGACGTCGATGTGCTCGTCCTTGTGCCACTGGCCGATGCCGGCTCCGCAGCCGCTCTGATCACGATCCGGCGCGACCACGACGACATCGTGGCCGGCGGCGGCGACCGCCGCGGCCAGTACGCCGAGACCCCGACTCTCGACGCCGTCGTCGTTGGTGATGAGGATGCGCATGCGCTCCTGCTATCCCTCCTCGACCCGGTCGGCGATGGCCGCCTCGACCGGACCGGGCCGGTGCCTTTCTCGGGCGTCGGCTACCGCCGCCGCCCCGTGCTCGGGGAGCCAGCCGGTGACCAGATACTGGGTGCGCTCGCCCATGTTGACCGCATGGTCGCCGATGCGCTCGTAGTAGCGGGCGATGAGGGCCAGCTGCACGGCGGCGTTCAGGTCGAGGCGCTCGGCCTCGTGGGCGGCGATGACGGCCTCGATGAAGTCCTTCTGCAGGCTGTCGAGGACGTCGTCCATGTCGTCGATGGCGGCGGCGAGCGCGTCGTCCTCGTCCAGGTAGGCGTCGATGGCCGACTTGTAGAGCTTCGCCGCCTCCTCACTCATCTGCTCGATGAGGCCCCGGATCTTGGGGGTCAGTTCGTCGCCGTAGATGCGGCGCATCGTCTTGGCGATGTTGACGACCAGGTCGCCCGAGCGCTCGATCTCCGAGGCCATCCGCAGGGCGCTGACGATGACCCGGAGATCGCCGGCCATCGGCTGCTGCAGGACCAGGAGCTGGTAGCACTGCTCCTCGATCTGGAGGGTGAGGCGATCCAACTCGTCGTCGTGCTCGATGAGGTCCTTCGCCGCCTCGAGGTCGTAGTTGAGCAGGACGTGGGTCCCGCGCGGGATCACGTCGGTGACCATCGCCGCCAGGCGGGCGACGTCGGTCTTCACCACTTCCAGCTGCTGATGGAAGGTCTGGCGGATGTCACTCATTGCCATCGTCTCCTTCACCGCACTTCGGCGGCGAGGTGGTCAGGATCTCCAGTGAACAGGTAACGGAGCCGCGCACCGAGCACGGTGGCGTGATCGTCGATGCGCGACAGGGCCTGACCCGCGGTCATGACCTTGACCGCGACCGGTACGGCGTCGTCGCCCTGGAGGCGGTGGACCTCCCCCACCAACCGGTCCGAGACCACGCCGACTTCGGGGGAACCGGCCGATACCTCCTGCGCCAGGTCCGTCGACTGCGTGGCGAAGCTGCGCAGCGCGAGCCGGTAGTGATCGAGGGAGAGGTCCGCCAGCGTCGCCAGCAGGTCGAAGATCTCCGTCGACTGACGGAGCAGGGCGTGATCCGGGGTCAGCTTGACGACGCGGAGAGCGAGATCGCCGATCCGCTCCAGCTCGGCAGTGATGCGCACGACCGACACGATGAGGCGGAGGTCCGAAGCCACGGGTTGCTCGCGAGCCAACAGGTCGTAGCAGCGCTCGGTGAGCGACACCTGCATGGCGTCGATCTCGTCGTCGGCGGCCACGGCCTGCTCCGCTTCGCACGGGTTGCCGTGGTGGAGCACCGAGCGCATGCGCTCGAGATTCTGGTCCACCCGCACGCCCATCAGCTCGACCTGGAGTCGGAGCTGCTCGAGCTCGGACTGGTAAGCCGAACGGGCCGGCGTCACGTCGGTCGC
>DATDAH010000359.1:0-3470 GCA_036525535.1 Acidimicrobiales bacterium
GTCGACGCCGGACCCGTCGTGGACGCCGACGGCAAGGTCGTCGGCATGCTGTCCACCGGCGACCTGATCGTCCAGGAGTCCCAACTGCACTACCCGACGGTCATCAACATCCTCGGGGGCCTGATCGAGCTGCCGGGGAGCAAGAAGCGCTTCGAGCACGAGCTGGAGCAGGCCGTGGCCGTCGATGTCGAGGACGCCATGCACCGTGAGCCGGTGACCTGCGGGCCCGACGACACCGTCGAGGTCATCGCCACCCTGATGCACGACAACGACATCTCCCGCGTCCCAGTCGTGGAGGACGGTCGGCTGGTCGGCATCGTCGCCCGAGGCGACATCCTGCGGGCCATCGTCACCGGCGGCGACGCGGGGTAGGCGCCGGAACCGGATGCGTCCCACCTGGGCCGAGGTCGACCTCGGCGCGGTGGCCCACAACGTCGGCCTGCTGGTCGAACGGGCCGCGCCGGCCGCGGTCTGCGCCGTCGTCAAGGCCGACGGCTACGGCCACGGCGCGGTGCCCGTGGCCCGGGCCGCGCTCGACGGGGGTGCAACCTGGCTGGCTGTAGCGCTGGTCGAAGAGGCCGCGGTGCTGCGGGCCGACGGCATCGACGCCCCGATGCTGCTCCTGTCCGAGGCCCGTCCCGACGAGATGGCGGACGTCGCGGCGCTCGACCTCCGGGCGACGGTCTACACCGCGACCGGCGTGGCCGCGGCGGCCGCCGTTGGAGCGCCGCTGCGCCTCCACCTCAAGGTGGACACGGGCATGCACCGTGTCGGGGCGGCTCCCGAGGATGCGGTGGCCCTGGCCCAGAGCATCGTCGGCGAGCCGGACCTCGAGCTGGAAGCCGTGTGGACCCACTGCGCGGTGGCCGATGAGCCCGAGCACCCGTTCACCGCTGAGCAGCTGGCTCGCTTCGACGACGTACTCGCGGCCTTGCGCGTGTCCGGGATCGAGGTGCCCCTGACCCACGCCGCGAACTCGGCCGGCGCCATCGCCCACCCGGCGGCGCGCCGTTCCTTGGTGCGCACCGGTATCGCCGTCTACGGCATCGACCCGTCCCGGGAGCTGGCCGGTGCGCTCCCGCTGCGGCCCGCCCTCCGCCTGCGTTCCGAGGTAAGCCTGGTCAAGCGGGTGGCGGCGGGGGAGGGGATCTCCTACGGGCTGCACCACACCTTCGATCGGCCCGCCACGGTGGCCACCGTTCCCATCGGCTACGCCGACGGCGTCCGTCGTCGCCTGGGCCTGCTCGGTCAGGAGGTGCTCATCGGTGGTCGGCGGCGTCCGATGGTCGGTGTCGTCACGATGGACCAGCTGATGGTCGACTGCGGTGAGGACCATGTGGAGCCCGGGGACGAGGTCGTGCTCCTCGGGCGTCAGGGGCTCGAGGAGATCACGGTGGCCGAATGGGCGATCCACCTCGACACCATCGGCTACGAGATCACCTGTGGCCTCGGCCCTCGAGTCCCCCGCCTCTACCCCTGACAACGGGGCAGGATCGGGGGGTGAGCCGGGTGGTCCTTGTGGAGCCGTACTACGGGGGGTCGCACCGGGCGTGGGCGGACGGGCTGGTGACACACTCCCGCCACGACATCCACCTCGTGACCCACGACGCCGCATACTGGAGGTGGCGCCTGCGGGCCTCAGCCCTGACCCTGGCTGAGGGAGTGGCCGGGCTCGTCGCCGAGCACGGCCTGCCGGACGTGCTGCTGGTCAGTGACATGGTCAACCTGCCCGCCCTCCTCGGCTTCCTGCGCCGGGACATCGGGGACCCGGCCGTCGTCCTCTACGTGCACGAGAACCAGCTCACCCATCCTGTCGGGGCCCGGGATCGGCCTGACGAGTCGCTGGCCCTGGCCAACTGGCTCTCGATGGCGGTGGCCGACCGGGTACTGGTCAACTCCGAGGCCCAGCTTGCCGACCTCCGGATCGCCCTGCCCCTCCTGCTCGGCCGGGCCCTCGACCACGGCCACGCCCACCGGCTGGACGAGGTGCTCACGGGGTGCGAAGTGCTCCCGGTCGGCGTCGACCTCACCGGCATCGTGCCCGATGGCCACGCGCCGGCAGCCGAGCCGCTCGTGGTCTGGAACCATCGTTGGGACCGCGAGAAGCGGGCTGATCGATTGTTCTCGGCCCTGCACCGCCTGGCCGACGAGGGGGTGGCCTTCCGTCTGGCCCTTGCGGGGGAGAACCTGCGGGTCGACCCCCAGGAGTTCGACGACATCCGTCGTCGCCTGGGTGATCGGGTCGCGCACGTCGGCACGTTGGACCGGGAGGGCTACCACCGCCTGTTGGCGGCATCCGACGTCACCGTGAGCACCGCCGAGCACGAAACCTTCGGGATCGCCGCGGTCGAGGCGATGACGGCGGGCTGTGTGCCGCTCCTGCCGAATCGCCTCAGCTACCCCGAGATCGTCCCTGAACGCTTCCACCCGGCCGTGCTGTACGCGCCCGACGAGCTGGACGACCGGCTGCGGGCCGTGTTGACGGACCTCCCCGCAGCCCGAGCGGCGGTGGTGGGCCTGGCCGACGCCATGCGCCGGTACGACTGGCCCGTGATGGCCCCACGCTATGACGCCGTGATCGACGAGCTCGTCAGCGCACCCGGGGCTCGGCCAGGGCCAGCAGGTCCCTGATCGCCGCCATCACCGCTTCGGCGTTCGCCCGATGGTCGTCGCCGGTGAGCCACAGCGGCTCATCGGCCACCTGGCAGGCCACGACCTTGCGCCGCAACGGGTTGGCCCGGGGGAACCGCGCTCCCGGCGGTGCGATCCGCTCGGTACCGGCGAGCGCGGCGGGGACCACAGGGACGCCACTCTCGGTCGCCAGGCGGGAGACCCCGGTGTGGGCCGGACCGGTCGACAGCGGGTCGTCAGGGTCCCAGTGGAGGCTCCCCTCGGGCATGACCAGGATGGAGATCCCGTCCGCCAGGGCCGCCCAGGCCGCGGCCAGGGCCTGGCCCCGGTCGCCACCCCGATCGACGGGGATGGCGCCGATGCCACGGGCGCAGACCCCGACCAGCCCCTTCTCGACGTAGCGCCGCTCCACGAGGAGGCGGGGGTAGTGCCCGAAGTGGTGGAGGCAGACGAGGCCGGCGATCACGTCGAAGAGGCTGCGGTGGTTGGCGGCGATGACCCCGACGCGGAGGTCGGTGGCGCACCCGCCGCCGTGGATCTCGTAGCGGACGAACGGGGCGCCCAGGACACGGAAGAGGCGGGCCAGGCCCGCCAGCACACGCTCCGGGGTCAGCCACCGCCTGCCTTTCTCCCTCCCCGTGGTGATCGTCGCTCCCCTTCCCGAGTCAGCCCTAACCTAAGCCGCGAACTCGTCGGGTGGTCCAACGGGTGGGGAGGGGTGCATGTCCGACACGACGGCGCTGGCACTGGAGCGATGGTCTCCCGTCGACGCCCTGCGCATCGTGGTCAGCGGGGTCGCCCTGCTCGTGATCCTGTTGGTTGACTGGCTGTTCGGCGAC
>DATDAH010000360.1:0-6643 GCA_036525535.1 Acidimicrobiales bacterium
CATCGCCCACCGTCAGCCCGAGACCGGGCTCCCCAACGCCGACCGGGTCATGGAGCAGGGAGTGGTCCTACCCAGCAACCACGGCCTGACCGACGCCGACGTCGACCACATCGTCGCCACCGCCGACGCCTTCCTCGCCCCCTGACGGGATCAGTCGTCCAATGCGGTGGCCGCGCGCTGGGTGGTGTCGATCCACTCCTCGACGATGTCGAAGACGATGTCCTTGGCCGGGCGGACCTTGTCCATGAGGCCGACGATCTGGCCGACCGGTGAGCCCGAGAGCGCGTCGTTCTGGACCCGACTGAAGCGGTGGGCGGCCGGGGCGTAGAGCAGGCCCTGCAGCGGCATCGGCAGCGGGGCGGGGCCACCCTCCTGCTCCCAGGCCTCGGTCCAGGCCGTGCGCAGCTGACGGGCGGGCTTGCCGGTCATGGCCCGGGAGCGGACGGTGTCGCTGTAGCCGGCCTTCAGCAGCTTCTCGATGACCCAGGGCTGGGTGTCGGACTCGGCACAGGTCAGCCAGATCGAGCCGGTCCAGGCGCCCTGGGCCCCGAGGGCCATCGCGGCCGCCATCTGGCGACCCCGGCCGATGCCCCCGGCCGCGAGCACGGGGACGTCCGGGCCCACGGCGTCCACCACGTCGGGGATCAGGACCATGGTCGAGATCTCGCCGCAGTGGCCGCCCGCCTCGGTGCCCTGCGCGACGAGGACGTCGACCCCCCGCTCGACGTTGCGCTCGGCGTGGCGGGCGCTGCCGCAGAGGGCGCCGACCAGCACGCCGTTGGAGTGAGCGGCCTCGACGACATACGGCGGGGGCGGGCCGAGGGCGTTGACGATCATCGACACCGGGTGCTCGAGCACGACATCGATCTGGCCCGGGCCCTCGACCTCGACGGCCAGGCCCGCGGCCTTCAGCACGCCCTCGTCCCCGTCGGGGAGGGGCGGCACGCCGTGCTCCTCGAGCAGGTGCTCGACGTGCCGGCGGTGCTGTTCGGGGATGGCCGCCTGGAGGCTGTCGAGATCGAAGTCCTCGCCCTTGCCCACGAACTTCTCGGGCATGGCGAAGTCCACGCCGTAGGGCTTGCCGCCGACGTTGGCGTCGATCCAGGACAGCTCGATCTCGAGCTGGTCGGGGCTGTAGGCGAGGGCCCCGAGAACGCCGTAGCCACCGGCCTTGCTCACGGCGGCGACGACGTCTCGGCAGTGGGAGAACGCGAACAGCGGGAACTCGATGCCGAGGCGCTCGGCGATGGGCGTGCTCATCCCCTCACCCTGCCACGCCCAGGTACGGTCGGGCAGTGGCCGCCCCGCAACACCCCGCTCGCCGGCTGCACCAGCGCCTGGAGATGGTCCACGCGGTCACCTACTTCGCCGAGGAGTCCCGGCAGGCCGCCGCCGAGATAGGGCTGAAGGGCTTCTGGATGGGCTACTTCGGCTTCCGGGCCGCCCCGTTGGGCGACGTCGACGCGGGCGTGGTCGAAGCCGTCTTCGCCAACTTCGCGCCGCGGCGGGTGCGCAAGGCGATCCCTGACGCCTGGTCGTTCGCGTCGCCGGAGGCGTGCGTCGACGCCCGCCAGACCGCGGCCGTCGCCGCCCTCCGGCGGGCGGCGGCCTACGAACTGGGGGTGGCTCCGACCGTCCTCGTCCGACTGCAGGCCGCGGTCGACCACGCCGATCACCTCGGCCGACCCCTGTTCGCGGCCAACCGGGACCTCGGCCTCCCCGAGGATCACGTCGGGGCCCTCTGGCAGCTGGCCACCTGTTTGCGTGAACAGCGGGGTGACGGTCACGTGGCCACCCAGGCCTCGGTCGGCTTGGACCCGGTCGAGATGCACCTGATCTACGCCCTCGGCTCGGGCTTCCCCGGTGACATCCTGCGCCAGAGCCGGGACTGGACCGAGGACGAATGGGCGGAGGGGGTCGCCCGCCTGGTCGATCGTGGCCTGCTCGTCGACGCCACGACGGTCACCGACGAGGGCCGGGTCCTTCACGAGCACATCGAGACCACGACCGACGATCTGGCCCTGCGGGCACTGGTCGCCGGGATCGGTGACGCCGACGCCGTCTTGGCCCTGGCCGACGAGCTGACTCCCTTGGCCCGCGCCATCAGCGGTTCGGGCATCCTCCCCTTCCCGAACCCCACCGGCATCCCGGCGGACTGACCTCGCCCGCAGGCTGGATCAGGCGCGGGCCCGCTGGCGGAAGTCCTTGACCGAATGGCCGGTCACGACTGCGCCGTCCTCGCCGGAGCGGGCCCCGGCCGAGCGCTGGAGGCCGAAGGTGGGGGCCAGCTCGCCGAAGTACTCGCCCGGGCCGAACCGCCCGACGATCTCGTCGCCGCCGTCGGCCCGCTCCCGGGACACCTCTACGGTGCCGGACTCGACGACGTAGATGAAGTCGCCCGCGTCACCCTGGGCGAACAGCTGCTCGCCGGGCAACAAGGTCACCTCTCGTGGCGGGCCGGCGTCGGCTGTCGCCCGGGGGCTCAGCTCCACGACGTGGTCGGCCAGGGGCATCAAGCGCTCGTCGTGGGTGGCGATGACAACGGACCTCCCCGGGGCGGCGAGGTCGCGCAGCAAGGCCAGCACGCCTTCGACCTGGATGTAGTCGAGGTGGGCCGTCGGCTCGTCCGCCAGCAGGAGTGGGGGATCGAACGCGAGGGCCCGGGCGATCGCCACCCGCTGCGCCTGTCCGCCCGACAGGTCCGCCGGCCGGTGGCGCTCCCGATCCGTGAGGTCGACCCGGGCCAGCAGCTCCGACGCCCGCCGTCGAGCCTCCCGGCCTCGCATTCCGCCGGCCCGCAGAGGCATCTCGACGTTCTCCCGGGCGGTCAGGCTCGGGATGAGGTTGAAGCTCTGGAAGACGATCCCGATCTGACGGCGCCGGTAGTCGGTCAACGCCCGCCCCCTCAGGCCGACCACGTCGGTGTCGCCCACTCGGATGGAGCCCGACGTCGGCGTCAGGATCGAACCCAGGGCGGACAGCAGCGTCGTCTTCCCGGACCCGCTGGCGCCGAGCAGGAGGACCAGCTCGCCCGAGCCCACCTCGAGGTTCAGCCCGTCGATGGGGCGGACCAGGTAGTCCCCACTGCGGTACTCGATGACCAGGTCGCGGACGGCGATCTCGGCCATCTCAGCTCCCGAACGCCAGCGCCGGGTCCACGGCCAAGGCCCGGCGGAGTCCGGCGAGGCTGGCCAGGCCACCGATCACCACCCCGGCGAGGGCGAGGGTCAGGTAGTCGCGGCCGGTCAGGACCACGTCGAAGCTCATGCCGGGCTTCATGAGGAGGGCCATGGGGATGGCGAGGAGGGCGGAGGCCAGGGAGAGGACCATGGCCTGGGCGACCAGGCTCCCGACCAGTACCCGGTTGGGCGCGCCGGTGGCCTTCAGGACGGCGACGTCGCGCAGGCGCTCGAGCGACGTGAGGTACACGATCGACGCGATGATCCCGGCTGCGGTGAGCCACAGCAGGATGCGGATGAAGTCGACGGTGGAGGCACCGTTCTGGGTCGGACGACGGAGGTCCTCCTCTACCTGGGTGTTGGTCAGGGCCACGACCCCGTCCGGCAGGGACGGCGATACGCCCCGGGTGATGACCGTGGTGACGAGGGGGAGGCCGCCGAACGCCATCTCCTGCAGGTCGGCCAGGGGTGCGAACACCGTGGGGACTCCGTAGAAGAACGTCACCCCGCTGGCGGTGCCCACGACCTCCCGTTCCTCGCCGATGAGGTCGATCGTCTCGCCGGGGTCGATCCCGAGGGCGACGTCGACGACGACCTCTCCGGAGTCGATCGCCTCCCGTCCCTCGTCGATGGCCGGCGAGCCGAGCGCCCCCGGCTCATAGCCGATCAGGTTCACGTCGACGGGCGACGCGCCGCCGAGCGTGCCCCGAAACAGGATCACGCCGGCCGCCTCCTCGACGCCCGGGCTCTCGGCGACCTGGCCCCCGACGTCCTCGTCGAGGGGCCGCGTCGACGTGAAGGGGCCGGTGGCCCCCTCGTCGACGACCCAACGGTCGGCGTCGAAGGACGAGACGATGCGCCCCACCTCGTTGTCGATGCCCTTGGATGTCCCCGTGACCAGCAGCGTGAGGGCGAAGATGAGCGAGGTGGCCACGATGGCGATGAGGAACCGCCGCCGCCGCCACTGAAGATCCCGCAGGCTGAGAAGCCACATCGGCGGGATTTCTAGTGCCTCGGCTCCGGCCCCGCGGCGTCAGTCGAGGACGGCGTCGAGGAGGCGGTCCAGCGTGTAGGTGAAGAGGGAGTCGGTGTCGGTGGGCCCGGTCATGGCGGCCCGGATGGCGGGATCGATGGCCTCGTCGTCCACGCCGGCCCAGAGGTGGCGGGTGCCGACCTGCGCCGGCTCCCGCTGGCGGTACTCCTCCTCGATCATCACGAAGCCGCCGACCAGGAACAGGATCGAGCGCAGGGCGGCCACGGCGTCGTCGCCGTCCAAGCCGGCCGCGGTCATCTCGCGGGCGAGGGCGACCTGGGCCCGGAACGAGAGCTCGTTCCCCCGCCCCAGCTCGGTCGCCAGCTGCAGGGTGCGGACGTTGTCGTGGAACTCCTGGCGGGCGCCCCGCGCCAGCGAGGCGATCCGGTCGCGGGGGCCGGTGCCCCGGGCCCGGATCGGGGGCAGGTCGGCGATCATCTCGTCGAGCACGGCGTTCAGCAGGTCCTCCCGGCTGCCCACGTGCCAGTAGATGGCGGTGGGGGCGAGGCCGACCTCGGCCGCCACCTTGCGCATGCTCACCGCGTCGACCCCGTCGGCCGTCACGAAGGCGCGGGCCGCGGCCAGGATGCGTCCACGGCTTGCCGACGGCTCGGTCATCTGTAACAGTGTTGCAGAGACCCGCCGAGGTGTCGACAAGGGGGATGTCATGGGCCAGATCCGCTACGGCGCGAAGGTGGAGCAGCGCAGTCGGGAGATCGAGGCCACCCGGGCCGAGATCTGGTCCACCGCGGTCACGGCCGTCTACGAGACCGACCCCGAACTGATCGCCGCCGTCCTCCCCAAGCCGCTCGAACCGGCTAACGAGCCGAGGGTGCGCCTGACCATCACCTCGGTCGAGATGCCCGGCCTGCCCGTGTTCGGTGCCGGGTGGTTCGGGGTGGCCGCCCGCCACGGCGACCAGGTCGGCGAGTACCCGATCTTCATGCCCATGACCACCGAGCAGTCCGTGCTCGGGGGCCGGGACACCTACGGCGAGCCCAAGAAGATCGCTGACGTCTGGGCCCGCCGCGACGGCGACGCCATCGACGCCGGCATCGCCCGGATGGGCTTCACCGTGTGTGAGATCCAGGGCACGGTCACCGAGACCCGGGAGCCCTACGAGAAGACCAAGCGCGACTTCTGGTTCAAGCTCTCACCCTCGGCCGAGACGGCCGGCGAGCTCGACCAGGACCCGCTCCTGGTCTACGGCGAGAAGACCGAGAAGGCCCGGGTCCACGAGGGCATCGACGGCGAGGTCGTCCTGAAGGACTCGCCGCTCGACCCCATCGCGGACCTCGTCGTGCGCCGGGTCGTGGACATCAACTGGACCGAGCGGGCCTCCACCCAGGTCGGCCGGGTCATCGGCCCCGTGCCCCGGGAGGACTTGGTCCCCTTCATCCACCAGCGCTACGACGACCTGTCCGTCCTCGGGAAGAAGAGCTGAGATGAGCGACGCAGTCGATCGGCGGGCCGAAGAGGCCCGCAAGGCGATGAGCGGCAGCGAAGAGCCCTCAGCGCAGCGCGGCCGCTACACGATCATCTCGGCCGACTCCCACTGCGGGCTCCCCGCGGCCGAGTACGGGCCCTTCCTCGACCAGAAGTATCACCGGCAGTTCGACGACTACCTGGCCGAGCAGCAGGGCTCTCGGGACGAGGCCCTGAAGCTCAACTACGACTACATCATGGGCTGGGAGACCGAGAACGCCGAGGGTCTCCGGGGGGCCTTCGACCCCGAGCAGCGGGACAAGGAGATGGACGCCGACGGCGTCTCGGCCGAGGTCATGTTCGCCGACGCCGACGCCATCACCGGCATGGCTTCCCCGCCCTTCGGGGCCGGCCTGGGGGCCGGGATGATCGACGACCCGGAGCTGGCCTATGCCGGCGCCCGGGCCCACAACCGCTTCCTGGTCGAGATGTGCAGCCACAGCCCGGAGCGCCGAGGTGGCATCGCCCTGGTCCCCATCGCCCACGACATCGAGCGGGGGGTCGAGGAGGTCGAGTGGCTGGCCGGCCAACCCGGCATCCGGGGCGTGATGATCCCGACCATGTGGCGGGACCGACTGCCGTACAACGACGCCGCCTACGACCCGGTCTGGGCCGCCTGCGAGGCCGCCGGGTTCCCGGTCCACACCCACTCCGGCGAGGCGCCTCGCGAGGAGATGGGCGAGCACATCGGCATCTACCTGGCCGAGGTCGTCTGGTGGGCCACCCGGCCGATGTGGCACCTCTTGTTCTCCGGCGCCTTCGAGCGCTTTCCCGGCCTGAAGTTCGTGGTCACCGAGGCCGCCGCCTACTGGTCCACCGACATGATGTGGAAGTGGGACCAGTACCTGGGGGGTGGGCACACGACCAAGAAGATGGCCGCCCTGATGAAGGGCAAGATCTCCAAGCTGCCGTCGGACTACTTCGGCTCGAACATCTTCATCGGGGC
>DATDAH010000361.1:0-2235 GCA_036525535.1 Acidimicrobiales bacterium
CAGTCGGTGAGCTGGTGGCGCAGGTACTCGCCCTTGTAGGCGGTGTTCACGGGGACGGCCACGCCGCCGGCCCACAGGATCCCGAACCAGACGAGCACGGCCTCGGCCGAGTTCTCGATGAGGGAGGCGACCCGGTCGCCGGGTTGGACGCCGAGCGCGCGCAGGGCCCCGCCGATGCGGGCCGCACTCCGGCTGACCTCGCCGGCGGTGAGGGCCTCGCCGATGACGTCCAGATAGGGGTCGTCGGGCGACGCCTCGACCCGGGCCCGCAGCAGGTCGAGGACGGTGTGCTGCTCGTCGCGGACCCAGGTGGCCGGCGGGGTCATGACGACGCCTCCTCGTCGGCGAAGCGCTCGACGAGGGCATCGAGCACCTGCTGGGCCGTGCCCGCGCCTCCGGGCACCGGCGGCAGCCGGACCTCGCCGCTGTCGCGGCTGGGCAGCAGGATCGAGGCGTGGCCAGGGGTGGTCGTCTCGCCCCGTTGGGTCTCGCCCCACAGGTCGAGGTCGACGGCCGGTTGGCCCCAGTCGGTCAGGTAGCGCCGGGTTATGCGGCCCCGCACCCAGTGGGTGTCGCCGACGTAGTTGAAGCGGCGGAACTGGCAGTCCAGCTTCCAGAGCCAGGCGTCGTCGCCCATCCAGTCGGTGCAGGCATGGATCAGCCACGTCTCCCGCATCCGTCCGTAGTCGTAGATGGCGGGGCTGCCCGCTCGCCGGGCCCACTCGGCGTCCCAGTGCACGCGCTGCTGGACATCGGGGACGTTGAGGTCGTCGGGCCGGAAGAACCGGGGCACCTTCCGGCGCTGCTCCTGGCCGAGGCGCAGCGCCTTCACCCCGTAGAGGCCCATGCCCATGCCCACGTGCCAACAAACGATGTCGGTGACCCGGAACGGGCCCTTCACCAGGGGCTCGAGCTCGTCGCCCGCGGCCACCTCCTCCCACCAGCGGGGCTCGGCCCCCCGGCGCCGGTCGCCCTCGGCCAGGACGGCCTCGGTGATGCGCTCGATCTCCTCGTCGGTGTACGGGCGGATCTCGGTGTCGTCGTACTTGCCCGACGCCTCCGCCTTCTCCCGCTCGCCCCGGATCATCAGCCGGTACTGGGCGGCCAGGGGCGGACCGTCCTGCTGGCAGAAGACCTCCGCCGTCCATTCGTGGACGGCCCGTCCCGCGAACTCGCCCGCCTTGTCGTGGACGCCGACGAGGGCGTTGCGACGGGCGATCCGGGCCCCGGGGTACAGCGGCTCCCACCACTCGCGGTGGCTCCCTGAATAGAAGGCATGGACCCCGCGCAGCGGGTCCCCCTTCATCAGGGCTTTGGTCTCGTCGTCGTAGCCGGTGACCTCGTTCTCGCCGACCAGGGTGTCGCCGCCGACCAGGTGCGGCGGGGCGATGACCCCGCCCCAACGGCTGGTGGCGCCGTAGGCGGGGTCGCACCAGAGCGGGTTGTCGTCGCCGTAGGACTCGGCCACGTGGCGGAAGGCGTCCTCGTTGGGCGTCCGGTAGTGCGGGGGCTGAGGATGGGGTTGGGGGACCCCGATGCGGGCCCGCAGGGCGGCGATCGCCTCGTCGGTGATCTCGGCGGCCACGTCACCCCGTCCAGTCGGAGCGGTCGGCGGCGGAGGGCTGGCGGCCGGTCCGCAGCGGCGAGAGCGGGCTGTCGACCAGCAGGATGCGGTGCCGGGCCGTGACCAGCCGGCGGGAGTCCCGGACCCAGGCGGCGAGGGCGCCGTCACCCAGCAGGGCGCTCTCGTAGCCGGCCCACTCGGCCCACGTCGGGACAGCCCAGAGCAGGAGGCACTCGTCGTCGTCGACCATGAGGGTCGAGAAGGCCCCCACCAGCTCGAGGCCCTCGGCCCGGTGCAAGGCGACGGCCTCGTGCCGGACCAAATCGAGGAACTCAGCCGTCGTCCCCGGTCGGACCGTGACCAGCTCGTGGGCGTAGCACTCGCCCCGGACGCCGGCGGCGCAGAGTGCGTCGATCGTCGGGCTCCAGGCGGCGGGGCGCAAGAGGCGGTCGAACCCGCCCCGCCGGAACTCGGCCGCCTTGGCCCACCAGGTCGCCAGCGTCTCGTCCTGGGCCCCCGGGCCGACGGCCTCGCCGGCGAAGGACGCGGCGAGCCCGGCCAGGCCGTCCTCCTCCCACAGGTTCACCACTTGGGGCCAGGCCCCGGTGGAGCCGAGCACGGCCCACACCCCGAAGCACTGCTGGCTGCGGGTGCGCTGAGCGGTGGGGCTC
>DATDAH010000362.1:0-17404 GCA_036525535.1 Acidimicrobiales bacterium
GGTCGTGAGCCGCATCTACCTGTCCCCGCCCGACGTGCGGGAGGCGGAACGGCGGCTGCTGATCGAGGCCCTGGACTCGAACTGGGTGGCGCCGGTCGGCCCCGATCTGACCGCCTTCGAGGAGGAGGCCGCCCGGGTGGCCGGCCGGGCCCACGGGGTGGCGCTGTCCAGCGGGACCGCGGCATTGCACCTGGCCCTGCTCGAGCTCCGGGTGGGGGCGGGGGACGACGTGATCGTCTCCACCTTCACGTTCGCGGCGTCGGTCAACGCCATCCGTTATGTCGGCGCCCAACCGGTCTTCGTCGACAGCGACCGGTCGAGCTGGAACCTCTCACCCGACCTGCTGACCGAGGAGCTGGAGGCTCGGGAAAGGGAGGGCCGGGCGCTGCCGGCGGCGGTCATCGCCGTCGACCTCTACGGGCAGTGCGCCGACTACGACCGGCTGGTTCCGCTGTGTGCCGATCGGGGCATCGTTCTGATCGAGGATGCGGCGGAGGCCATCGGGGCCACGTCCGGTGGTCGCTCGGCCGGTTCGTTCGGCGAGGTCGGGGTCCTTTCGTTCAACGGCAACAAGCTCATCACCAGCGGCGGGGGCGGGATGCTGGTCTGTGACCGACCGGAGCTGGCCCAGCGGGCCCGGTACCTGGCCACCCAGGCCCGCCAGGACGCCCCCCACTACGAGCACACCGAGGTGGGCTACAACTACCGGCTCTCGAACCTGCTGGCGGCGGTCGGTCGGGGTCAGCTCACGACGCTCGGGGAGCGGATCGCCCGCCGGCGCGAGATCCGCGAGCACTACCGGGAGGCCCTGGCCGCTCGGCCGGGGATCGCCTTCGCGCCCACCGACGACGAGGGCAACGCCTGGCTGACCTGCATCACCGTCGATCCCGAGCAGGCCGGCATCGATCGTGAAGGCGTGCGCCTCCACCTCGAGGCCCAGGACATCGAGAGCCGACCGCTGTGGAAGCCGATGCACCTCCAGCCCGTGTTCCGCCACTGCTCGGCCCGCGTCGACGGGACCAGCGAGCAACTCTTCGCCGTCGGCCTGTGCCTCCCCAGCGGCAGTGCCATGTCGCCCGACGACCAGGACCGCGTCATCGCCGCCCTCCACGACGCTCTCGCCACCTGACGTGGGCCTGCTCCTGATCGTGCTGACGGTGGTCGCGGTCGTGGTGGTCGCGGTGGTCGCCCTCCGGCGGGCGGACGCGCTGCTCGCCGGCTCCGATCCTCCGGCCCTGTTCGAGGTGGACGAGGCCATCGAGTTCGTGGCCAGCGCCCTACCGGCCGAGGTGTCCAGCCGGCTGAGCTACGAGGACGTCGAGGCCCTCCTGGGCTGGCACCTCGTCCACCTGGCCGAGCGGGACGAAGCCGGTGACATCGCCGACGAGGCCACCGTGGCCGACCTCCTGCGCCGGGCCGAGGCCGACGACCGGGAGATGACCGCCGACGACATCCGCTCGGTGCTCACCGCAGAGGGGGAGTACCTGGCCGCCATCGGCGCCCTCGACGGAGGTGGCGGGGAAACATGACGCGCTCGGGTGGCTCGGCTGTGCTTTGATGTGCGGACCGAGGAAAGGAGGTGGTCCAACTGAGTGGTAAACGATTTGGGACCTCGGAGGTGTCCGGCCGCTAGCGGCCTTCGGACAACCCAAGCGAAATCACTCCGGACACCGGCGGAGATGCGGTCGGAGGCTGGTCCCTCCCGGCGCAACGCCCTCCGTGCACAGTCCAGAACCATGGTGAGAGGGAGCGGCTCCGGTCGCTCCCTCTCATCGCGTCCGGGGTGAGTCGCCCCCGCGGCCCGCCTCCCGTACGATCCGGGCATGGATCGCCCCAAGGGCTTCGCCGACAACCGGTACATCGGGGACAAGCGGTCACAGGTCGTCTACGACCTCGACGACGAGGCCACTCCCGCCGAGGCGATCGACGACCTCATGGCGGCGGAGTCGTTCCTCGCCTTCGCCCCCGACACCCTGCCCGAAGCCCGCAACCGGCGCTACCGGCTCTGGAAGGGCTCACGCGCCGCGGGGTGAGCACCGCCCTCGAGCACCACTTCGCCGTCGACGGGATCACCCTGGCTGGTCACCTGGCCCGGCCGTCCACCTCCGGCGACCATCGTCCCGGGGTGGTGGTCTGCCATGGCTATCCGTCCGGGCACGGCAGTGGTCCCAAGTCCGCCCACACGTACCCACAGATGGCGGACCGGATCGCCGAGGACATCGATGCGGTCGTCCTCGCCTTCAACTTCCGCGGCTGTCGACCGTCCTTGGGCATGTTCTCCATGGCGGGCTGGCGCAACGACCTGCGGGCCGCCATCGGGCAGGTGGCCGGCCAGGACGGCGTCGACGGGGTGGCGGTCGTCGGCTTCGGCACCGGAGGCGCCCTGGGCCTCAGCGTCGCCGCCTCGGATCCCCGGGTGCGGGCCATCGCCACCCTCGGCGCCCCGGCTGACTTCACCGGGTGGCTGGCCGATCCCAAGCAGCTGCTGAACCGGTCCCGGGAGCTCGGGATCCTCGGGGGTCGGGAGCCCGAGGACCTGACTCGCTGGGCCGAGGGCCTCCGCGACGTGCGACCGGTGGCGGGGGCCGAGGCCGTGGCGCCGCGGCCGCTGCTCGTGATGCACGGCGCCGAAGACGACTTGGCCCCCCAGATCGACGCCCGCGTGCTGGCCGACGCCCACGGCTCGGCCGAGCTCAAGATCATCTCGGGGGCCGGCCACCAGCTTCGTCACGACCCGCGGGCCGTGGCGCTCCTGCTCGGCTGGCTGGATCGTCAGCGCGCCGCCATCCGCGGGGAGCCCTGGACCTGAGCGTGAGCGGCGGCCCTCCCGTCCCGGCGCTGATCTTGGTGCCGGTGGTCGACACCCGTCGTCCTGCCGGCCGGGAAGAGGCCGGCGGGGTGTCAGCCCCGACGGCGACGGACCGCGGCGCTGGCCATGTCGACGAGCAGCCGCCCGGAGGCCGCCGCCTCCAGTACCAGCTCGAGGCTCCGCTGAGTCCGCGGGGCGCGGCGCTCGAGCTCGTCGTACCAACGCCGAGTCAGGTCGCGGCCCCGCGTCCTTGCCGTCGCGTCGAGCTGGGCGTGCAGCTGATGGTTCACCGCCGCCAGCGCGCGGGCGTGCCGTCTGAGTCGATCCGCCTCGGCATCAGCATGGTCGGTCACGGTGGGCCGCCTTCGGTCCGTCGGCAGGTGTGCTCCCTGGTACAACTCGGCATAGCGGTCAGCGGTGGCGGCGGTCGATCGGAGCTCCGTCGCCGCGGCTCGACGGGTGGCCCGCAGGACCTCCGGTCGGCAACGGTCGAGGTGCTCCACCAGGGACGGTAGTTCGTCCTCCTCCTGGGGGTCGAACGTCCAGCCCACCCCCAGCGCCCGGATCCGCTGGCCGAGCGCGCCGTAGCCGGCACCGATCACCGGCAGCCCGGCGGCCAGGGCCTCGGTCATCACGTAGCCGAAGGTCTCGGCGTAGGGGCCCGGCAGCAGCACGACGTGGATGCCGGCGTCCCGGAGGAGTCGAGGCAGCTCGCGGTTGTCGTAGGCGCCGTGCCGAACCAGGCTGGGCGACGCCGGCTCCTCGAGCGGTCCGAAGTGATGGACCTCGACGGCGGAGGCCACACCGGCGTCGGCAAGGCCGCTGGCGACGTCGAGGCCCTTCTTGCGCCAGCCCCGGCCCACGAACGCCAGCCTGAGGGGATCCTCCAGCACGTGGCGCTCGTCGACCACCCGCTCGTCCGGGACCTCGATGATCGCTCCGTGCTCGATGAGCTCGATCCGGGCCTCGTCGACGTCGTAGGCCCGCAGCAGGTGGTCGGCCGCGCTCTGACTGGCGACGACGAAGTGGTCGACGACGTCGAGGTGCGCCTCGACCTCCGCCCGGAAGCGACGGAGGTAGGACACGGGCTCGCCGACGCGGCTCGCCGGCAGGCAGCGGGCACACACCTCGAGGTCCTCGGGGATGCCGCAGGGCTCGGTGTCGAGGTAGAGGAGCGAGTGGTTGGGGCAGGCCAGGTAGAGGTCGTGCACGGTGCAGACGACCGGCCCGGGGAAATCGGCCAGCACCGAGAGCGGGGCGAGCGAGTGGCCGATGAGGTTGTGCAGGTGCACGGCGTCGACGTCGAAGAGGTCGAGGACGGTCTGGAGGGCCGCGGCCGCCACCGGGTCGTGGATCCCGCGCGCCCGGGCCCCACCGCCGGGGAACAGCAGCTCGTGCGCAATGGGCTCGGGGCCACCCACCATCCAGCGGGTGCGGAGGACGAAGCCGGACTCGACCGGGTGGAGGACCGAGACGTCGAAGCGGTCGCCCAAGGCCTCGTCGAGCGCCTGGACGTGCTTCTCGGTGCCTCCGGCGGCCGGTGACGGCTGGTGCAGCACCTGCAGCACGTGCGGCCGCGCCGGGTTCCGCTCGGTGAGCGCCAGCTCGAGGGCCTTGAAGGCGACGGCCAGGGGATGCTCGGCGCGCTCGCGGGCGTTGGTCGCCCGGAAGAACGGGTAGCGCTCCCGCAGCACGGCCGAGCCCCGGGCCAGGCCCGCCACCCGCTCGGCGCCGAACGACACCCCACCCCAGTGGTGGACGTAGGTGGCGTCCTCGACGAGGTGGCGAAAGCCCAGCCGCGTGGCCCGGAGGCAGAAGTCGACCTCTTCGCCGTAGCCCTTCCCGAAGTCGCGCTCGTCGAGGGGGCCACACCGGTCGATCGCCTCCCGGGTGACGTAGAGGCAGAAGCCCACGCCGGTGATCACCTCGGGCCGCAGGCCGAGCGACTGCTCCCGGACGAAGTCCGCGCAGGCGTCGATCCGGGGCTCCGGCCCGTCCAGGCCGAACGCGGCCACGACCGGGGGCGGCAGCGTGCAGAACGAGCCGGAGCTGGTCAGCGGGGTCACGGTGGCGACGTCCTCGCCCCGGGCGGCGTCGGCCAAGGCGTCCAGCCACCCGGCGGTCACGACGGTGTCGGCGTTGAGGACGACCACGTCGCCGTCGGCGTGGCGGATGCCCCGGTTGACCGAGGCCACGAAGCCGACGTTGTCCGGGTTGCGCAGGAGGGTCACGGCGACCGGCGCCGGCTCGGCGGCGACCCGCTCCAGCTCGGCGCGCACCGCGGGGTCCGGGCTGGCGTCGTCGACGACCACCAGGTCGAACGGGACGGTGAGGGCCGGCGCGTGGTCGAGCACGCTGGCGAGGCACCGCCCGGTCTCGGCCGCCCCGCCGTAGACGGGGACGACGACGCTGACCCGTGGCGTGACCGTCACCCCGGGACGTCCTGGCGGGGGGGCACCGGGTGGGGACCGGAGCAGAGCCGGTTGACGAGCTCGGCGAACGTCGCCGCGCCCACCGAGGTCCCGATGCGGGCCCGGAGACGACCCGATGCCCGCCCGATGCGCCAGTCCACCAGCGCCGGCTCGCGGCCGAGGACCGGGTCGACCTCGACGACGACGGTCCGGCGGTCGGACCCGCACCACGGGGACGCGACCGCGGCGGCGCCGGCGTCCAGGGCCACCACGACCTGGGGCCGGAGCGCGGCGATCGAGGCCGGGTCCGGGCGGCACGGCCGGGTCAGTTGGGGCCCCTCGGCGACCTCTCCCGCCGCCAGGCGGGCCTCCACGTCCTCGGTGAGGAGGTCGTTCACCAGGCGAAGGGCCCACCGGTCCTCCCCACCGCCCGTCTCGACGGCGAGGAACACCACGACGGGCCGGACCGGAAAGGGCGAACGGCCCTCGCGGTGAGCCACCTCGATCGGCCCGGGGTCGGCAAGGGGGTCGTGGACGTGCGCACCCGGATCGAGGGCCACCGGCCCGGCGACGTGCACCTGACCGCCGTCGACCTCGTGCTCGACGTCCTCGCGCACGAGCACGGCGCCCGCGACCGGACCGGCGACCGGTTCCAGGTGCGCCGGCCGGAGGGCACGCCACTCGGCGTGGGTGCGGTAGCTGCCGCCCGGCCGCAGTGGCCCCGAGGCGGCGCCCACCCCGGCCACGGTGGACGGCGCCGCCGCCAAAGCCCGCTCGAGCCGGTCGATCGAGATCCAGTCGAGGCACCAACCGTCCGGCAACGCCAGGGTGGGACCGGCGGCCTGGTCCGCGGGCGCCATCACCCGGTGGTGCCCTCCATCCGGCGCCGGACCGAGCGCACCCGCCGCCGGACCCGCGTCCCCAGCTGTGCGTCCCGCTGCCGGTTCCGGGCCCGGATCTCCTCGGTCAGCGCCACGACCTGAGCCCGCGCCTCCGCCAGCTGGCGGGTGTCCGCCGGCGCCCGCAGCCAGCCCCGCCGGATGCCCTCGGCGAGCTCCGGCGCCAGCGCGGCCAGGTCGATCTCGCCGCCGTTCCACACCGCGTCCGCCATCGCCACCCAGGGGTTGTCCGACGGCTCCGGGACTGAGGTGGCCGGGTGGTGGACCAGGCCGGGATCCAGGTCCCGCCGGACGGTGACCTCGACCTCGGCGGTCGGCCGCGGCACCCCGACGTGGTCGGCCAGGGCCTGCAGCGTGGCCGCAAGGTCGTCGAAGAAGGCGCGCTGGTCGACCAGCAGGTGGTCGTCGCCCTCGGTGGCGGCCAGCAGGTGGCGCAGCCAGAGCAACGCGGCCTGCGGTGGCTCGAGCCCGTCACGCTCGGCGAGGGAGGCGGCGACGGCTCGGGGTTCGCGGACGACCACGACCGTGGCGTCGACGGGGTTGACCGTCCGCCAGAACGGCAGGAGGAGCGAGAGCCGTGGGTCCTTCCAGCCGACGATCGTCGTCGCCGGGACACGGCCGAACGACCGGGTCAGGATCTCGGAGGCGCGCTCGCGGAGCGGGTCCAGCCTCGGATCCAGCTCCCAGCCCGGGTCCAGCACGGGCGGATGGTCCCAGGACCCGCCGAGCACGCTCAGGACCAGGTCGTCGAGCTCCTTGACGGCGCCGTTCTCCCAGTAGCCGGCCGGGTTGTCCGGACCGGCGGTGAGCAGGGCGCCGGCATCGCCCAAGGACACGCCGAGCCGGTGGAGGGTGCGGGCGGCCATCGACGTCCCGCAGCGGTGCATGCCGACGACGCAGACGACCCGGTGCGGCAACGGCCCTGCCGGGCGGTCGGACCTCAAGGATCTCCTCTGCTCAGCGGACAGGCCGGCCGATCTTACTGTTGCGCCTGGTCCAGGCCGTGCCGAGCCAGCAGGGTGAGGAGCTGGTCGGCGCGGTGGTCGAGAGTGTGGGCCGCCAGCACCGCCGCCCGTCCCGCCGCCGCCCGGCAGGCGGCGCCCTCGGGATCGGCCAGCACCTCGCGCACCTGGTGGCCGAGCTCGTCGGCGTCGGCGAAGGTCAGCACCCCGTCCGGCAGTTGGTCGTCGATCTCGGGGAGCCGATCCGACACCACCGGCGTGCCACAGGCCAGCACGTCGTAGATCCGGTTCGAGACGATGCCCCAGGCCCGCATCGTCTCCCAGTGGTCGTTGAGGACGACCGCGGCGGACGCATACACCTCGGGCAGCTGCTCGTTGGCGACGTGCTCGGCCGCGATGAGGTCGGGCGCCACCAGACCCTCCCAACCGCGACCGTAGATGGCCGGGCGGATCCCGGCCGCCAGCGCGTCGGCCACGGCCGGGCGAGAGACGTTCCGGGTGTTGGCCACAACCGTGACCGGGTGCGCGTGCTCGGCGACGGTCGGCACCGGGCGGAACCGGTGGTGGTCCGTGCCCTGGAGCAGGACCTCGACCGGCGTGTCCGTGAGGTCGCGCAGGTGCTCGGCCAGACGAGGTGAGGCGGCCAGCACCAGGTCGGCCTCGTCGCACTCCTCGGGCTCGACCAGCTCGGGATGGCTGATCACCCACAGCACGTGGCGCTGCCCCGGCGAGCGACGGACCCCCACCAGGCCCCGCAGGACGAGGTGGACGTCGCAGGCCCGGCTGGCGGGATCGTCGACCTGGTCGCGGTCCTGGACCCGGACGTGGGCACCCCGCCGCCGCAACGCCCGCGCCAGGGCCGACGCCAGCTCCCAATCCCCCCACCGGCCGCGCTCGCGCGGGAGCGCGGCGGTGCTCACCGCCACCGTAAGGCGATCACCCTCCCCCGGCACCTGCCGACGCAACGCTGGACCCTGTTCGTCCAGCAATCGACGCCAGTCGGCGCCGGAGGTGTCGACCGGGCGCACCAGCGCCGCCCGGGAGCGCACCGGTCGACGGTCGAGCACGACCGCCTCGGGCACGGCGACCGTGCGGGCGCCGCGATCGGCCAGCCGGCTGCACAGCGCCGCGATGGCGACGTCGAGGCCCTCATAGGACCCGAGTCCTCCGGCGGCCAGGTACGCCTCCCGGTCCACGACCAGGCAGGGGCCGACCGCGGCGACGACCCCGCCACCCACCAGCTCCGGCGCCGACGGCCGCCCGCCCGCGCCGATGGCCACCAGGGCGGGCGCACCGTCGTCCACCTCCACCTCGACGCCCAGGTGGCGAACCCGGAGGTCGTGAGGCGTCCTGGACCGCAGCCGGCGCTCGGGATGGACGGCCTGCGGCACGGCGGCCACGACGTCGCCGTCGAGCCGGGCCGCCAGTCGATCGAGCCAGCCGGGCTCCAGCGGCTCGCAGGAGGGGTGAAGGAGGCACACGAGGTCGCCGCTCACGCCGGCGACGACCCGGTCGACGGCCGCGGCGAGCACCTCGTCGCCGACCGGACGAGCCACCAGGACCTCGTGGGGGTCGAGGAACGGTGGAACGCCCACCGACTCGGTGGACTCCTGGACGACGATGACGGTCCGCCGTCGATCGGCGGGGGCCGGAGCGAGGGCCTCGACGGCACGGTCGAGGTCGGCGCGACGCTGCTCCCGGTGCGCTCGACCGACCGTGAGCCCGACCCCCAACAACGTCAGCCGCGCCGCGGCCTCGCTGACCACCGGGCTGCCGACGAGGCGAGCCAGGCGCTGCACCCGGCGGTCCACCGCCAGGGCCAACCGCGGGATCGGACGCCAGCGAATGGCGGCGAGCTCGGCGAGCTGGTCGCGCGCCATTCGCCGGAGCGCCGCCGCGTCCACGTCGCGAGGCGCCAGAGCGGGGCGCTCGGTCAACGAGCGGCGCCACGCGCCGCGGACCGCAGCGACGGGTGGCCGAGGGGACCCCTACCATGACGGGGCTGGCACGTCGACCGAGCCGTCCGCCATGCTGTTGTCGTCATGAGCATCACCTCCTCCGTCGAACTCGCCACCATCTACGGCGACGACGAACCCCCGCCGTCGCTGGCACGTTACGTGAGGGAGATGTGGAGCCGGCGCCGTCTCCTGAGCTACCTGACTCGCACCCGCCTGAAGGCCCAGCACTACGACACCACGTTCGGCAAGGCGTGGCTGGTCCTCGGCCCCCTGATGATGGCGGGCGTCTACATGCTGGTCCGCACCGTGATGCAGCCTCCGGGCACCGAAGCGCACGCCAGGCTGGTCATCGCCCACATCGTCATGGGGGTGTTCATCTTCCAGTACGTCGCCAGCGGCATCACCTCGGGAGCGACCTCGGTGCTCGCCAACTCCCGGATGCTCCTCAACACCCCGGTGCCCTGCGGCGTCTTCCCGACCACCTCGCTGATGAGCGGGGTGGTGACGCTCGTGCCCACGCTGGTCGTACTGCTGGTGGTGCGCGCCTTCCTCCGCCAGCCGTTCGGGATCCACCTGCTCGCGGTCCCGGTGATCCTCCTGCTGCTGACCGGTTTCGTCTACGGCGCCAGCCTCGCCATGGCGGCGCTCACGGTCTACTTCCGCGACACCACCAACTTCCTCACCTACCTCACCCGCCTGTGGCTCTTCGTGACACCCGTCATCTACACGGTGCAGGAGATCCCCCCGCACCTCCGCCACGTCCTTGCCTTCAACCCCCTCTTCCCGTACTACGCCGCCCTCGACGACGCCTTGTCGGCTGACTGGCCCTCCAAGCGCTACCTGGCGTGGGCCGCGGCTTGGGCCGTAGCGGCACTCGTCGTCGGGCTGGCGGGGTTCCTCGCCAAGGAGCGCGACTTTGCCGTCCGACTCTGACGACATCGCCATCCGGGTCGAGGACCTCCGGATCACGTACCAGACGTGGGTGGAGTCCGAGCCGACCCTGGTCCGCAGCATGCAGAACCTGCGCCGGCGGAAGAGGTCGACCAAGACGATCAACGCGGTGCAGGGCGTCTCCTTCGAGGTCCCCCGAGGGTCGGTGCTCGGCATGGTCGGTCCCAACGGGTCCGGCAAGTCGACGATCCTGCGCGCCCTGGCCGGCATCCTGCGGCCAACCAGTGGGCGGATCACGCTGCACGGCCGCGTCACGCCGCTGCTCTCGCTCGGGGTCGGGTTCAACTTCCAGCTGAGTGGCCACGAGAACATCAAGCTCGGTGGCCTCCTCGCCGGGATGGAGCTGTCCGAGATCCGCGAGAAGACGCCGGAGATCATCGAGTTCTCCGGCCTCGGCGACGCCATCAACCGGCCGGTCCGGACCTACTCGAACGGGATGTTCACCCGGCTGGCCTTCTCGGTCGCCGTCTTCATGGACCCGGAGATCATCCTCATCGACGAAGTGCTTGCCGCGGGCGACGCCGAGTTCCGGTTCCGCTCCGCGGAGAAGATCCTCAAGCTCATGGAGGACGACACGACCGTGGTGTTCGTCTCCCACACCCACGGCGAGCTCAAGGCGCTCTCCGACCGATGCCTGTGGCTCGAGGACGGGGTCGTCATCCAGGAGGGTGAGCCCGCCGCCGTGGTCAACGCCTACGAGGACCACCACGGCGTCCACCAACCGGATCTCGAGCTGGACGAGGAGAAGGGCGCTTTCAGCTTCGTGTGGCGACCCGACGCGCCGGGCGCCGGCGGGCCGGTGGCCGGCAGCCCGACTAGTTCCTGAGGCAGTCGCCCTCGGCGAAGATGGCGTTCACCGCGTCGACCACCGGCCCAGAGTCGCCGTCGTTGACACCCGAGTACCAGATCATCAGGTCGCCCTCCTCGAGCGCTCCCACCCTCACCAAGTGCTCCAGCACGCCGCCCAGGCAGCTCTGGTCGATCTGGTTCGGCGTTGGCGGTTCGAAGTCCGGCGGGACCTCGACCTCGCCGTCCTCGAGTTGGGCGATCAGCTGATCGAGGTCGATCGAGAGGCGGGGGACCGAGTCCTCGGCCGCCGCGTCGTCGGCCGCGGTGTCATCGGCCCTGTCGGTGCTCTCGGACGCGTCGTCGGAGCACCCGGAGACCAGGAGCACGACCGCTGCCGACGCGGCCACGAGATGACGTACCACGCACCGTCCTCCTCGCCCCGTCGTCCTCGCCGCTCCCAGGGGGCTCGTGCGACCGAGGACTGTAGACCACCACGGCGAGCGGCGATGCGCCTCGACGGTTCCGGGCGGTGCCTCCTGTCGAGTCGAATGGCGACCGTGGACCCGGGGTAGGAACGGGACCGCGGTCCGCCGATTGACAGGCTTCGACGGGTCCGCTACTTAGGTAGCCAGCAGCTCGGCGTGCACCAGGGGGTGAGCAACTCGTGGCGGCAAGGGGGAGAACGGGTGTCGCGAGCAGGCTGGATCGCCTTGTTGACGTCGTCGGGGCTGCGTTGCTCTTCACGGCCGCTCTCCCTCTGCTGGTGGTCGTGCTCGCCGGCTCGGCGCTGTCCTTCCGGGCGTGGCCGATCTTCACGCAGCAGCGAGTCGGGCAGCACGGACGCCCGTTTCGCTTCGTCAAGGTCCGCTCACTGCCACCGTCCACGCCGGTCGACGTCGACAAATACGCGATCGCGGCGATCAAGAACGGCCCGTTCGGCACCTTCCTCCGTTCGAGCCACGTCGACGAGCTGCCGCAGCTGCTGCACGTCATCACCGGGAAGATGAGCCTCGTCGGCCCCCGGCCGGAGATGGAGGGGCTGGCGACCAGGTTGTTCACCCCGGCGTTCCAGGAGGAGCGCACCCGGGTCCTGCCGGGATGCACCGGGCTCTGGCAGATCAGCGTGGATGCGGGGCGGCTCATCGCGGAGGTCCCCGAGTACGACCTGGCCTACGTGCGGTCGGCCACCCTTCGCCTCGACCTCTGGGTGCTGTGGCGCACGTTCCTCCAGCTGCTGACGCCTGCGGCGCCGGTGACGCTGGACGACATCCCCGCGTGGACCGGCTTCCGGAGGCAGGCTCGAAAGTCGGCGCCGGCCAGACCACTCGCGACGGTGAACGGCCACCGTCCCACCGCCACGCCGGACCCCGTGGCCTCACCGGCCATGTCGGAGGCGATGAGCGGACCAGCGGAAAAGGAATGACCAAGACGACCGACGACCTCACCGTCGTCACCGGAGCCGGCGGGTTCATCGGAGGTCACCTCGTCGCCGACCTGCGGCGCGACGGCCGAGCGGTCCGGGCCGTCGACCTGAAGCCCGTCGACGAGTGGTACCAGCGCTTCGACGACGTGGAGAACGTCGTCGCCGACCTGCGACAGGAGCGGGCCTGCGTGGAGGCAGCCGAGGGCGCCTCGACCGTCTACAACCTCGCCGCCGACATGGGCGGCATGGGGTTCATCGAGAACAACCGGGCCCTCTGCATGCTCTCCGTCCTCATCAACACCCATATGCTGCAGGCCTCGTACCATCACGGCGTCAACCGGTACTTCTTCTCCTCGTCGGCGTGTGTCTACGCCGCCGAGCACCAGCGCTCGCCCGAGGTGATCGCCCTCAGCGAGGGCGACGCCTACCCGGCACAGCCCGAGGACGGCTATGGCTGGGAGAAGCTGTTCAGCGAGAGGATGTGCCGCCACTTCCGCGAGGACTTCGGCCTCGAGACCAGGGTTGCCCGCTACCACAACGTCTACGGCCCGCACGGCACCTGGGCCGGAGGGCGGGAGAAGGCGCCCGCCGCCATCTGCCGCAAGGTGATCGAGGCCGTGATGTCGGGGAGCCTCGAGATCGAGATCTGGGGCGACGGCAAGCAGACCAGGTCGTTCATGTACATCGACGCCTGCATCGAGGGCACTCGGGCGATCCTGCACAGCGACATCCTCGAGCCGATCAACCTCGGCAGCGCCGAGCTGGTGACGATCGACGAGCTCGTCGACCTCGTCGAGGACATCGCCGGGGTCACCTTGAAGCGCCGATACAAGTTGGACGCGCCGCAGGGTGTTCGGGGCCGCAACAGCGACAACACCATGATCCTCGATCGGCTGGGCTGGCAGCCCAGCATCGGCCTCCGCGAGGGCCTGGAGAAGACGTACCGTTGGATCCACGATGAGGTCAAGCACGCCGCCTCGGTTCCCGCGGCCTGATCCGGGAGCACCGCTCCAGCGCACCGAGGTCCTCGGCGTCGGGATCAGCGCCGTCACCATGGAGCTGGCCGTAGCCGAGATCGAGCGCCGAATCCGGGAGCTCGACCAGGGCTTCGTCACGTTGACCGGTGTGCACGGGGTCATGGAGGCGCGTCGCTCCCCCGCGGTGTGGCGGGCGCATGACCAGGCGGCGATGGTCTGCCCGGATGGCATGCCCATGGTCTGGTCCAGCCGTTACGCCGGATTCGACTGGGTCGAGAGGGTCTACGGGCCCGATCTCATGCTGGCGCTCTGTGCCCGATCGACGGCGAACGGCTGGCGAAACTTCTTCTACGGCGGCGGGCCGGGCGTCGCCGAGCGCGTCGCGGATCAGCTGCGCTCGCGCTTTCCGGGCCTGCAGGTCTGCGGCGTGCACACGCCGCCTTTCCGCCCGCTCGACGGGGCCGAGACCGCCGAGATCGTCGATCGCATCAACTCGTCGGGCGCCGACCTGCTCTGGGTCGGCCTGAGCACGCCCAAGCAGGAGCTCTGGATGGCCGAGATCGGCACCCGCCTCGCCGTGCCCGTCGCCCTCGGGGTCGGCGCCGCGTTCGACTTCCATGCCGGGCTGGTCCCCCAGGCACCGCCGTGGGTCCAGCGGTCCGGCCTGGAGTGGCTCTACCGCCTCGGGCGCGAGCCCCGAAGGCTCTGGCGGCGATACCTCACGAACAACCCCGCCTTCGTGGCCGCCATCCTGCGCCAGCGTCCCCGGCGCGCCGGCAGCGAGAGGTGACGAGCCCGACAGGGGCGACCCGGTCGACGGCGAGCGACCAGACCCTCACGGCGAAGCGGAGCGCCGGGCTCGGACGTCGGGCGGCCCTGGGCCTGGTCGACCAGGGCCTGTCCAGCGTCACCAACTTCGCGCTGAACATCCTGGTCGTGAGCTCGGTCTCGTCGGCCGACTACGGCGCCTTCGCCCTCGCGTACGCCACCTACTTCCTCGCCCGCAGCGCCGTCATCGCCCTCGTCGGCCAGCCGCTCCTGATCCGCCACACCGACGCGGAACGGGTCGGCGGCCGGGCCCCGATGAGCTACCGGCGCGCGCTCGGCGCCAGCCTCCTCCTCGGTGTGGGTGGCGGCCTGCTCCTCCTGGCCCTTGCCGGCGCGTCCTGGGCGCTCTTCGCCGGCTCGCCGCTGATCCCGCGCGCCCTCGTCGTCCTCGGGATCGCCCTCCCTGGCCTGTTCCTCCACGACGGCCTGCGCTCCGTCTACTTCGCCGCCGGCCGACCGCAGTCGGCCATCGCCATCGACCTGGCCTGGGCGGTGGCACTGCTGGTCCCCGTGGCCATCCTGCTGGCCACCGGCCAGGACCAGGTCGAGCTGCTCGTCCTGGCCTGGGGGGCCGCCGCCGCCGCCGCCGCCGTCGCCGGGCTGGTCGCCTCCCGGATGCTGCCGACGTTCGACGGCGCCCTCGCCTGGCTGTACGAGGTTCGGAGCCTGTCGCTGCCGATCCTCGGCGAGGCGCTGATCCCCCAGCTCGCCCTTCAGGGCGTGACCATGATGGTCGCCGCGCTGGCGGGGCTCGAGGCGGTGGGGGTGCTTCGCTCGGCCGTGCTCCTCGCCAGCCCGCTCAACGTCTTCCTGCTCGCCATCCCCATCATCGCCGTGCCCGAGGCCATGCGCATCCTCCACGACGAGCCGGAGCGACACCGGCCGGCGATGGCCGTGCTCAGCGGCGCGCTGGCGACGATGTTCGGCCTGTGGTGCGCGGCGATGCTGCTGCTGCCCGACGACATCGGCACCCGCGTGCTCGGGGAGAGCTGGCCGGCGGCCTCGCACATCCTTCCCGAGGTGCTCGGTTACTACGTCTTCACCGCCCTCGGCGTGGGGGCGATGGTCGGCCTGCGGACCCTCGAGCTCGCCTCCCGCAGCTTCCGGGCGCGAGCCGCCGGCTCGATCATCGGCCTGGGCGCCGGCGCGGCCGGCGCCTTCCTGGCCGGCGCCGAGGGCGCCGCGGTGGGCCTCGCGGCCGGTGCGGTCGTGACGACGATCCTGCTGTGGGCGAGCTTCCGCGGCGACCTGCCGGCTCCGGCCGGCCGCACCGAGGCGCCGGCGTCGCGATCGCCATTCGGCGCTGATGCGGCGACCGACGCTCATCAGCCCGCACCACCCCACCAGCGCTAGCCTCCCCGACGATGCCCGAGGTGATCTACGTCGCCGGCGCTGCCCGGAGCGGATCGACGTTGCTGGCGTCGCTGCTCGGTCAGCTGCCGGCCGCGGTCAACGTCGGCGAGCTGTACTTCCTCTGGGACCGAGGCCTCATCGGAGGGTGGCGCTGCGGGTGCGGTGACCCGGTGCCGGACTGCGTGCTCTGGTCGAAGGTCGTCGCCACCGTCGGCGGCGGCCTCGACCCCGAGGAGATGACCCGGATCCGTGACCGGCACGTCAAGACCCGCCACGTGCCTCGCCTCCTGCGCGGGGGGCCGCAGCCGGCCGACCTCGTGCGCTTCGCGCGGACGCTGGAGGAGACGATGGTCGCTGCCGCGGAGCTGTCGGGGGCCGACGTGATCATCGACACCTCCAAGAGCCCCGCGGCGGCCCTGCTGCTACACCTCCACACGTCGCTGGACGTCCGAGTGATCCACCTCGTGCGGGATCCGCGGGCGTCGGCGTTCTCCCAGTCCCGGCCGAAGCTCGACCCGGCGACGGATGAGCTCATGCCGGCAAGCGGACCGGTGCCGAGCACGTTCAACTGGCTGAACAAGAACTGGCTGATCGACAGCACGGTCGCCACCCGCGTGCCGACGCTGCGGATCCGCTATGAGGACCTCGTCGCGGCCCCCGAGGACGTGCTCCGGCAGATCAGTGCCCACATCGGGCGGGAGCTGCCCGCTGACCTGGCCGACCGGCCCTGGTCGCCGCAGCACACGGTGTCGGGCAACCCCGCTCGTTTCAGCGACCGTCCCATCGTGGCGGACACGACGTGGGAACAGGCCATGCCTCGGCGCGACCGACACCTGGCCGCGGCGCTCAGCTGGCCGCTACGGCGGCGCTACGGCTACCGGGCCGAGCTGAGACCGGAGGCGCGCGCGCCCGGGCGGCACGAGGCCATCCACGAGCTCGATCTCGACCACAAGGGCCGGCGTACCAGCCGCATGCGGTTCGTGCTGGCCCGGACGCTGCAGTCGCAGCACCGCGTCTATCCCCTGTTCGCCCTCCTGGTGCCGACGCGGTCCCCTTTGCTCGTCCGGCAGGACACCGAGCTGGTGATCGAGGGCGCCCCGCGGTCCGCCAACACCTTCCTCCTCGCGGCCTTCGAGCTCCTCAACCCCAACCGCCGGACCGCGCACCACCTGCACAATCCGTGCCAGGTGCTCCGAGCTGCTCGGTTCGGCGTGCCCTGCATCGTCGTCGTCCGGGACCCGATGGACGCCGCCGCATCGACCCTCGTCTGGTCGGCTGATCGGCGACCCCGAGAGGTCGTGCAGGACTGGGTGGCGTTCTACGAGCGGGCCCTCCCGTACGCCGACTCGTTCGTGGTCGCCGACTTCGAGCAGGCAACGACGGCCCCCGGGAAGGTCCTGGCCGCGGCCAACCACCGCTTCGGCACGTGCTTCGCCACGGATCACGAGCCGGAGCGGCACGATCCCCTCGTGATGGAGAGCGTCGATCGGTTCGGCCGCGACCACGACGGCGAGGTGTACGAGACCCGGGTCGCCCGGCCGTCGTCCTCCGAGTACCGGCACCAGCAGCAGCGACTCGCGCACCGGGCCCTCGACGAGGAGGTGCCGGCGAGCCTGCGACGACGGGCCGACGAGCTGTACGAGACGTACCTCGGGCTGAGCGCCCGGAGCCTCGTCGCCGAGGGCCCGCCGGCACGATGAGCTCGATCACCGAACCCCTCGACGACGAGCACGACGGCGGCGGCCGCCGACGCGAGCGGCAGGTCGGGGCGGCGTGGGTGCCCGAGCTCCACCGGCTGCCACCCCGGCGGGTGACCGGGACGTTCCTCGCCGTCGCTGCGGTGGCGACTCTCCTGGCCAGCATCCTGACGGTCCACGGCTGGGCCAACCCGGTCGTGATCGCCGGTGGCGCGGTCCTCGCGGCCGCCCCCTTCACCCGGCGCTTCCTCTGCCGATACGGCGGGCCAGAGCTCGCCCAGTCCTACGCCGTCGCGTCCATCTACCTGGTCCTGCTCTCCACCCTCGTGCTGCGGAGGCGCAGCACA
>DATDAH010000363.1:0-42835 GCA_036525535.1 Acidimicrobiales bacterium
AGGAGGAGGCGCACCCGGCGGAGGCGGCGGAGCCGATCCCTCAACTGCACCCGGAGGAGCAGGCGCACCCGGCGGAGGCGGCGGAGCCGAACCTTCCGGTACACCCGGCGGGGGCGGCGCACCCGGCGGAGGCGGCGGAGCCGACGCGCCGGGAGGGGGTGGCGGCTGCTCGCTGGTGGGATCGTCCTGCTGATCGGACATCAGGTTCCTCCGGGTGGCCTCGACCCCACGCTAGCCAGCGCCTGCTCCAGCGCTGCCCGGCTCTCCGGCGAGAGCTCCAGCTCCAGCGCCTCGGACCGGCCCCGCGGGGTCATCTTCTTCACGGTCTTGGCCAGCACGTCGGCGGCCTTGTCCGGCCCGATCTGCTCGGCCAGGTCCAGGAGCTGGGTCTGCAGGAACACCAGGCACAGGGCGTCCTCATGGGCCTGCACCTCCGGATCGGTGCGCAGCCCGACCTTGGTGATGATGGCCTGCACCCGGTCGATCGTCGCCGGCTCATACCCGCAGGACTCGAGGATGGCCGTCACCTCCTCGGCTTGGCGGAGCCCCTGGTCCCTTCGCCACTTCAGGTAGCCCGCCCGACCCTCGGGATAGGTGTCCCGGGGCGAGATCCAGCGACGGAGGTGATGGGCCCGAGCCGCCAGGCGCTGCGCGTCCGTGGGCGTTTCGACCAGCCGCTCGATCCAGGCCGTCATCAGCTCGGCGTGAGCCAGCTCCTTGGCGCGCGGCTGGCCGGCGATGTCGATGGTGTACGGGTCGTCGGCGTTGGCGGCGTCGATGGCGGCCAACGCCCGCTCCAGCCGGAGCCGGGCGTTCACCCGTCGTCGCGCTCGTCGGGGGGGCGCAGGTCGACCCTCAGCACCAGGAAGCCGTCCTCGATCGCCGCCGTGGCGTCGCCGAGCATGGCGTAGTCCTGGAAGTCCACTTGGGCCTGCTGGATGAACGCCGTGCGCTCGTCACCCCCAACCGGGGGGAGGTTCCGTTGCCGAACGGCGGCCGCGCGCTCCCGGAAGCGCTCGATCATGGCGTCGACGTCGAGTTCTTCAGCCATGCCAAGGAACCTAGCGGGGAGACTCCTCCGGCTCATCGGGCGTGCCGAACACCGAGCGAGCGGGGTCGGGACTGCTCAGGACCTCGTCGAGGTCCATCGGTGCCGACCGGGTGCCCGAGGGGCCGTCCGGCTCGGCGTCGGTCGCGGCGGTGTCCTTGCCGCTCGCTCGGCGCCGCTGCTTCTGCTCCTTGCGCTCAGCCCGTGCGATGCGCCGGTCGGCCTTCGGACGGTCCGGCTGGGTGTGCCGCCAGTAGATGATGGTGAGGACGAGCAGCAGCAGGGCCACGGCGACTAGGGCGGCGACGATGATCCAGACCTTCTCGTTGGCGTCGAAGTCGAAGTCGAGGAGGCCGTCATCGGCGGCGGCTGGGGCCTCCGTCGTGGTCGTCGTCGGCGCGACGGTCGTGGCGGTGGTGTCGCCGGGAACGAGCACGCCCGGCACGGTCGTCGTCGGCACTTGAGCCGACGCTCCGGCGGCGACAGAGAAGGTGAGGCCGCCGATGAGGACCAGCGTGGCGAAGGCGCGGCGCGCCAGGTTCGGAGCAGCGGGCGAGGGGGGCATTACGAGCGCCGAGCGTATCGCTGGGGCTCAGGCCTGATGAAGCGGGCAGGAGTAGGTCGTGCGGCCGCCGATGGTGCGCCGGAGGAGCGGCGTGCCGTCCTTCGGGCACAGACCCCCTCGGTGCCGGGCCTCTTGTAGGTCCCCCGTGTGGGATCCGCCTCGGTCCCCCATCCGGACCAGGCCCGTCCGGATGTGGTGGTGAAGGCGCCGAACCTCGTCGTCGTCGAGGCTCCGGGTCACCCGGGCGGGGTCCAGTCCGGCCCGCCAGAGGATCTCGTCGGTGAGCAGGTTGCCGAGTCCCGCAACGCGCTGCTGGTCCATCAGCCGCGCCTTGAGGGGCGCCGTGCTGTCGGCCAGTGCCGCCCGGAGTTGGCGCAGGGTCAGCGCGAGGGCGTCGGGGCCGAGCGCCTCTTCATCGGGGTCGAGGATCACGCCGCCCAGGCGACGCGGGTCGCGCATGCGGAGGTGCCCGCCGTCGACGAAGTCGAGGGCGAAGCGATCCCACGCCGGCTCGTCCCGGTTGCTGCCGTACGCCAGGTCGTCGAGGGCCGCCCCGTGATCGACCAGCAGCCGGCCGGTCATGCCGAAGCGCAGGCCCAGCACGGGGCCATCGCCACCATCGGTGTCCATCAACAGGAGCTTCCCCCGACGGCGGGCCGCAGTCAGCGTCCGTCCGATCAGGGCGGCTCGCGCCGTCGGGCCGTCGAGGCCTCCCTTGAGGTACCAGTGGTCCTCGGCGTGCACCCCGGCCACGGTCCGACCGATCGCCTCCTCCGCGTGGCGTCGGTACAACTCGATCTCGAGGATCTCGGGCACTGCGGGATGATGGCAGGACGGACGAGGCAACCCCCACTTACGCGTTCGGTGACTCCGACCTGGCCTCCCGACGCCTGCACCTGCTCGACGCCACCTTCCGGACCACCACCCGGCGCTTCCTCGTCCGCGACGCGCTTCGCCGGCCGGAGCTCGCCCTCGATCTCGGCTGCGGGCCCGGGTCCACGACCGCCGTGCTCCACGAGACGGTCCGGGCGACCCGGACGATCGGGATCGACTCGTCGGTGGCCTTCCTCGACGAGGCCCGTGCCACCCGCCCCGACCTGACCTTCGTGCAGGCCGACCTCGTCGTCGACGCCCTTCCCCCGGCGGACCTCGTCTACGCCCGCTACCTGCTGTCGCACCTCCCGGATCCGGAAGGCCGGGTCGACGTGTGGCGACGGGCGCTCCGCCCGGGCGGACGCCTCCTCATCGAGGAGAACACCGGCCTCCGCATCTCCCACCCCGTCTTCCGCCGGTACGAGGACGCCGTCGCCGTGGTCATGGGCGCCGGGGGCGGCGACCTGTACGTCGGCGAACGCCTGGCGGCCGTCGCCGACCTGGTCACTCGCACGACGGTGGCCCCACCGGCGGCGGTGGTGGCCCGCTTGTTCAGCATGAACCTCCTGACGTGGCGTGACCACCCGGCGGCAGCCGGAATCGACGTCGGCGGGCTGGCGGACGACCTGCAGGAGCTCAAAGGGAGCAGCGAGCGCGGGCTCGTGCTGTTCGACCTCGCTCAGCTCGTGGTGCGGACGGCCGTCTCCAGCGCCTGAGCCAGGTCATCGGCCAGGTCGTCGGCGTGCTCCAGACCGACCGACATCCGGATCGTGCCCGGGCCGATGCCCATCGCCTCCAGCTCCTCGGGCAGGAGGCTCTGGTGCGTGGTCGACGCCGGGTGGCAGACGATGGTCTCCGGCCCCCCGAGGGAGGTCGCCATACGCGCCAGCTCGAGGGCGTCGACGAACGCGCGGCCGGCCTCGCGGCCACCGGCCACGTCGAAGCTGATGATCGCCCCCATGTGCGCCAACTGGCGCTTGGCCAGGTCGCGTTGCGGATGGGACTCGAGGCCTGGGTAGCGCACGCCGTCGACATGGGGCGAGGCCTCCAGCCCTTCGGCCAGCGTCTGAGCCGTCTCGCTCTGACGCCGTAGCCGGACGCCCAGCGTGCGCAGGCCGCGCACGCCGTTCATGGCGTCGAACGGCGAGGCGTTGGCCCCCTGGAGGATGGCGAAGCCCCACAGCCAGTCGATGAGCTCCTGGCTGCCGCAGACGATGCCGAGGCTGGCGTCGTTGTGGCCGGCGATGCCCTTCGTGGCCGAGTGGAGCACCAGGTCGGCACCGTGGGCCAGGGGCTGCTGGCCGAGCGGGGTGGCGAAGGTGGAGTCCACGCAGGTCACCGGGCCCTTGATGGCCCCGATCTCGTCCAGGTCGACCAGGTCGAGTCGCGGGTTCGCCGGCGTCTCGGCCAGCACCAGTGTCGTCTTCCCGGGCCGTACCGCCGCGGCGAAGGCCCCGGGCTCGGTCCCGTCGACCAGCGTGACGTCGATGCCGAAGCGGGGACAGAGGCCGAGCAGCACCTGCGTCGTCTGCGAGTAGAGCTGGTGCTGGGCGACGATGTGGTCCCCCGCGGAACAGATGCCGAGGATGACGCCGGTCACCGCCCCCATCCCCGAGGCGTAGGCCCGGGCCGCGTCGGCCCCTTCGAGGTCGGCTACGGCCTGCTCGAAGGCCCGCACGCCAGGATTGCCATGGCGGCTGTAGAAGCGATCGGGGTCGACCGACTTGGCCAGTCGAGCGGCGTCTTCCGCCGACTCGGTCTCGAAGGTGGTCGAGGGCCACAACAGGGGGGCCAGCGCGCCGTGCTGGTCCTTGCGCCCGCCGGTTATGGCCCGGGTCTCGGGGTGTGGGGTCGGACGTTGGGACGGGTCAGCCATCGTGGGTCTCCACATCGTTCTTCTCGACTCGGGTGAGGAAGTCGTCCAGCACCGCGCCGACGGGGTCGGTCTCGATCAGGAAGCCGTCGTGGCCGTGGGGACTGTCCACGGTCACGTGATAGCTGAGGGCGCCGCCGGCGAGCAGGCCCGTGTGGGTCGACTCCTGTTGATGGCGGGGATAGAGGGTGTCGCTGGAGATGCTCAGGTTGAGGGTCGGAGCCGTGACCCGGCGCAGGGCCCGCGCGGTGCCGCCCCGGTTGCGGCCGACGTCGTGCAGGTCCATGGCTTTGTTCAGGCGCAGGTAGCTGTTGGCGTCGAAGCGGCGGACGAACCTCTCGCCCTGGTAGTCCAGGTAGCCCTCCACCTCGAAGCGTTGCTCCAACGCGAACTCCTCGAGCTGCTCGAGTGCGTCGCGTCCGAACTTGGCCTCGTACACCGCGTCACTGCGGTAGGTGATGTGGGCGATCATCCGAGCCAACGCGAGCCCCGCATGGGGCCCGTCCCCGGCTGCAGCGTCGTAGTAGTCACCACCCCGCCACTTGGGGTCGAGTTGAACCGCCAGGCGGCCCACACGACTGAACGAGATCTGCCACGCGCTGGCCGCCATCGAGGTGGCGATGGGGACCAGGGCCCGCATGCGTTCCGGGTACATCACCCCCCACTCGAGGACCTGCATGCCGCCGAACGAGCCCCCCACGACACCCAGCCACTGGTCGACACCGAGGTGGTCGGCAACCGCCGCCTGGGTCCGGACGATGTCCCGGATGGTCACGACGGGAAAGGTCGACCCGTACGGACGACCCGTCGCCGGATCCTCCGACGCGGGACCGGTCGAGCCTTGACATCCGCCGAGCACGTTGACACAGACGATGAACCACCGGTCGGTGTCCAGCGGCCGACCAGGACCGACCAGCGCCTCCCACCAGCCCGCCGTCGGGTGGCCGTGGCCAGAACGGCCGGTGAGATGGCTGTCGCCGGTCACGGCGTGGCAGACGAGCACCGCATTGGACCCGGTGGGGTCGAGCTCGCCCCAGGTCTCGTACGCCACAGTGAGGCCGCGGAGCTGGGCCCCGCCCTCGAGCACGAAAGGTCGGGTGGGGTCGAACGACAGGAAGCGGCGGTTGCCCTCGGGGTCGCCGGGGCGCCAGGCACCGGTGACCGGCAGGATCCGGGACCGCTCCGTCATGTCTCACCACCTCGATCCATCGGGGGGCGGACAACCTGACGTCGAACGGGACGACTTCGTTGCCTCTCACGAGGCCACATCCCCACCGGAGTGGGTGGCACCTTGGGTGTCCGCCCCAGGTTGCCGGACCCGGTCGCCCGGATCGCTCTTGATGTTGTTGCGAGAGGCTACCCCCGACCCGGTACCTATCGGAAGCGTTCTTCGCGTCGATAGTGCTCGTCGAGGTCGACGAGGGCGTTGAACTCGTCGAAGGAGAGCATCCCGTCGAGGTCGTCGCGCAGGGTGCCCTTGGCCGCCAGCGTCGCGTAGGCCCCGGTCAGCGCCTTGATCGCGGCGTAGAGGCCGCCGAGCGGCGCCACGATGAGATCGAAGCCCATGTCGTGCAGCTCCGCCGGGGTGAGCAGTGGGGTCTTGCCCGTCTCGATCATGTTGGCCACTCGAACACAGTCGGGCAGGGCCGCCGCGATCTGCTCCAGCTCGGCCCGCGACTCCGGCGCCTCGATGAACACCGCGTCGACGCCCAGCCCCACGGCCATCCGGGCCCGCTCGATGGCGTCGTCGAGGCTCACCGCCGCCCGGGCATCGGTGCGGGCGGTGATGTGCAGGCTCGTGCGGTGGGCGACGGCGGCCTCGAGCTTGGCCAGCCAGTCCTCCTTGGGGACGACGACCTTGCCCGCCATGTGGCCACACTTCTTGGGCCAGACCTGGTCCTCCAGGAACATCCCGGTGGCCCCGGCGGCCTCCCAGAGCTCGACGGTCCGGATGGTGTTGAGCGGGTTGCCGTAGCCGGTGTCGGCATCGACGATGACCATGAGGTCCGGAGCCGCCCCGCAGACCCGGCGGGCCACCTCGGCCATCTCCCCCTGGGTCAGGTACCCGAAGTCGGGCAGTGCGAGGAGGGTGGCCGATGTGCAGTACCCCGACAGGAACGCCACCTCGTGCCCGGCCCGGCGAGCGAGTTTGGCCGACATCGCGTCCCACACGCCCGGCATCAGCACCGGCTCGCCGGTCCCCAGGCGAGCCCGCAGATCGTCACCGTTCATGGCGCAGGACCCTAGGGGAGACGATGGGACCACCAGGCCAGCAGCGCGTCCACGTCCCCGTCGGGGACGCGGAAGGCCTGGCAGCTGAGGCGGGCGTAGTCGAGGAGGGTCTGCCGACGGTCAGCCGCACCGGGCACGGCTCGCAACGTCTTGGCGGCCCAAGTCCACGCGCGACGGTCTGTCGGCAGCGGGACCTCGAGCAGGAGCTTGGCCGAGAGGCGGACGGCGTCGGCGGAGAGGCCCGAGCCCAGCGAGCGCTCCACGCACCAAGCAGTCACCGGGGGTGACGAGAGGGCGGCCGCCAGGTCCCACAGGTGCTCGACCGAAGCCTCGACCGACACCACCGGGACCGAGGGGAGCAGTGCCCCCGCCTCGTCGACGACGACCTCGACCACCTTCGTCTGGCTGGCCACCAGCAGCTTGGGCACGAGCCGGGCGGCGAACCACTCCCCCAGCCCCGGCTCCAAGGCATCCGGATCGACCGTCGGCCGGGACCAGGTCCGGCCCCCGATGCGGGTCGTGCGCTCGCCCCAGGCGCAATGGACGGGGTCGATCAGGCCCGCCGTCACCAGCGGCGCGCCCGAGCCGTCCTCGGTGACGTGGTCGAGCAGCCCGTAGAACTGGTGGCGGAAGCCCGCCGTGGCAGTGGCCAACGAGCCGACCGTCGGCCCATCGCCCAAGTCCACCTCCGGCAGGCCCCGGGCCCGGGCCGCCAGCGTCCCCCACGAGCCCGTCGCCGAACCCCTCGGGGCGACATCCGCTCCGCCGTAGAGGGCGACCGGGCCGTCAACGCCGCCCTTTTCCGCAATGACGGCGATCACGTGGGTCGACGCGGAGAACACCTTCTCCTCGGCCACCCACAGCGCCCGGAGCGCCGCCTGCTCCCCTACCGCGGCCCGGACGGCCTCGGCGTCTCGGGCGGTCAGGACCGACTGCGGCTGGATGAGCCCGACCCGGCCTCCGGCGCGCAGTACCTGCAGCGAGCGGACGAGGAAGCGGCCGGCTTGGTCCGTGTAGGCCCCCATCCCGCCGGGGGCCCCGCCCCGCAGCGGCGAGGCGAACGGCGGATTCCCGACCACGGCGTCGAACCTCTCCGTTCTGGCCTCTGATCCGCCGGCCAGAGCCGGCGGATCAGAGGCCAGAACGAGGAAGTCGGCCTCGACGACGTCAGCGGGCGTTCCGCCGGACCAGAGCGCGGTCGCCGCCCGGGCGACGTCGACGGCCAGGGGATCGAGGTCGACGCCATACAGGCCCCGGACCGCTTCCGACGGCGACAGCCCCCGCTCGACCAGAGCCCGGCCGGCGGCCAGGAGAAACGCACCGCCCCCGCACGCCGGGTCGAGGACCGCGGTGGCAGTGGACGGCAGGCTGAGCGCGACCAGCCGATCGGCGAGGGCAGGGGGCGTGTAGTGCGCTCCCCGCACCTTGCGATCGACCGGCGCGAGCAGGGCCTCGTGAGCGAGGCCCAGCAGATCGGCGCCCGCGCCGTCAGGCATCGGCGGAAAGCCATCGATGCCCTCAGCGTCGAGCAACTCGACCTGGGTCCCGCTCAGCCCCTCCCGGAGGAAGAGCGAGCGGGTGAGCCCGGCCAGGAGGGGCCGGGCGGCCACAGACCCCTCGCCGGCCCACGCCCGCAGGGCGGTGAGCCAGGCCCGGGTCGGCCGATCACGCAGACGCGAGCTCCTGGGAGGGATCCCACGCCAGCAGGTCCCCGAGGCGGGGATCGTTGGAGAAGACCTCGACGATGGGCTGGTCCAGCACACCGATCCGGGTCTGGAGCCGCTTCACCTCGAGCTCCTGGTTCCACAGGGCAAGGGTGACGACGACACCCGACTCGCCGGCGCGGGCCGTGCGACCGGAGCGGTGCAGGTAGGTCTTGTGGTCCATCGGCGGGTCGTAGTGGATGACCACGTCGATGTCGTCGACGTGGATGCCCCGGGCCGCCACGTCGGTGGCGACCAGCACGTGGAGCTTCCCTTCGTCGAAGTCCTTGAGCGCCCGTTCCCGCACCCGCTGTGGGAGGTCGCCGTGGATGGCGGCGGCGTCGACGCCTTCCCTCTCCAGGCTGCGTTCGAGGCGGTCGGCGGCTCGCTTGGTGTTGCAGAACACCAGCGTGCGCTCGGTGCCCTTGGCGATGGCGGCCGTGACCCGGACCTTGTCCATGTCGTGCACGTGCAGGAAGCGGTGGTGCATCTCGTCCACGGTGACCTGGGCGTACTCGACCTCACAGATGGCGGGATCGGTGCACTGGCGCTTGATGACACCGTTGACCACACCGTCGAGGGTGGCCGAGAAGAGCATGGTCTGATGCTCGTTGTCGATGCGACGCAGGATCCACTCGACCTGGGGCAGGAACCCCATGTCGGCCATGCGGTCGGCCTCGTCGAGGACGATGATCTCGATGTCGGCCACCGAGCACTCGTTGCGGTCGATCAGGTCGATGAGGCGGCCAGGGGTGGCCGCCACGACCTCGGCGCCCTGCTCCAGTTCCGCCACCTGCTTCTCCATGGGGGCGCCGCCGTAGATGGCCATGACCTTGACATTGCGCTCGATCGAGAGGGGCCTGAGCTCCTCGCAGACCTGAAGGGCCAGCTCCCGCGTGGGGACCAGCACCAGGGCCCGGGGCCGTCGGGGCTCGGCGGTGGTCACCCGGCCGAGAATGGGCAGGCCGAAGGCCAGGGTCTTGCCGGAGCCGGTCTTGGCCTTGCCACACACGTCCCGGCCCTCGAGGGCGGGCGGGATGGCGAGTTGCTGGATCGGGAAGGGCTCGGTGATGCCGCGGGATGCAAGGGCCTCGACCAGGTCGGGGGCCACGCCGAGCGACTCGAACGTGGAGCTCATCGGGTTGTCTTTCTTGTCGTGTGTCCTGGGTGGGCCGCCCTCGGCGAACAACAGGACAGAGGACAACCCGGGAGGGTCCATCCGGCGCCAGGAGGTTGCGTGGCGGGGATGCAGACCCTTCGACCACCAAGTGTACCGAGATGAGCGCCGAACGAGAGGACGGTCAGGCGGCCCAGTCGGGATCCGGGGCATGGCGATAGCGCCGCCAGACCGCGAACAGGCCCACACCGATCACGATCTCGAAGACGATGGCGGCGCCCCGGACCGCCCCCGGCTCCTCCAGCCGAGCATCGCCGAACGTGCACACCTGGCCCGGGGGCCAGGCCTGCCACGACGAATCGCCGTAGACGGAGTCGAGGCCGGGCACGGGGCAGCTCAGGTCATCTGCGGTGATGGCCTCCCAACCGATGATGGTCACCAGGGCGACCCCGACGAGAACCCAGAGCACGGCCAGGACGCCGACGAGGTACGCGCCGATCCGCCGTCGGGCCCCGTCGACCTCGGGGCGGGCCTCGGCCACGCTCAGTCCGGGAGGTCGGCCTCGATGGCGGCGACGAGCTCGGGGGCCTCGGGCTCCACACCCGGGCGGAAGCGCTGGATGCTCGTCCCCCCGGGCGCCACCAGGAACTTCTCGAAGTTCCACTGGATGTCGCCTGCCTCGCCCTCGGCGTCGGCCACCTGCGTCAGCTCGTCGTAGAGCGGGTGCCGCTCGTCACCGTTCACCTCGATCTTCTCGAACAGGGGAAAGGACACGCCGTAGTTCATCGAGCAGAACTCGGCGATCTCGTCGGCGCGGCCCGGCTCCTGGCCGAGGAACTGGTTGCACGGGAAGCCGAGGACGGTGAAGCCCCGCTCGCCGTAGGTGTCCTGCAGCTTCTGCAACCCCTCGTACTGGGGCGTGAGGCCGCACTTGGAGGCCACGTTCACCAGCAGTGCCACCTTGTCCGAGTAGTCGGAGAGGTCGGCGTCGCTGCCGTCGAGCGAGTGGATCGGGTGGTCGTAGATGGCCATCAACGCAGTATTACGCGTCCGTCCTCGACCCGGACACCCTCGGCCCGCAGTCGGCGGGCGTGCTCTTCGGTGTGCTGGGGGACAAGTCGACCGGTGCTGGTGACCACGCGCCACCAGGGCTGGCCCTCGTGCGTCGCCAGGAACCGACCCACGGCGCGGGCGGCCCCCGGGTAGCCCGCCTCGGCCGCCACCTCCCCGTACGTGACCACATCGCCCACGCCGAGCCCGGCCAACACGCCCGCCACCGCCTCCTCGAACGGCGTCATCGCCCGTTCTTACCCGGGATGTGGCCCCCAGGCGGACCGGATCGCGGGTAAGAACGCGTCGTGCAACCGGTGGAGGAGATCGCCGAACGGGGCTACACGATCCTGGAGGGCGTGTTCGACGCCCACCGGGCCGAGGCGTTGGTGGCCGATCTCGAGCGGCTGGAGCGAGCGCTCGGCACCTTGCCGGCGGGCAACTCCTTCGAGGGCGACCGGACCCTCCGGGTCTACAACCTGTTGGCCCACGGCGCGCTCTGGGAGGAGCTGGCCGTCGACCCCGCGGTGCTCGCCGTCGTCGACGGCGTCCTGGATCCCGGCTGCCTGATGTCGTCGCTCTCGTCGATCCGGATCCTGCCCGACGAGACGGCACAGCCCATCCACGCCGATGACCAGCTGATCCCGCTCGACAAGCCCCACGCCCCGACCGTCTGCAACACGATGTGGGCGCTGACCGACTTCACCGAGGCCAACGGGGCCACCCGGATCATCCCGGGGTCCCACCTGCGGGACCACTCCCCCGAGTACGGCGCGCCCTATGACTCGATCGCGGCGGAGATGGGCCGGGGCAGCGTGCTCGTCTGGCACGGCAGCCTGTGGCACGGCGGCGGGGCCAACGCCACCGGCCAGGACCGCATCGGCATCGCCGCCAACTACTGCGCCGGGTTCATCCGCCAGCAGGAGAACCAGCAACTGGGCCTCGACGCCGAGCTCGTCCGCACCTTCCCGCCCCGACTCCGGGAACTGGTGGGCTACGGCATCTACCGGGGCCTCATCGGCCACATCGACAAGCGTTCTCCGGCCGAGGCCGTGCTCGGCGGGGCGGCTGACCCGATGCTCTGGGACGGCGCCTGACCTTGCCCGACCCGGCTGCGGCGATCGGCGACCTGGTCGCGGGATGGGGCGCCGAGCACGTGACGGTCGCCCTGCGCCTCCCTGACCGCCAACGCCTCGTCGTCGGCCCCCCGGAACACGTCTACGCCCTGGCCTCGGTGACCAAGCTGTTCACCGCGGTCGTGACCCTCGTCGCCGTCGAGGAGGGGGCGCTCGCGCTCGCCGACGCGGCCGGGCCGAAGGGCTCGACCATCGAGCACCTGCTGGCCCACACCTCGGGCCTCGGCTTCGACGGCTCCGAGCCCCGCACCAGGCCCGGCAGGCGCCGGATCTACTCGAACGCGGGCTACGAGGTCCTCGCCGAGGCCATCACCGTGGCGACCGGCATCGACTTCGCGACGTACGCGGCCGAGGCCGTCCTCCAGCCGCTGGGATTGCAGAGCACGGTCATCGCGGGGTCGCCCGCGGCGGGCTGGCAGGCCCCGGCGACCGATGTGTTGGCGCTGCTCGACCAGATCCGGCGGCCCACGATCCTGGCCCCCGAGACACTGGCCAGGGCCACGTCGGTCGCGTTCCCCGGCCGGGCCGGTGTCCTGCCGGGCATCGGTCGGTTCGATCCGCTCGACTGGGGCCTCGGCTTCGAGGTGCGCGACGGCAAGTCACCCCACTGGACCGGGACCGCGAACAGCCCCCGCACCGTGGGTCATTTCGGTGGCCGCGGGACCTTCGCCTGGGACGACCCCGACGCCGAGATCTCCTGCGTGGCCCTCACCGACCGGGAATTCGGGGACTGGGCGCTTCAGGCGTGGCCCGTACTGTCCGATCTCGTGCTCACGAACGGTGCCCGCCGACCGACCTAAGGGTTGTGCCGGCCGCTGTCCTCACTGTCGTCTCGTGAGTGCCCTGGCCAAGGCCCGCGCCCGTCAGGCCCTGGCCGACGCCGGGTTGCCCTCCGAGGGCACCCTCGAGCCACTGCGATCGGTGACCAACGAGGTCTGGCTGTCCGACGAGTACCTGATACGGCTCAACCGCCGTCAGGACGGACGGCTCCAGAAGGAGCTGGCGATCGGTGGCCTCCTCCCGCCCGCGCTCAGCTACCCCGAGGTCGTGGCCTACGGCGGCGAGCCCGGCGGAGACTGGCTGATCGTGCGTCGCCCCCGCGGCCGGGTCCTCAGCCAAGCCTGGCCCCACCTGGCCGCGCCGCAGCGCAACCTCGCCATCCAGCACCTGGGTCACCTGCTGCAGACCGTCCACAGCCTCCCGGCCCCGGCCGAGCTGCCCGAGATCGACGACCCGCCCCTCCTGGTCAGCGTGGACCTGGAGTCACCCACCGCCGGCCTGGTCGAGGCCATCAACCGCCTGGCCCCGCAGCCCAACATCGACGCGGGGTTCATGGAGGAGACGCTCGGCCTGGTCCGGGACCTGACCCTCTCCCTGGAGCCGTTCCGGGCGACGACCATGGTCCACGGCGACGTCCACTTCGAGAACATCCTCTGGGACGGCGCGCGGGCCCACACGCTGCTCGACTGGAAGTGGGCCAGGCCCGCTCCCCCCGACGTCGACCTCGACGTCCTGCTCCGCTTCTGCGCCCATCCCTACGCCTATGTGGCCGACGCCCACCGCCACCACGCCACCCCGGACGAGTACGAAGGCGTCCCCTGGCAGCTGGCGGACGCATATCCGGACCTCTTCGCCCACCATCGCCAGTTCGACCGGATGCGCGTCTTCTCCATCGCCTACGACGTTCGCGAGCTCCTGCACTACCCCCCGCCGGTGCCCGTCGACCGCCTTCCGGACCACCACGCCTATCGCCGACTGCGGGCCGTCCTGAGTGGCGACAGCTACCTCGACGCGCTGGCCGGCGCCCCCGTCTGACCACCCTCGGTGACCCTGCCGGTCACCCGTAGGTCAGGAGGCCCATGTCCGCCGACTCATTTGGCGACAGAGCAGTAAAGAAGCGGCCTCCAACGGCCGTTTTCAGGGACATGACCGGAGGGGAGCGCGGCGCAATGGCCATGGCCAGGGCCCGCCATGCCCTGGCGAAGGCCGGGCTCGACCCGTCGGTCGAGCTGCACCCCCTCTCCAGCGTGACCAACGAGGTCTGGCTGGCGGACAAGCACATCGTGCGGGTCAACCGCCACCCGGTCCCCCGCCTCTGGCGCGAGGCCACCCTGGCCACGATGCTCATGTCCGCGGGCGTGGGCTGCCCGCCGATCGTGGCGTACGGCGGGATCGTCGGCGCCGACTGGATGATCACCGAGAAGTTGCCCGGACAGGTCCTCAGCCGGTGCTGGCCCGCCATGGCGCTGAGCGATCGGCGCACGGCCATCCGCCAGCTGGCGGAGCGCCTCCAGCAGCTGCACGCCTATGAGCTCCGTGAGCCCCTGCCCGAGGTCGCCACCCCGCAGCTGCTGGCCTCCAGCGCCGGGCCGGGTTCGGTGGATCGCCTCATGGGCGGCCTCGACGCCGCCCAGGACCTCGAGCACGTCGACCCCGTCCTCATCCTGCGGACGAAGACGATGGTGCGCGAGAGCCTCGCCACTCTCGACCTGGTGCCCGCCACGACCCTGATCCACGGCGACATCCACTTCGAGAACATCCTCTGGGACGGTGAGCGGATCACCGGCCTCCTCGACTTCGAGTGGGCCCGGACCGCGGCGTCGGACCTCGAGCTCGACGTGCTCCTGCGCTTCTGCGCCTTCCCGTTCCTGCATGTGGCCGAGGACTATGAGCGGGTCACCCTGCCCGAGGACTATGCCCCGGTCCCCGGCTGGTTGGCTCGGGACTACCCCGAGCTCTTCGCCCATCCCCACCTGAAGGACCGCCTCCGGGTGTACTCGATCGCCTACGACCTGCGCGAGCTCCTGATGGACCCGCCCGACCGACCCGTCGAGCAGCTGTCCCACCTCCACCCGTACCACCGCTTGGCGGACACGGTGGACGGCCGGGGCCACATCGAGCTACTGGAGCTCGACGTCACCGACGACGGCGTCACCGTCGCCCCCCTCGAGCCCGTCGTCGTCGACCTCGTCAGCGCCTGAGGGCCAGAGCAACCACGTCAGGCCCCCGACGACGAGCAGCGCGCTGACCCAGAGGTTGACCCGGATCCCCAGGATCAGGCTGGCCTCGTCGGCGCGCAGGGCCTCGACCCAGAAGCGGCCCAGGCCGTAGCCGAGGACGTAGACGGCGAACAGGCGGCCTCTACGGACGACGCCCCGGCGGTCCAGCCAGATCAGGAGAGCCATCAGGGCGAGGTTCCAAAGCGCCTCGTAGAGGAACGTCGGGTGGAACGTCGTGGCGGTTGCGTAGCGGGCCGGTCGGTACTGGGCATCGATCTCCAGGCCCCACGGCAGGCTGGTCGGCCGTCCGAAGACCTCCTGGTTGAACCAGTTCCCGAGCCTTCCGATGGCCTGGGCCAGCGGGATGGCCGGCGCTAGGGCGTCGGCCGCCAGGCCCAGCGGCAGGCCCCGCCGCTTGGCCACCCAGACCCCGACCAGGGTCCCCAGCAGGATCCCGCCCGGCACCCCGAGTCCGCCCTTCCACACCGCAAAGGCCGACCACCAGTCGCCCTCGAAGCGCCTCCAGTCGGTGATGACGTGGTACAGGCGAGCTCCGATCAGCCCCGCGGGGACGGCCCAGAGGGCGATGGCTGAGACCTCGTCGGGGTCGAGGCCCTTGGCGACGAACCGGCGCCGCCCCATTTCGACCGCCGCGAGCACGCCCAGGGCGATCATCAGCCCGTAGGCCCGCAGCGACATTGGGCCGATCTCGAGGGCCTTGGACCCGGGGCTCGGTATCGACGCGAGGAGGACGAGCACGGTGCCGGACGGCTCAGACGAAGAGCGGGTAGGCGTAGAGCGGGGCGGCACCGCTGGACACGGCGTGGACCAGGCCGAGGGCGGAGGGCAGCAGGTTCTCGGCGAAGAAGCGGGCCGTCACCACCTTGGCGTCCCGGAAGGACTCGGGCTCGTCGGCGCCCTCACGTCGAGCGGCCAGGGCCTCCCTGCCGAGGACCCAGCCCCCGGTGACCGTGGCCAGCAGGCGCAGGTACGGCGTCGACCCGGCCAGGGCGTCGTTGGGCTCGGCCAAGCCGTGCTCGAGGAGCCAGCCCGTCGCCTCCCGGCACGCGTCCACCCCCTCGGCCAGCCGGACGCCGATCGCGGCGAGGTCCTCGTCAGCCGAGCCGGTCAGGACCTCGGCGGTGGCCGCCATGCGGTCGAGGTGCTCGCCGACCACGGCACCGCCCCGCATCGGGAGCTTGCGGCCTACCAGGTCCATGGCCTGGATCCCGTTGGTGCCCTCGTAGATCAGCGGGATGCGGGCGTCCCGGAAGTGCTGGGCCGCCCCCGTCTCTTCGATGTAACCCATCCCGCCGTGGACCTGGATGCCGAGCGAGGTGCACTCGAGGCCGGTGTCGGTGCCCCAGGCCTTGGAGAGCGGCGTGTAGAGGTCGGCGATCTCGGCGTGCTCCTGCCGCACGGCCTCGTCAGGGTGGTGCTTGGCCAGGTCGATCGACCGCCCGTTGAGGTACATGAGGCCCCGCATGGCCTCGATGAGGGCCTTCTGGGTGAGGAGCATCCTGCGGACGTCGGCGTGCTCGATGATCGGTGACTGGGTGCCGGGCTCGGCCCCGACGGCGCGACCCTGGAGGCGCTCCTTGGCGAAGGCCACGGCCTGCTGGTGGGAGCGCTCGGCGAGGGCCAGGCCCTCCAGCCCCACCGACAGGCGGGCGTTGTTCATCATCGTGAACATGTAGCGCATGCCTTCGTTCTCGTCGCCGACGAGGAAGCCGACGGCGTCCTCGTAGGCGAGGGTGCACGTGGGGCTGGCGTGGATGCCCATCTTGTGCTCGATGGACACGCAGCTCACCCCATTGCGCTCGCCCAGCGCGCCGTCCTCCTCGACCAGGTACTTGGGGACGATGAAGCAGGAGATCCCCTTGGTCCCCGGCGGGGCGTCAGGGGTGCGGGCCAGGACGAGGTGGACGATGTTGTCGGCCATGTCGTGCTCACCGAAGGTGATGAAGATCTTCTGGCCGCTGATCCGGTAGGTGCCGTCGGCCGCGGGGAGGGCCTTGGTGATCAGCGCCCCGACGTCGGAGCCGGCCTGGGGCTCGGTCAGGTTCATCGTGCCCGTCCACTCACCGGTCACCATCTTGGGCAGGTAGACCGCCTTCTGGTCGGCCGAACTGTGGTGCTGGAGCATGTCGATGGCGCCCTGAGTGAGAAGGGGGCCCAGCGAGAAGGCCATCGAGGCCGTGGTCAGGAGCTCCTGCATGGCCACGCCGACGACCCAGGGGAAGCCGCCGCCGCCGTACTCGGGATCGAAGGGCACCGCGCCCCAACCGGCCTCGACGTACTGGGCGTACGCCTCCTTGAACCCGTCCGGCGTCGTGATGACACCGTCGGCGAAGGTCAGGCCCTGCTTGTCGGCCGGGTGGTTCAAGGGGGCGATGGCGGAGGCCATGAACCGGCCCGCCTCCTCGATCACACCGAGGATCGTGGCCGGGTCCGCGTGCGTGAACGGCTCGAGCTTGCTCAGGTCCTCGATGTCACAGAGGTGGGTCAGGACGAAGGCGATGTCGTCCATCGGCGGCGTGTAGTCGGACACCCCCCGAGGGTACCGAGCAGTGGTCGGCCGGGTTCAGAGGGTGAACACCTCGAAGGCCACCGCGTGCTCGACACCGATGCGGGCCCCCGTGGCCACGGCCGCGGGGGTGACCACGTCGGCCGCCCTCGTCGTGCCGGCGCCGAGACCTTCGAGGTAGGCCCGGTGCTGTTCGAGTGAGGCCACACCTTGGTCCAGGAAACCGGTCACGTCGACGACGTGGGTGGCCTCCGGCGAGCCGTTGAAGGCCGCCAGCCGGACGCCGGACCACGGCTCCAGCCCCTCGTCCAGGAGATCGGTGAAGACCCACCGGTTGCCGGCGTCCCGGGTGGCGTCGAGCAGGGCCTCGCCCAACACCCGGTGGTCGGCCATGTTCACCGACGGGCCGCCCCACGAGAAGTGGAAGTTGATCGACAGCACGAGCTCGGGCCGGTGGCGGCGGATGGCCGCGGCGATCTCGCGGCGCAGGTCGAGGCCGTAGGTCAGGGTCCCGTCGGCCAGGCCCAGGAACTCGACGGAGTCCACACCGACGACGGCGGCCGACGCGATCTCCTCCGATTCCCGCAGCGGGCCGGCCTCCGCCGGGGCCAGGCCGTCGATGCCCGCTTCACCACTGGTGGCCAAGACGTACCCGACCCACTTGCCCTGATCGGTCCACTTGGCGACCGCCGACGCCGTCCCGTACTCCAGGTCGTCGGGATGGGCCACCACCGCAAGGGCCCGGCTCCAGTCCTCGGGGAACGGCAGCAGCTCCGGCGGATCGCCCATCCGCGGACCGTACCCCCACGGTCAACCGACCAAGGGGGGCGTCATCGCCAGCAGGTAGAGGATCCCGACGTAGACGCTGAAGACGCCGACGATGGCGTTGAGCCCCCGCAGGCGACGCTCGGTCAGCCCGATGGCGGCGACGACGGCGACGACGGTGTTGGCCAGGAACAGGCCGAACAGGAAGGGCACCAACGACGCCGTGCCCGCGGCGAGAGCCAGCACCTGGGTCGGGGTCTCGGCCCCGATGCCGTGCACGAGGCCGACGCCGATGGCCCCGGCGACGCCGTAGGGGGCCCGGATGTCGTCGTGGCGGTGCCGGTGACGATGGCCGACCACGACCGTGGTGCCTGCGCCCTCCGCCGCGGATCCGGGACCCTCGACCAGCTCGGCATGGGTGTGCTGGTGACTGCCGTCGTGGCCGTGCTCGTGTTCGTGCTCGACGAAGGTGGTCGGTGCCAGCCGGGCCCGGAACCAGCCCATGGCTCGGACCACGAGGCCGGCGCGCGAGCTGGGGCGCCGGTCGGTGGCCACGCACCAGAGCACGTACCCGCCCAGCACCACCAGCGTCAGGCCGACGACGCGACCCGCGTCGGGCACGTCCCAACCCGCCCAGGCGATTCCCAAGCCGAGGGCCACGACCATGAGCGCGTGCCCGAGGGCGTAGAGCGTGGACAGCACGAACGCCCGGAGCCGGAAGAGCTGGCTGCCGCTGATGTCGGTGATGGCCGCGACGTGATCCACGTCGAAGCCGTGTCGGAACCCGAGGGTGAAGATGCCCAGCACTCAGGCGAATCCTTGCAGCCAGGCGCACCAGGCGTCGACGCCCTCACCGGTGCGGGCACTGGTGAGGATCACCTCGGCTGCAGGGTTCACGTCCCCCAGGTAGCTGAGGAAGCGATCGAGATCGAAGTCGAGGTGCGGGAGCAGGTCGATCTTGTTGACCACCACCACCTCGGCCGCCCGGAACATGACCGGGTACTTGAGCGGCTTCTCCTCGCCTTCCGTCACCGCATAGACCATTGCCTTCGCCGACTCGCCGACGGTGAACTCCGCCGGGCAGACGAGGTTGCCGACGTTCTCGATGACCAGGAGGTCGAGGCGGTCCAAGTCCAGCCGGGCCAGCCCGGCTCGCACCATGACGGCGTCGAGGTGGCACTCGCCACCGAAGCCGGCGCTGGTGTTGACCAACGAGATGTCGGCCCCGAGCCCGTCCAGGCGATCGGCATCGAGACTGGTGGCGATGTCACCCTCCAGCACCCCGATGCGCACCTGCTCGCCCAAGGCGACGATGGTCCGCCTCAACAGCGTGGTCTTGCCCGCGCCGGGACCGGACATGAGGTTGACGGCGCGGACGCCGGCGGCGGCGAACGCCGCCCGGTTGCCGTCGGCGACGCGGTCGTTCTCCGACAGGATCTTCTCCAGCACGGCGACCCGGGACACACCGGTGTCGACGTAGCCCCGGTGGTCACCGACGTCGCGGGCTTCGACCGGGCGGTCGTGCTCGTGGTCCTCGGTGTGCGGATGATCGTGGACGGTGCCGTCCTCGTGGCGGTGGAACCGTCCCACTAGCCGACCTCCTGGCCGATGTCGATGGACGCCAACTGGAACTCTTCACCGCTCAACAGCTCGACGTCGATGCCCCCACAGCTGCCGCAGCCCATCACGGGCCAGTCCAGGGTGGTGCGGGCGGAGCAGGCGGCGCAGGCCACGACGGCGGGGACGTGCTCGATGTCCAGCACGCAGCCGTCGAGGTCGGTGCCCTCGGTCAGCATCTCCCAGGCGAACTGCAGGGCGTCGGGCACGACCTGGCGGAGGTACCCGATGCGCACCGAGACCCGCTCGACCGGGCAGCCGTCGCTGCGCTCGCGGGCGATGTCGACGATCGCCTGGCCGACCGAGAGCTCATGCACCTCGTCGCCCCATGCTCACGGCCACTTCGCGGTGGAGGCGACCGAAGTTGTAATAGGCCGCACAGGCCCCCTCGGAGGAGACCATGCACGTGCCAATCGGCGTCTCGGGGGTACAGGCGGTGCCGAAGACCTTGCACTCCCAGGGTTTGATCACGCCCTTCAGCACCTCGCCGCACTGGCAGGCCTTCGGATCGGCCACACGCACCCCGGGCACCTCGTGATGGAGCTCGGCGTCCCACGGCGCGAACTCCGCCCGCAGCTTGAGCGCGCTCTGGGCGATGAAGCCCAGACCCCGCCACTCGAAGTACGGGCGGAGCTCGAAGACCTCGGCCAACACCTCGAGGGCACGGGGATTGCCCTCGTCGCGGACGACCCTCGTGTACTGGTTCTCGATCTCGCACCGCCCCTGGCGGATCTGGGCCAGCAGCATGGCCACGGCCTGGAGGATGTCGAGGGGCTCGAAACCGGCTGTAACCAGAGGCTTGCCGTAGGTGTCGGCCACGAAGCGATAGGGCCGGTTCCCGACCACGGTGGACACGTGGCCCGGACCGAGAAAGCCGTCGAGACGGAGATCGGGGGACTCGAGGATCGCCTTGATGGGCGGGACGATCGTCACGTGGTTGCAGAACACCGAGAAGTTGGTGATCCCGTCGTCGCGGGCCCGCAGAAGGGTGAGCGCCGTGGAGGGCGCGGTCGTCTCGAAGCCGATGGCGAAGAAGACGACCTTCCGCTCCGGGTTCTCGACGGCGATCCGCAGCGCATCGAGAGGCGAGTACACCATGCGGACGTCCGCCCCGCGGGCTTTGGCCTCCAGCAACGTCCCGTTCCCCCCGGGCACCCGCATCATGTCGCCGAAGCTGGTGAAGATCAGGCCCGGGGTCTCGGCCACGGCGATGGCATCGTCGATGCGGCCCATGGGGATCACACAGACCGGGCACCCGGGGCCGTGCACCAGCTCGACGCCGTCGGGCAGGACGTGCTCGATCCCGTGCCGGTAGATGGTGTGCGTGTGACCCCCGCACACCTCCATGAACTTGAAGTGGTCGTCACCGGTGAGGTCCTCGATGACACCCAGGAGGCGTCCGGCTGCGACCGGGTCCCGGTACTCGTCGACGAACCTCATCGGATCCTCGACTCGGCCACGGCCTGGACCTCGTCCTCGTAGGCCTGGCCCATCAGCGCCAGGCCCTCCATGGCCCGGGCCGCCTCCACCTCGTCGATCTTCGACATGGCGAAGCCCACGTGGATCAGCACCCAGTCACCCTCCTCGAGGGGCTCGTCCTCGAGCAGGCCGATGTTGATGTTGCGGCGCACGCCGGCCACCTCGACCTTGGCCAGGTGCTCGTGGCCGCCGGCGAGCTCGACGATCTGACCCGGTATCCCCAGGCACATCAGGCGACCTCCACGGGTCGGGGCATCACATCCGCTTGACACGCAGGTAGCGCGACAGATCTGGCAGCGAGGCCAGGAAAAGGACCGCGACGACGATCACGGCCGCCCCGATGAGCACCAAGAAGATGATCCCCAGTGTTTCCATCACCCCTCCAAGGTCGGCGACGCGACCTGCGTCGCTCCGACGAGCTCCATGACCGTCTCGGCCGCGATGTCGATGGCGGCGGCGACCGGGGGCGACAGGCCCATGCCCTCGTCGATGCCCTCCGGTTCGCAGCCGACGATGAGCACGCGTCCGACCTCGCCGCCGAGGCCGGCCAGGGTGGCGAGGACGGTCGCCGGGTCCATCGTGTGGGCGTCCATCGTCGCGGCCGGGAGGTCGTCGAGGCTGGGCTCGAAGACCGACACCGTGCCCGGTGCCTCGCCGGTCGCGAGGGCGTCGACCAGGACGAGGGTGTCGTAGCCGTCGAGGAGCTCGTAGGCGAGGTGGACGCTGCGGATGCCGAAGTCCTCCACCCGCACCCCCTCGGGCATCGCCCGGCCCGCCAGGTGCCCCGCGACCTCGACGCCGAAGGCGTCGTCACCGAAGAAGATGTTGCCGATCCCGGCGACGAGGGTCCCGCTCACGGGAGGACCTCGAGCTCGTCGGGCCGGAAGTAGTTGAAACGGCCCTGCCAGGCGAAGAGATCGGCGCCGGGGTCGTCGTCGAGCACGACGGCCACGTGGACCTCGTCGTCCACGTCGTGGAGCACCGCCTCGACCGTCGCCGTCCGACCGGCCAGGAACATGTCATGGGCGTCGGCGCCGGGCCGGGGCCGGAGGCGGACCTTGGCGCCCCGGCCGACCGCGGTCCCGCCGATCCAGACGGTGTCGGTCGCCGGGTCGAAGGCGGCATCGGCCCCCGGGTCCCACCAGGGCGCCAGCTCGGATTCGGCCTCCAGGCCGCCCGGGAGCCCCGCCGTCGGAGGGGCGGACGGGGCACCCTCCAGGTAGCGCACGGCGCCGTGGAGACGATCGAACATCTCGGGCGGCATGGCGTCGACTCGATCGAAGATCTCCGAGACGCGGGCGTCGGTGGCCCGCGCCTCCCGCTTCTCGTCGTCGGTGAGGGTGAGGATGCGCAGCGCGAGGATCTCGTCGATCTCGGTGGAGTCGAACAGGGCACCGGGGCTCTCCGGGGCCACCTCGGGGTGGTCGTAGAGGATGATCGGCGAGGACAGCACGATGGCGCCGTCGTCCGGGTCACTCCCCGTCCCGGCCAGGACGGGATAGGTCCCGACGTTCTCGCAGGACTCGGTGACGGCTCGGGCGAACTCGGGCGGGTCGAGGAGGCTGACGAATCGACCACCGGTGACCGCCAGCAGCGTGTGGACGGCCACGAGCGAATGCAGGACGACCTCGTCCCGCGGCGCGTCGGGCACGTTCCAAGGCATCCGGTTCTCGATCCGGACCCGGAGGCGGACCAGGGGCGTGGGCCCGTCCAGCCACTCCGGCGTCACCTCGACGGCGGCCCGGACCGCCAGCCGCTCCCGCACGACCTGCCCCATGACGGTGCCGTCCGGATCCCGGAGCGGCTCGGCCTCTCGGCCCGCCGGGAGGTCGAAGACCGCGTCGATGTGCGGCCGCCAGTCGCCGTGCACCGGGTCGAGCGCGATGTCGACGAGATCGAACTCGCGCTCGACGGCCTCGTCCCAGGAGGTGTGCAGCTCACCACCGACCTCCAGGGCCTCCACCGGACGGAAGTCGCCGTCGACCAGGGCCTCCACCGTGCGGGACTGCACCTGGAGGCAGCGCAGCCGGAGCTGGACGACCGGGTGGTCACCGGGGTCGACGACGCAGTCGGTCTGCATGGCCCACGGGTCCGAGCCGGCGCCTTCGCTGAACGGCTTCGGCGTGAGCACCCCGAACTGCCACCGCACCTGGTTCTTGCCGGCCGACGCCCGGTAGGGGTAGAGCACGTACCCCTCGTAGAGGACGGCGTCGGCGATCGTGGTCGCCCGGTCGAAGACGGAGGTCGCCGCGGCCTCCGCTGTGGCGGTGGAGGCGGTGTCGGTCACCGTCACCCGTCCGCCTCTTTGAGCAACGCCTCCACGGCCTGATCCCAGGTGGCCAAGGCCCGGTCGGCCTTGAACCGGCCCAGCCGGTCCATCGTGTCCCGCGGCAGTCGCATCCACCCGCTGTTCGGGTAGTAGAGGTCCATCATGTCCCGCCAGACCCGTACCGGGAGCCGGTAGGTCGCCTCCAGGTTCCAGGCCACCGGCAGGGCGTTGAAGCCCGCCTCCCCGTGGGAGAACTGGGTACCGCTGAACAGGAAGACCAGGGGGATCTCGCCGTCGCCGAGCGCATGCAAGAACCGTGCCGCCGTGACCTCGAAGTCGTAGGTGCATTCGACCGGCAGGTCGAACTCGGTCGTCCCCGTGAAGCCCGGCAGCATGGTCGCCACGTGGGTCCACAGGAACGGTCGGAGCGACTCCCCCCACTGCGGCGTGGGGCCGAACTGCTCGTAGAGACGGTCCTCCTCGTCGGCCGAGTAGTGACGGCGCTGCGGCTCGATGCGGAGCTGGGCCCGAAGCGCGAGGGCGTGCACGGCGTCGCCCGAGGTCTCCTCGGCCCGAAGACGGAACATCATCGTCGGCACCGCCGCGTAGGGCTCCGGGCGGGCGTCCACCACCTCGAAGGCCAGGCTCACGATTGGCCCTCCGGGGGCGGGACCACCGTCGAGCGGGCGGCCAGGGCGGCGAAGAACCCGTCGATGGCCTCGTGGGCCTCCTGGCCGCCGTCGAAGCCCCGCCACCGGGTCCGCAGCAGGCCGACCAGCTCGTAGCAGGCGTCGATGGGCACGAGGAAGGAGTCGCTGGCCCCGTCGGCCCGACGGACCAGGAGCGCCTCGACGTCCGGCTCCAGGGAGACGAGGACCGGGTTGGCGATCACCAAGTGCTCCCACGCGTCCAGGGCCAGGAGGGACTCGGTCGCCCCCGCCGGGCTGGGGTAGAAGGCCACGACCTTGCCCATGACCGAGTTGTGGAAGAAGAAGGCGACGCTGACCGGGATCTGGAGCGCGTCCCACTCGCCCTGGCTCATGCCGAAACCGGACAGGGACAGGTGGCGGTCAGGGACCGAACGGAACTTCCCGCCCGCCGCGCCGCGATCGACGAAGAGCAGGTAGCAGGCCCGGCAGGTGCAGAGGAGACCCCGGCTCTCGAGGTTGACCACGTGTTGGTGCTCGGGGGGGATCACCACCGCACACATCTCGCATCGCTCCTCCTCCGGGAGCTGGGACGAGGCCTGCCGGATCCGATCGAGGATCATGAGCGCGCCCGGGCCGGGCGTCACGGGTGGTTCGTGCCCGTTGGCGCTCATCGGCTCAGGCCGGTTGCCGCTCGGGCTTGCGCCCCAAGGGCACCGCCACCGGTCCGGGGAGGTCGGGCTCGACGCCCCCCTGCGTGTCGATGGTCACGATCTCCGGCGCGGCCTCGTGGATCGCGTTCTCCACGGCATCGCGGAGCGTGGCCGACGAGGACGGGCAACCGTCGCAGCTGCCCAGGAGACGGAGGCGCAGGATCCCACCTTCCTCGTCGAGGCCCAGGAGCTCGACGCCCCCGCCGTGCGAGGCGAGGTAGGGCCGGACGCGGTCCAGGGCCTCCTCCACCCGCCGGGCGAGCTCGTCGGGGTGGAGCCCGTGCACGATCAGGAGGCTGGCGACGAGGTCGTCGGTGAACAGCCGCTCGAAGAGCTGTTCGCCGGCGGGCTCGTCACCGAGGACCTCGTCGGCCAGATCGAGCGTTCGCTCGAGGCCGGCGCCGTACAGATCGGTCACCCGGCGCACGACCTCCTCGACCGCCAGCCACGCGCCGGGCTCGAGATCCGCCTGCAGGCGGTCGAGCAGGTGCTCGATGCGGTCCCCTGCGGCCCGCAGGTCAGCTGCGCCCTCCGCGCCGTCCGCGGCGTCGGTCACGCGTCGACACCGTCATGGACGCCGGTCGGCGAGTGGGTCCGCTCCAGGGTCTTGCCGTCGCCGAGGTACATGTGGACCCCGCAGGGCAGGCAGGGGTCGAAGCTCCGCACCGTGCGCATGATGTCGATGCCCTTGAAGTCATCGAGGTCGTTCTCCTCGAAGATCGTTGTTCCCATGACCGCGTCCTCGTAAGGACCCGGCGTCCCGTAGACGTCCCGGGGATTGGCGTTCCACGGCGTCGGGGGATACGGGTGGTAGTTGGCGATCTTCCCGTCCCGGATGACCATGTGGTGCGAGAGCACGCCCCGGACGGCTTCGGTGAACCCGCAACCGATGGCGTTGTCGGGCACCTTGAAGGACTCCCACGTCTTGGTGTGGCCGGCGCGGACCTCGGCCAGCGCCTTTTCGGCGAAGTGCAGCGCACAGGCCGCGGCGTAGGCCTGGAAGTAGGTCCGGGCCCGGTCCCGCTCGATGGTGTTGCTCCACTGTGGGACCTTCCACTCGAAGCTGACCTCGGGCTTGAGGGCCGTCTTGGGCAGGTTGATCTGGACGCTGGTCCCCGTGGCCTTGACGTACCCGATGTCGACGAGCCCGGAGAGCGCGGTCGACCAGAGGCGGGCAAGGGGACCGCCGCCCGTGTCGAGGGCGAGATGGTCCTGGCCGTCGAACCAGCGGGGGGACATGACCCAGGAGTACTTGTCGTCGAAGTCCCGCTTCTGGGGCTGGGGCAGGGTCGACTGGTTCCAGGGGTGGCGGCGGTCGACGGCGTTGCCGAGCGGGTCCGTGTCCACGAACATCGGCTGATCCTCCCAGTCGTCGTAGAACGAGTGACCGAGAAGGATCCGGATGCCGAGGTTGATGTCGACGAGGCTGTTGGTGACCAGCTTGCCGTCGACGACGACACCGGGCGTCACGTACATGGCCCGGCCCCACTCGGCCATGTCCTTGTAGTCGAAGTTGCAGACGTCGGGGTCCTGGAAGCTGCCCCAGCAGTTGAGCAGGGTGCGACGCTCGCCGACGTGCTCATAGCCGGGCATGGCCTCGTAGATGAAGTCGAAGAGGTCGTCGTGCATCGGCACGACCCGCTTCATGAACTCCACGTACCGCATGAGCCGCGTGATGTAGTCGGTGAAGAGCTGGATGGTGGCCGTGGTGCCCACGCCGCCCGGGTACAAGGTCGACGGGTGGACGTGGCGACCCTCCATCAGGCAGAACATCTCCCGCGTGTACCGGCTGACCTGCAGGGCCTCCCGGTAGAAGTCACCCGAGAACGGGTTGAGGGCCCGCATGATGTCCCCGACCGTCTTGTACCCGTGCTCGGCGGCGTGGGGGGCCTCGGTGCGGTTCGCCTGCTCGAGGACACCCGGGTTGGTCTCCCCGACCATCTTCTCGCAGAAGTCGACCCCGACCAGGTTCTCCTGGAAGATGTTGTGGTCGAACATGTACTCGGCGGCCTCGCCGAGGTTGACTATCCACTCGCCGAGCGCCGGCGGGCGCACGCCGTAGGCCATGTTCTGGGTGTAGCACGAGCAGGTGGCGTGGTTGTCGCCGCAGATCCCGCAGATGCGGCTGGTGATGAAGTGGGCGTCCCGCGGGTCCTTGCCCTTCATGAAGATGCTGTAGCCCCGGAAGATCGACGACGTGCTGTGGCAGTCGACGACCTCGCCCTTCCCGAAGTCGATCTTGGTGTAGATCCCGAGGCTGCCCACGATCCGGGTGATGGGGTCCCAGGCCATGTCGACGACACCGGTCGGACGGTTCGACGAGCCCGTCGCTGCAGGCGTGGTGATGGTCATGGTCGTCCCCCTACTTCCACCCGGGCGCGTGCCCGGTCGTCAGCTTCGAGCCCCGCTTGCGCCACTTGGGCTCCTTGTTCACGGTCTTGTTCGTCATCCGCCGCAGGGGACGGATCAGCCCGCCGTAGAGGCCACTGGACATGGTCGACACCCGGGACCCCGGGGGCTCGTCCATGAACGGCATGAACTTGTCCGGGAAGCCGGGCATCGTGCAGCCGATGCAGATGCCGCCGACGTTGGGGCAACCCCCGACCCCGTTGATCCAGCCCCGCTTGGGGACGTTGCAGTTGACCACGGGTCCCCAGCAACCGAGCTTCACGATGCACTTGGGTGACCCGTACTCCTCGGCGAAATCGCCCTGCTCGTAGTACCCGGCCCGGTCACAGCCCTCGTGCACCGTGGCGCCGAAGAGCCACTGCGGCCGCAGCTCGGCATCCAACGGGATCATCGGCGCCTGTCCCGTGGCCTGGTACAGCAGGTACAAGATGGTCTCGGAGAGGTTGTCGCCCTGCACCGGGCACCCCGGGACGCAGACGATCGGGAGCCCGGCCTTGGACTTCCAGTCCCAGCCCAGGTAGTCGGGCACGCCCATGGCCCCGGTCGGGTTGCCCTGCATGGCGTGGATGCCGCCGTAGGTGGCGCAGGTGCCCACCGCCAGCACGGCCAGGGCCTTGGGCGTCAGGCGGTCCAACCATTCGCTGGTGGTGATGGGCTGGTCGGTGTTCGGGTCGTTGCCGAAGCCACACCAGTAGCCCTCGTCCTTGATGGCCTCGTTCGGTATCGAGCCTTCGACGACCAGGACGAAGGGGTCCAGCTCGCCCCGGTCGGCCTTGAAGAACCACTCCAGGAAGTCGTCGGCGCCACCGACCGGACCGCATTCGAAGTCGATCAACGGCCAGTGGACGGCGATCTTCGGGAGCCCCGGCAGGGCGCCGAGGGCGATCTCCTCGATGCTCGGCTGCGTGGCACCGGTCAGGGCGACCGAGTCGCCGTCGCAGCTGAGCCCGGCGTTGATCCAGAGGATGTGGATGACGTCTTCGTCAGGCGGAGCCTGGGTGGTGTCGGACACGGCTTCCCCCCGGGTCGTGAGGTGTTGGCACGCGCTGCGCCAAGCACCGTTCTAAGCCGGGACCCTTGGGCTGTAAATGGGTGTGTTTGCCACCTACGCGGGGGATTCGGCGACGATGCGCACCCGTACCTCCACGTCCGGATGGACCCGCAGGCCCAGCATCTTCGGGGGTTCCAGGCCGAAGTCGCGCACGTCGAAGGAGGAGGATCCCCCGAGCGCGACCGTGCACGGGTCAATCAGACGGACCTCGAGATCGTCGGTCACGGAGCGGGTGACCCCGTGGAAGGAGAGGTCGCCGGTCACGCGGTAGTGACCGTCGTCCCCGACCGGCTCGAGGGTCGCGAGGTCGCCCACGATCGACGGGTACCGGTCCGTGTCCACCCGGTGGCGCAGCTCCCGGTCGTAGAGCGGGTTTCCCGTGGCCAAGTGCTCGAGATCGACCACCAGACGGGCCCGGGCGGGCCGCGAGAGGTCGAGGCGATCGGTGTCCACCTCGCTGTCCAGCCAACCACTGACCGCCGATGTCGTCGCCTTGATGCGGTGGACGCTCGAGCGGGCCGTGAGCCACACCTGCGACCGGTCGGCGTCGATCTCGAACCGGGGCACGCGGCCATCTTGGGACGAGTGGGTCGCGGTGTCCATCGGGGGCTTCTGCACCTAGTCACCCCACCGCCGGCATCGGTCCACGGATTACCGTCGAGGTCACGACACCCGACAACGGCCGCCAGCAGTTCGATGTCGACGTGTCGGTCGACGCCGAGCAGGTCCTGCACGCCGTCGCCGACGCCTCGGACGACGCCATCGTCGCCCTCGACGCCTCGAGCCGGATCCTGTCCTGGAACCGCAGTGCCGAACGGATCTTCGGCTACCCGACCGAGGACGTCATCGGCCGGCCCTCGGCCATGCTCTTCCCGGAGCACCTACGGGACCGCATGAGCGACGTCCTCGACGCGGTGATCGCCGGCGACCGAGTGGACCGCTTCGAAGCCGAGATCGGGCGGCGGGACGACATGCCCGTGCCGGTGTCACTGACCGCCTGTCCGGTCTTCGTGCAACGTGAGGCCCTTCCGGCCGCCGTGATCGTGGTCCGGGACGTGACCGAGCAGCGCCTCGCCCAGGCCCGCCTGGCGGAGGTGGAGGCCCGCCTGAACGAGGCCGAGCGCCTCTCCCGCACCGGCAGCTGGCTCTGGGACCGGCGCACCGGCGCCGTGCAGTGGAGCGACGAGCACCACCGCATCCACGGACGCGAACCCGTCGAGTTCGGCGGCACCATCGAGGCCCACCTGGCCTGTGTGCACGACGACGACCGGCCCCGCCTGGCCGCCGCCATCGATGCCGCCGTCCGGAGCGGACACCCCCTGGACGTGGAGTACCGTGCCCTGCTGCCCGGGGGCGGCGAGCGGTGGGTCCACACGCGGGCTGAGCCGACCATGGGGTCAGCCGGCACGGTCGTCGGCCTACGGGGTGTCGGTCGCGACGTCAGCGCCGAGCACGTCCCCGCCAGCGGCTGAGCCGCTCAGTCCCGCTGGGTCAGGTTGCGCACCTGGGCGAGGAGGTCGCCCTCGGGCTCGTCGTCCGCATCGCCGTCGGCGCCCTCGTCCAGCCGCGTGGCCAGCTCGCGCAGGGTGTAGCCCATGTGGGCCCGAACCGCCGCCACGAAGCCCTGCATCTCGTCGGAGTCACGAATCGCCCTGGCGGCGCGCACCACGTCGTCGAACCCTTCGCTGCCACCGCGGGCGCCCACGACGTAGCCCACCGCGAACGCCGCCAACCATCCCATCGATGACCTCCTCCAGAGGAGCCTCGCGGCTCGCGGCGATCAGTCTGCGACCTCGGCTTCCAGCTGTAACCGCACCCGGACGTCCGGATAGATCCGCAGCATCAACACGGTGGGCGAGGTCAGGTCGAAGTCGCGGATGTCGAACCCCTGCTCCCCGGTGACCACGAGTCCCCCCTCCTCGGTGACGGCTATCGACGCGGTGCCGGCGGCCTCCCGGGTCACCCCGTGGAACGTCACCGTTCCCGACAGGCGGTACCGGTCCTCATCCCCCACGGCGAGCAGGTCGGTCAACTCGATGGCCACCGTCGGATACCGGACGCCGTCGATCCGGCGGAGGAGCTCAGCGTCATAGAGGCTGTTCCCGGAGCGGAGTCGGTCGACCGGCACCTCGAGGTGGGCGGCCGGCGCCGGTTCGGTGCCGATGCGGCCGTTCGTCACGACGGCCTCGACGTGGCCGGACAGGCCGATCGCGCCGAAGCTGATGGGCCCGACGGTCGAGCGGGCCTCGATGAGCAGGACCGATCGGTCGGCCACCACGTCGAAGCGGCGAACGGCGCCGGGGCGGTCGTCGTGGTGGCTGGTCGCGTCGGGATGGGTGGTCGCGGCCCGGACGGCGGCCTCACCCCCGACCATGCGCTGGTGCAGCCGGGTCGTGGCCGAGACCGGTGACCATCCGCGGCCGATCACCGAGGCCCACCGACCCTCGACCTCGGCCAGGGCGGCGTCAACGGTGCCCGTGGCCTGGTAGCGACGGAGCACCGCATCGAGGCAGACCCGCTCCTCCTTGATCACGCCCATCCACTCCCGCAGCGCACGCTCGCCCTCCGGCGTCAGGCCGTACACCCGACGGGTCTGGCCCGCGGTCGCCGCCCCCGGCCAGGACTCGACCAGGCCGTCCCCTTCGAGCTGGGCCAGGGCGCGGTAGACGCTGGGCCGGTCGACCGAACCGAAGCGGAACTCCCGAAGCTCCTTGACCAGGCCGTAGCCGTAGCCCGGCTCCTCGGACAGGAGCAGGAGGATCGCCGGGAGAAGGAAGTGGCGGGGCGGCGCCAGCTTGAACCGGCTGACCCGCGGCGTGGCGCCCGCGACGGCGACGTCCGACTGGTCCATGGCACGACCCCCGCCCCGTTGGTAGTCGCCCGCCCGGTCGGTGTCAACGGAGCGACACCCGGAGGACCGGCGGCGAGCCGCCGCCGATCCGATCACATCTCGCGGATGCGCAAGTACCGGGCGATGTCGGGAATGGACTGCACGATCATGGCGGCGACTCCCGCCACCACCAAGGCCTTCACCAGGCGTCCGATCACGGTCACGAGCTCCTCTCGGTCGGCGACTTCCCTCTCGGCAAGCTACCGGGGGCGTCCTGTTCATGGATCGGCGTCGCCCCGGAAGCGGGGCGGGGCGGCACCGCGGTTCATCGACCAGGTCCCGCCCCCCAACCGACCTTCCTCCCGCTCCGGTGGCCGGGCGTGGAAGTCCGTGGCGAGGAGCCGGCTCGGGTCGGCACCACCAGAGAGGACTAGGCAAGGTCGGCGGAAGGGGCAGGTCGCACAGTTGTCCTCGGAGGGGTGGGGGTACGGGTCCGTTGCCGGGTCCGTCATCTCCCGGACCTCGCGAGCCAGCTGGCGCCCCATCTCGGCCACGGCCGCCCGCGGGCGAGGGATCCGTGTCCGTCGGAAGGGTCCCTCAGCGATCACCTCGACATCCCCACTCGGGCGACTGACGGCCTGCGCGTACATCCGCCGATGGGTGGTCGTGTGGCGGTCCGGGCGGTGGTTGCGCCGAGGCCCTCCGGGCGCCACCGCCGGGCAGAGCTCGTTGGCGACCGTGCCGGCGATGTTCATGCCGACGAAGCACCGTTCCCAGGCCCAGCAGGCGGTCAGCGCGGCTTCGTCGAGGACGAGCAGGTCCCGCTCGGTGAACGCCGTTTCCCGCAGGTGGTGGGTCACTATCCAGTAGGCATCGGCGGTGTCCACGACGAGCAGCTCGACGCGCCCCCGGAACCGGATCGGGCGACCGTCGACGCTTCTCAGGGAGACGTCGGCCTGGACGGGATCAGGCACGTCGACGTCGAACGCCGCGGCGACGCGCACCGGGGTGAACCGGTCGACCTCCGGCGCCCACACGAAGTACCGGTCGAGCAGGTCCAGGCCCCGCTCGATGTCATCGACCGCCGCCTGCTCGCCGATGGCGCCGAGGAAGGCCTCCCGAGCCAGTGGCTCGACGATCTCACGAGGCCACTCCCACATGCCGGGGAAGTAGTAGACGGCGAGCGCCTCGTGGAGCGCCGGCCCCAGCCCGTCACGCGGCGCGGGCGTACGGGGGGCGAGGTTGCGGCGGGCCGGGGACCCGAAGTCCCAGGCCCGCCGACAACGCTTGAAGGCGACGCGGTCCGACGGCTGCAGGGCTACCGCCCAGCCGGAGGGGCGGGGGTCGCTCATCGACCGTCGACCCGGGTCGAGTGGGCGGCGATTGCCGCCTGACCGACGCTGATGCCGGCGTCATTGGGGGGGACCTCATGGTGCAGGAGCACACGGAGGCCGACGGTGACCAACGCCGACTCGACCACGTCGGTGAGTCTCGCGTTCTGGAACACGCCACCCGTGAGGACGACCGTGTCCAGGTCCTGGGCCCCGGCCAGGTCGGCGGCCAGCCGGGCCGCGGCCTGCCCGAGTCCCTCGTGGAAACCAGCCGCCAGCACCGCGAGGGGGACGCCGTCGTCACGGCCCGCCAGCACCGCGGCGATGAGGGGACCGGGGTCGAGCACGGGGGTCGTGCCCTCCACGCCGAGGCCGACGGGCAGGGCCGGCGCCTGACCCCGCGGCACGGTCCGGGCCAGGGCCTCCAGCTCGATGGCCGCCTGACCCTCATAGGTGAGGCGGCTCCGCAGACCGAGCAGGGCGGCGACGGCGTCGAACAACCGACCCACACTGGTCGTCCTCGGCGCCGAGCCCGCCTCGAGGAGCCCGATGAGCGCCCGGCCCCGCTCGTCCAGCCGCGCCGCTTCCCGCTCCGCCCGGTCCGCGCCCACGGTGGCGTACACCCACGCCACCGCCATGCGCCACGGTTCCCGCACCGCGGCGACACCACCAGGCAGGGCGACGGGGCGGAGATGGCCGAGCCGGGTGCACCCGTCGAGGTCGGCCGCGAGGAACTCCCCGCCCCAGAGCGTGCGATCACAGCCGTAGCCGAGGCCGTCGAAGGCCACGCCGAGCACCGGACCGGGGTGACGGTGCTCCGCCAGGCACGACGCGACGTGGGCGTGGTGGTGCTGCACCCCGAGGGTCGGCAGGTCCGTGTCCAGGGCCCACTTCGTGCTGAGGTACTCGGGATGGAGGTCGTGCACGACCACGTCGGGGCCCACGCCGACGAGTCCGCAGAGGTGCTCGACAGCCTGCAGGAACGAGGCGTAGGCCGTCGGGTGCTCGAGGTCGCCGATGTGATGGCTGGTCACCAGTTGCTGACCCTTGACGACGGAGACCGTGCTCTTGAGCTCAGCTCCCACCGCCAGCACCTGGCGGCAGGCGACATGACCGAGGGCCATGGGCTCCGGCGCGTAGCCCCGTGACCGACGCAGCACCTGCGTCCGCCCAGCCACGGCCCGGACGACCGAGTCGTCGCAGCGGATGTGGATCGGGCGATTGTGGCTGAGCCAGCCGTCCACCAGAGGCGCGAGACGGGCGACGGCATCGTCGTCGGCCTGCGCAATCGGTTCGTCGCTCACGTTCCCGCTGGTCATGACCAAAGGCCGACCGACGGCTTGCAGGAGAAGGTGGTGCAAGGGGGTGTAGGCCAGGAGGAGGCCCAACTCCGGCAGGCCCGGTGCGACCGCGTCGGCAACCTGCAGGACGCCGGGTCGGCGGGGGGCCAGTACGATCGGGCGCCGCGACGACGTGAGCACGGCCTCGGCCCCGTCGTCGAGCACAACCAGGTCCCGGGCCGTCGCGACATCGGGGACCATCACCGCGAACGGCTTCTCATCCCGGTGCTTCCGCCGGCGCAAGGTGGTGACGGCCGCGCGGGAGGTCGCGTCCACCGCGAGGTGATAGCCGCCCAGACCCTTCACGGCGACGATCCCCCCGGCGGCCAAGCAGGCAGCCGCGGCGGTCAGGGCCTCACCCTCCGTCACTCCGGGATCGTCCGAGACCGACCGCCAGGCGAGGCGAGGCCCACAGACCGGACAGGCGTTGGGCTGGGCGTGGAACCGACGGTCAGAAGGGTCGTCGTACTCCTGCCGACAGGCGCGGCACAGGGGGAACGAGGCCATCGTCGTGGCGGGGCGGTCGTAGGGCACCGAGACGACGATGGTGTAGCGGGGACCGCAGTTCGTGCAGTTGGCGAACGGGTAGCGGAAGCGCCGGTCCGTCGGGTCCGTGACCTCGGCCAGGCACTCGGCACAGGTCGCCACATCGACGCCGACCGGAACCTCCGGGGAGCCGAGGCCCTCACTGGCGACGATGGCGAACCCCCCACCGACCGGCTCGGCGACGTGGACCAGGTCGCTGGCCTCGAGGCGCTCGATGCGGGCCAGCGGTGGCGGGCGATCCATCAGGCACCGGCACAGTTCGGCGACGCGATCGGGCGCTCCGTCCACCTCGATGAGCACGCCGGCGTGGTCGTTGCGCACGGTTCCGACCAATCCGAGACGAACGGCTTCGCGGTACACGAACGGTCGGAACCCGACGCCCTGGACCGTGCCCGTGACCCGGATGCGCCGCCCGACCGACACGGCGCTCAGCAGATGCGCGGGAGCGGATCGCCCACGAGCATGTCCACGATGCGGGTCCCGCCGAACGAGGTCTGCAGGACGACCAGGCCCTCCGGCTCGGCCACCACCTCGCCGATCACCGCGGCCCGCTCGCCCAGCGCGTGACCGCGGAGGGCGCGCACCGCGGCGTCGACCTCGTCGGGGCCGACGACGGCCACCAGCTTCCCCTCGTTGGCCACGTAGAGCGGATCGATCCCCAGCAGGTCGCACGCCCCGCTGACGGCCGGGTCCACGGGCAACAACGCCTCGTCGAGCACCACGGCCAATCCGCAGTCCCGGGCCAGTTCGTTGGCGACGGTTCCGAGCCCGCCGCGGGTCGGGTCCCGAAGCCAGCGCACGCCCGGCGCGGCGGCGAACACCAGGTCGACCAACGCCGTCAAGGGGGCGGTGTCGGAGCGGATGTCGGCTTCGAGGGCGAGATCACCGCGGGCCAGCATCACGGCCATGCCGTGGTCGGCGAGGGTCCCCGACACGATCACGCGGTCGCCGGGGCGAACCCGCCCCGGCCCGAGCTCGCGCCCGACCGGGATGATCCCGACGCCGGCGGTCGTGATGTACAAGCCGTCGGCGGCGCCACCGTTGACCACCTTGGTGTCGCCGGTCACGACCCGGACCCCGGCCCGCCGGGCCGCCTGCGCCATGTCCTCCACGACGTCCCGAAGGACATCCATGGCCAGGCCCTCCTCCAGTACGAAGGCGGCGGACACCCACTGTGGGCGACCACCCATCATGGCCACGTCGTTGACCGTGCCGTTGACCGCGAGATCCCCGATGGAGCCACCCGGGAACCGCGTCGGGCTCACGACGAAGGAGTCCGTGCTGAAGGCGAGGCGCTCACCCGAGGGCAGCGCGAGCACGGCGCCGTCGGGCAGGACGGTCGGCACCTCGTCGTTGAACGCCTCGAGGAACACGGCATCCACGAGTGCGGCCGAGGCCTTGCCACCGGCACCGTGGGCCAAGGTGACCACCTCGTCCTTGAACCGTGGTCGGCGGCGGCGGAACGCCTCGATGCGCTCGAGCACCGCGGTCTCACGGTCGTCGGCGACGGGCTTGCTCACGGCGACACCCCGAGGCACCGCTGCACCCGCGTCCAGAGAGCGAGCACCACCTCGGCTTGCACCTCCTGGATGCGGTGCACGCTCCCCGATCGCACCACCAGGCAGTGGTCGACGTCAGGGCTGGTCGCGCACCGACCACCGCCGCCGCCGACCACGGCGATGGTGAGCAGCCCGCGCCGTCGAGCCTCCTCGAACGCGTGGAGGAGGTTGGCCGAGTCGCCGCTGGTCGAGAGGCCCAGGGCCGTGTCCCCCGAGCCCCCGTGGGCGATGAGTTGCCGGGAGAAGACGAGGTCGAAGCCGACATCGTTGCTGAGGGCGGTGAGGACAGCCGGATCGTCGACCAGACAGCGGGCGGCGACCGCGAGACCGACGGGGGGCCCCGCGAAAAGGCCTGCGATGCGCTGGGCATCCGTGGCGCTCCCGCCGTTGCCGAAGGTGAAGAGGACACCCCCCCGGCGGGAACGCGCCGCCAGGGCCTCGGCGACCGTGTCCAGGAGATCGCCGTACTCCTCGAGGGTGACTTCGGCGAGGCGGAGGCTCTCCTCGCTCTTCACCCGGGCGGACGCCTCGAGGTCGGCGAGGAGCGACCTGGTGTCCTGCTCGTCGCCCTCGATGAAGGGATACAGGAAGTCGGTCGCCTCGGGGCTCACGAGTCCGCGCCCTCGGACTCGACCCGGGTCAGCGCCGTCCCGGCGTGCACCAGGACCAGATCCCCGCTCGCCACCGGGGTGACCAGGCTCACGTCCACCCCTTCCTCGCCGTCGGCTGTGCGGACCAAGGCCATGTCGTGATCGTCCACCGTCAAGACCTCAGCCAGTCGACCCTCGTCCGAGCAGGTGATGCACCCATCCTCCCGGCAGGCGGGAGCCGGGCTCGTCAGCAGGCCCGGGTGCTCGAAGCAGACATGGGTCATCTCCCAGAGCACGTGATAGGCCACGACGAACCGGCTCGAGTGCGCAAGGAGCGGGTCGTCCTCGGCGCTCCACAGAACGTGGTCGGCGGCGCCGGCTCCGGGTCGAGGCCCGCCGCCCACCCAGAAGGTCTCGACGCCCCACGCCGGCGCCCGGCGCGCCAGATCCGACACGACCGGGTCGGCGGCGGAGGCGATGGCGATCAGCGCATCACCGGCCCGGACGGACGCCCGGAGGGCGGCCAGTGCCTCAGGTCGGTCCACCGCCACTGCGGGAAGGGCGCGGGTGCCCACCACCACGGGATGGACGAACTCGACGGCGACGTGACGGGCGTGATCCGGCCACTGCGGAGCAACACACCAGAGGGTCGCCCCGGCCGCGAATCGGCGCGCCAGAGCCAATGCCGCCACGGCCAGTTCAGTGGCGGGAACGGCCTCGGTCGTGGCCGCAGAGGGCATCGTCCCCGGAGTCTGACACGCCCGGACGCCGGTCCGAATAGGGGGAAAATGCACCTAGTCGCCCGAGGCTCCGGACCGCACGGAGCCGAATGGCCTAAAGCGCCGTGGTCGGTCGGTCGACGTTGGTCGCCGTGGGCGCGATCCGCAACTTCGAGAGCCACCTCATCTCCCGCACCACCTTCGGATGGACGCCGGCGACCGAGCGCGCCGTGCTCGACGCGGGCTGGGTGCGCTGGCTCGACGCCCAACTCGCCCCCGCGACGATCCCCGACCCGGCGATGACACCACTCCTCGCCGGCTACCAGACCCTGGCCAACTCGAACTGGCAGAACGCCGTCCTCAGGGACAGCACCGACGACGGGTGGGACCGGATCGTCCGCGAGCGGGCCCACGCCACCTTCCTGCGAGCCCGCTACAGCCGCCGCCAGCTCTACGAGGTGATGGTCGAGTTCTGGACCAACCACTTCAACGTGAACCTGGACGACACCCTCGCCGACCACATGATCACCGTCGACAACCGAGAGGTCGCTCGGGCCCACGCCCTCGGACGGTTCGTCGACCTCCTCCAGGCCAGCGCCCACAGCCCGGCGATGCTCCTCTACCTCGACAACGCGATAAGCGACGCCAACAGCGACGAGGGAGTGAACGAGAACTACGGCCGCGAGCTGCTCGAGTTGCACACGATGGGGATCATCGACGGCGTCCAGCCGTACACCGAGGCCGACATGCGCGGGGTGGCCTTGACGCTGTCGGGCTGGTCGGTGAACACCGACGACGGCCAGCACCGGTTCCAGTTCAAGACCGACATGCACCACGCGGGGCCGGTCAACATCCTCGGGGGGACGTTCGTCACCTCAGGCCACACCGGGTCGGCAGGCCTGGCCGACGGGGTCAGGCTGCTCAACATCATCGCCCGCCACCCGGCCACGGCCCGCTACATCGCCTACAAGCTGTGTCGCCGCTTCGTCGCCGACACCCCACCGCCGGCGCTCGTTGCCAGCGCGGCCGCGGTCTACACGCAGAACGACACCGCCATCGCCCCCGTCCTGCGCCACATCTTCCACTCGGCGGCGTTCGCGTCAGGGCCCCGCAACAAGGTCCGGCGGGGGTTCGAGGTCTTCGTTGCCTACGCACGGGCGATGGGCGGCACCGCCGAGCCCGATCCCCTCGGCGACCTAGCCAATCACCTTCACGGCTACGGCTGGGGCTTCCTCGAGCGCCTCGGGCAGCGCCTGTGGGGCCACCGTCTGCCCGACGGCTACCCCGACACCGCCCCCGACTGGATCTCCGCCGACGGGCTGCTCCGACGCTGGGAGACGGCGGGCGCGCTCACCGCCACCTGGCTGGACGGATGGTCCTTCGACGCCCACGCCATCCTGGAGCCGACCGGCCCGACGGTCGGCACGTGGATCGAAGGCGTGGCCCGCCGCCTGCTCGGCGTGGTCACCGGCTACCCCGACCACGGCTACCGCGACGTACCGGCCTGGGCCGAGGACGCGGTCCGGTGGATCACGGCCAAGCGGTACGGCGCCGGGTGGCCGGACCGGACCTACCGGCCCAACGCCAACATCACCCGCGGCCAGGCCACCGCCATGCTCTGGAAGATCGCGGGCAGCCCCACCGGCCGGCCCGCCCACGGGCTGAGCGACGTCCCGGCGCGGCTGGAGCCCGCCGTGCGGTGGGCCAAGGCGGCCAACATCGTCGCCCCGTACGGGAACGGGACGTTCCGACCCAACCTGAACATGTCCCGGTCCCAGGTCGCGACCGCCTGCTGGCGCATGGCCGGCAGCCCGACCGGCTTCCCCGCCCACGAACTGGGCGACGTGCCCACCGGGCTCGAGGGCGCGGTGCGATGGGCGGTCGCGTGCGGCTACATGGCGGGCTTCCCGGACGACACCTTCCGGCCGAGCGGACCCATCTCCCGGGGGCAGGTGACCCGGACGCTGTATCGCATCCACGACGTCACACCACCGCTCCTGACCACGGCCGAGCGAGCGGCCTGTTTGGCCCTCTTCACCGATGTCCCCGCAGGCGCCAACGACCATGTCCCCGACTGGCTCGTCGGATGGAAGGGCCATGACCTGATGACCCTGATGCTCACCCTGCCCCGGTTCCAGAGGAGATAGGCCATGACCGCCCAACCCGTCGCCCTGTCCCGCCGCCGCTTCCTGGTCGGCGCCGGTGCTTCCGCGGCAGGCGCGCTGGCGCTGCCGTCACTGTGGCCCCGCTACGCATTCGCCACCCCTGGCGAACCGGCCACGGGTGACGCCCTCGTCGTCGTCTTCCTCCGGGGTGGCGCCGACGGGCTCAGCCTCGTACCCCCCTTCAGCGACACCACGGGCTATCAGGCGCTACGGGGGGCGGGGACGGCCGGGTCCGTGGCCGTCGCCGCGCCCAACGCCTCGAATCCGGCCGCCGCCCTCGACCTGCAGGTCACCCGGTCCGGCCACAGCTTCGGGCTCCACCCGGCGATGAGCGGACTCAAGGGGGTCTGGGACGCCGGGGACCTGGCGATCGTCCACGCCGTGGGCATGCCCAGCACGGAAAGCACGAGCCGGAGCCATTTCGAGGCCACCGACTACTGGGAGCGAGGCTCGGCCTCCCTGTCGGTGACCACCGGCTGGCTGGCCCGGTACATGACCAGCGCCGGGATCGGGGGCGCGGTCCCCGCCATCGGCTACGACAGTTCGGTGCCCATGAGCCTCCGTGGCAACAAGGGTGCCATGGCCATCAACTCGATCGAGTCGTTCAACGTCGGGGGGTTCTGGGACGCCGGCCTCGGCAACGACGCCCTCAGCCACGTCTACACCACAGGCACGATCGACCCGCTCATGCAGCAAGGGGCCGACACCCTCGCCGCGGTGGCGCTGGTCGAGGCCGAGAACCCGCTGCAGTACGACACCCACGCCGGCATCTACCCCACCGATGGCCCCGGCCAGTGGTTGGGCCAGGGCCTGCGCGAGGTCGCGTGCGTGCTCCGTTCCGACATCGGCCTGCGCATCGCCTGCGTCGACCTCGACGGCTGGGACCACCACGACGCCATGGGCTCGCCGGCCGGCGGGTTGACGGCGGCGTTTGCGGGCGGGCTCTCCGATGCCTTGACCGCATTCCACGAAGACCTCGGCGCGCTCGGCAACGAGGTCACGGTGGTCACCATGAGCGAGTTCGGCCGCACCATCGGGGTGAACGGCAGTGGGGGCACCGATCATGGCCGAGGGAGCGTCATGTTCGTGATGGGGGGCTCGGTGAACGGCGGGCTGTACGGCAACTACCCGTCCGGCCCTCTCGACGACGGTCCCGACGGCGACCTGGAGGTCCAGAACGACTTCCGTCGCCCGTTGGCCGAAGTCGTGACCAAGCGCCTCGGCAACAGCACGCTGGGCCAGGTCTTCCCCGGCTACAGCCACCCCGGCGACCTCGGCCTCTGCAACTGAACCGCCGGGTAGGTTCGGCGGGGTGACCGCCGTCAACGACCGGGTCGAGATCGAGGCGCTGGTGTTCGAGTACGCCCGCCGCATCGATGACGGCGACTTCGCCGGCGTCGGGGCCCTGTTCGCCGAAGGCTCGGTCTGTGCCCCCGACGGCACGCCGCTGGCAACCGGGGCCGAGGCCGTCGAAGCCCTCTACACGGCGACCACCCGACGCTACGGGGACGGCACACCGCGCAGCCACCATGTGACCAGCAATCTCGCCGTCGTCATCGACCTGAGCACGGCCACGGCTCGGTCGTACTTCACGGTCTTCCAGGCCACCGACGGTCTGAGCCTGCAGCCGATCGTGGCGGGGACCTACGACGACACCTTCGCCCGCACCGCCGGGGGATGGCGGTTCGATCGCCGGGTGATGCACCTGCGCCTCGTCGGGGACGTGAGCCAGCACCTGCTCATCGACCTGCCCCAACCGTGAGCGGACTGCTCGAACTGGACGACGGCGTCTACGCCTGGCTGGCCGACGAGCCGGGCCCTGGCCGACCGAACGCCGGGGCCGTCGTGGAGGACGACGGGGTCACGGTGATCGACTCGCTCATGGTGCCGACGCAGGCCCAGCCCTTCGCCGCAGCCGTCGAGGCCCTGGGCCACCCGGTGCGGCGCCTCGTCCTTACCAGCAGCCACCTGGAGTACGCCGGCGGGACGCCCTTCTTCCCGCGTCCCGCCGTCTACGGCACCGCCCAGGTCAGCGCCCACCTGGACCAGGCGCCCGACGTCGGGATCTTGCGCCGTCTCTACCCCGACCAGGCGGCCGAGTTGGACGACGAGCTGCACACCCGGCCGGTCACCCACATCGTGACCGAGCGGACCAAGCTGACCGGGGCGGTGCACGCCGTGCTGGTCCAGGGCGATCTCGACGAGAACCTGGTGCTGGCCGTGCCCCGTTGTGGCGTGGTCTTCGGCGGGGCCACCTGCTCGTTCGGCGTGACGCCTCTGGCGTTCCAGGCCGACCCGACGGCCTGGGCGAACAGCCTCGGCGACATCGCCGCCCTCGGTCCCCGCGTCGTGCCCGGCCACGGCCCGATCGGCGACGGTGACGACCTGCTCGCCCAGTCGGCGTACCTCTACGCGTGCGTGGACGCCGACGGCGAGCGGGCCGCCATCCCCCCTGGGCCCTGGGACCAGTGGTCGGCGAGAGAGAATGACGCCGTCAACGTCGAGCGGGCCGCCATGCTCGCCGCGGGTGACACCCAGATCCCCCCGAGCATGCTCCGACGCGCCGGCCTGGCCTGACCGTGAGCCGGGGAGGGGAGTTCGCGTTCATCGACCGGCTCGTCGAACGGCTTCCAGGCCCGCCGGCGGGGCAGACATGGATCGGCGACGACTGTGCCGTGCTCGCCGACGGGCGGCTGATCGCCACCGACGTGCTGGTGGAGGGGGTGCACTTCCGCTCGGCCTGGACCGACCCGGCCGACATCGGGTTCAAGGCCCTGGCCGTCAACCTGAGCGACATCGCCGCCATGGGCGGCGCCCCCGAGTGCGCGGTCGTGGCCGTCGCCCTCCCTTCCGATCGTGCGGGCCTCGCCGACGAGCTGTTGGCCGGGCTGAGCGAGTGCGCCGAGCTGTATGCCTGCCCGCTCGTCGGTGGTGACACGTCGGCGGGCCCCGCGCTGTTCATCGCCGTGACCGTGACCGGCCACGCGGACCGGCCGGTCCTCCGCTCGGGCGCCGGCCCGGGCGAGACCGTGTTCGTGACCGGCCCGCTGGGCGCGGCCGCGGCGGCCCTGGACCGGCTCGAAGCCGGGGAGCCTGCGCCCACGGAGACATCGCTGCATCGTCCCCTCCCCCGCCTGGGCGAAGGACGAGCCGCGTCCTCGGCGGCGGCGACGGCGATGCTGGATCTGTCCGACGGGCTCGCCGTCGACGTCCTCCGCATCGCCAGAGCATCGGGCGTCGGCATCGGGCTGGACCCCGGTGCCATCCCCGTCGCCGACGGCGCCGGGTTGGAGCAGGCGGTCAGCGGAGGCGACGACTACGAGCTCTGCTTCACCGCTCCCGATCCTGACCGCGTGTTGGCCGCGTTCGAGCGGTCGGGACTACGTCAGCCCATCGCGATCGGCGTGACCATCGACGGCGCCGAGGCCACCCTCGGCGGTCAGCCGCTGCAAGGCGGCTGGGAACACCCGCTCAGGTGAGCTGGGCGTTGACCTGATCGAGGGCGTCGTCCTCGGAGACGTCCAGCGCAAAGCTCAGTTCGGAGACGAGCACGCTGCGGGCCTTGGCCAGCATCGACTTCTCACCGGCGGAGAGGCCGCGGTCGGCCTCCCGCAGCGCCAGGTTCCGGACGACCTCGGCCACCTGGTAGACGTCGCCCGACTTCAGCTTCTCCTGGTGGTTC
>DATDAH010000364.1:0-16533 GCA_036525535.1 Acidimicrobiales bacterium
CGGGGCGCTGGTCGTCGCCACGCGGCGCTGACCCTGACCCGGCGGTCTGGGCCAACCGCACCGACGCAACGGGGCGGGGGGGCGGGCTGTCTGTCGTCGGGGCGACGCGGGGTCACGAACGTGCGCCGAATGCACCCCGAACGCGTGGGTCAACGGACGCAAGTTGTCGGGTCGAGGCCCTCGCCGCTGCCGCCACCCGGCGCTCCTAGGCCAGGAGGGTCACGCCCGGGTCACTGTCGTCGACCCGGCCGATCTCAATGAAGCCCTCGAGCTCGCCGACCGCGCCGGGGTCGACGGCCGCCAGCAGCCCGCCGGAGGTCTGGGGGTCGTAGACCAGGGCCTCGACGACCTCGTCGGCGTCACCGTCGGTGTGGCCGGCCAGGTAGTCCCGGTTGCGGGGATCGCCACCCGTGCGCACACCGGCCTCGGCCGCGGCCCGCGTGCCGGCGTAGAGCGGCAGGGCGGCGCCCTCGACGACCAGGCGGACCGCGGAGCGGTCAGCCATCTCCCAGCCGTGGCCGGCCAGGCCGAACCCGGTGACGTCGGTCGCCGCGTGCACCGCCCCGTCGGCGGCGACCAGGGCCTCGGATGCGGCCCGATTCAGCTCTCGCATCCCCGCGATGACCGCGGCCTTCTCGGCGGTCGACCCGCCGGCCAGGACCAGGCCCGTGCCCAACGGCTTGGAGAGGACCAGCGTGTCACCCGAGCGAGCCCCCGCCTTGGTCAGGATGCGGTCGGGGTGGACGATGCCCTGCACGGCCAGGCCGAAGATGGGCTCGTCGGAGCGGATCGTGTGGCCTCCTGCCGTGGTTCCCCCCGCGGCGGCCACCCGCTCGGCGGCCGCGGCGAGGATGGCGGCAATGGCCTCACGGGGCAGCGCCTCCGGGAAGGCCGACAGGTTCAGGGCCATGACGACCCGGGCCCCCATGGCGAAGACATCCGAGCAGGCGTTGGCCGCGGCGATGGCCCCGAAGTCACCGGGGTCGTCGACCAGAGGCGGGAAGAAGTCGGCGGTCGACACCAACGCCACGTCGTCGGCCACCCGGTAGACCGCGGCGTCGTCGGACGGAGACAGGCCCACCAACAGCTCGGCGTCCACGCTGCCGGGGAGCTCGCTGACCAACCCCCGCAGCGCCGTAGCCCCCCACTTCGCCGCGCAGCCCCCGCACTCGGTCCACTCCGTCAACCGGACCTCATCGCTCATGACCGGAGGCTACGGAACCCCGCCCCTCCGACGCGACAGGACATCGCGGCACGAAGGGTGAAGTCTGTGTGAACCCTGGCCGATATCGGGGTCCAACCCCTTGACGTCGAGAGGACTCCGCCGACAATGACGGTCGTGACCATGGTCGAACCAACCGAACGGGTGCACAGCGAGGGAACCCCCGTCGAGGTGCGCAACCGCTTCGACGCCCGGTGGAACCGGGGCTTCGTGATCGACCGGGTGGAGGGCGACGGTTACCGCATCCGGCGCTCGTCCGACGACCAGCTCCTGCCGACGATCTTCACCACCGACGAGGTCCGCCGGGAGCGCCGCCGCGGCCAGTGGTGGTACTGACGACCTGATCGCGCCGAGGACCGATCCGAGGCCGGGGGAACCCGTCGGCGTCGTCTTAGCCGGACGTACCTCGTAGGTTTGACGACGCCATGGAGCGCGCGACGCCGGACACGATGACCGCGGTGGTCCAGGACCAGTACGGCACGGTGGCCGCGGAGGTCCTCGGCGTCGAGCAGATCGCTCGGCCCACGATCGGTGACGACGAGGTGTTGGTCAGGACCCGGGCCGCGGGCGTGGACCGGGGCACCTGGCACCTGATGGCCGGGCTCCCCCTCATCGGCCGGATCGCCTTCGGGCTGGGATCGCCCAAGGTCCGAGTCCCGGGCCGCGACGTCGCCGGGACGGTGGAGACCGTGGGCAAGAACGTCAGCGGGTTCACCCGGGGCGACGAGGTCTTCGGCAGCTGCGGGGCCACCCATAGCGGCTCCTTCGCCGAGTTGTCCGTGGCCCGGGCGAATCGCCTGGCCACCAAGCCCGCGAACCTCACGTTCGAGGAGGCCGCCGCCGTGCCCATTTCGGGCTTCACCGCCCTCCAGGCCCTGCGGAAGGGCCACGTGGCGGCCGGGCAGACCGTGGCCGTCCTCGGGGCCTCGGGCGGGGTGGGCACCTACGCCGTGCAGATCGCCAAAGCGTTCGGCGCGGAGGTGACCGGTGTGTGCAGCGCGGCGAAGGCAGATCTGGTTCGCGCCCTCGGCGCCGACCACGTCATCGACTACAGCAGCGAAGATGTCACCGACGGCGGGCCTTACGACGTGATCCTCGACATCGGCGGCAACCGCACGCTGTCCCAGCTCCGCGCGGCCCTCACGCCCGAAGGCCGTCTGGTGATCGCCGGCGGCGAGACCGACGGCCGCTGGTTCGGTGGTTACGACCGGCAGCTGCGGGCGGCGGCGCTGTCGCCGTTCGTGAGCCAGACGCTGGGCCCGATCGCCTCGTCGGAGAACGCCGAGGACCTGGTGGTGCTCCGGGACCTGATCGAAGCCGGGCAGATCACCCCGGCCGTCGACCGGACCTACCCGCTGGCCGAGGCCGCCGCCGCCGTCCAGCACCTGGTCGACGGCCGAGCGCGGGGCAAGGTCGTCATCACCGTCTGAGCCGGGTTGGCCTCAGAGCGGGTCGGGGTCCGCGGCCAGGGCGGCGATGTACTCGTCCACGTCGATGGCCTTGATCGTCGTGGTCTTCATGGTTCCCCGGGCGGCGAGACGGGTGGCCAGCTTGGCCACGGTGACGTCGTCGGGGGCGTCGATGATGTTCAGGAAGTCGTACTGGCCGAGCAGGGCGTACTGGTGCAGGATCGTCACGCCCAGCGCCTCGACGTCGTCGTTGACCTCACGGAGCCGGTCCGGCTGGGTGTTGAGCTTGTGGAACCCGTCCGGCCCGATCGTGGAGAGCATCACGAAGATCGGCATGCCCCGACCGTAGCCACCGACCCGTCGGCGGGACCGTCGGGTTGGCTCAGTCCTGGCGAGGGAGCATCTCCAGGGGGGTGAGCGACGGCGATTGGGGCGGCCCGGAGACGGCCAGGAACTCCAGGTCGTGCTCCCCTGGCGTCAGCAGGCCCTCGGCCAGCAGCGACCAGAAGGTGGCGAAGTCGCCCTGACGGTAGGTCCGGGCGATGCCGGCGACGGTGCCGTCCACCGCCACGGCGATCCAGGGCTCGGGGTCCTCGACCCAGATGCCCTCGACGTAGGCGGGCAGCTCGGTCGCGCCCTCGGCCACGGTGAAGGTGGGGCGGGAGTAGGTCGTGACCCTGAAGTCCAGCGGCGGGCCGACGCCGGCATCGGCCACTTCCGTACCGACCAGGTCGCCGTACTCGCCCAACCGCAGGACGGCGTACGGGTCGTCGCCGTGGCCGGCCATCGGGGTCGTGCCCTGCAGGACCTCGGCGAAGCCGTCGGCGCGGTCGAAGGCCACGTAACCGTCGTCGTTCGCCTCGACGGTGTCGAAGCGCCACCAGATCATGCGGGCCGGGCGGTCGCGACGGTCGGCCTCGTCGTCGAAGACCGAGACGCCGTCGACCCCCCAGGGGATCTCCACGTCGAGCACGTCGGCGATGGTCGGCACCACGTCGATGGTCTCGGTCGCCCGGTCGTCGACCGCCCCCTCGGACTGACCGGGCAGCTTGACGAACAACGGCGTCCACATCACCTGGGCGTGGTTGCGCTCGGAGATCGCCCGCAGCGGCTCCTCGCCGACGAAGCCGATCCCGTGGTCGGCGGTGACGATGACGAGGGCGTCGTCGTAGAGGCCGCCGGCCCGGAGGTCGGCGACGACCTGGCCCAGCAGGGTGTCGGTGTGCTGGAGCTGCACCAGGTGGCGTTGCCGACCCGCGTCGGCGGACATCTGGGTGAACCAGTCACCGAATTCGGCGGACCGGGGCGGGTCGGGTGCCTCGTAGGTCCGCCCCGACGCGAGGAAGTCCCAGGGCTGGTGGGGCAGGAGGAAGTGGCCGAAGTCGAGCGTCGGGCGGTCGCCGGGCACCGACTCGCGGCCGAAGGCCCGAAGGCGGGACGGCGCCTCGGGGTCGGAGGGGTTGCGGTCGATGATGAAGCCGACCGGCGCCTGGTCGGCCCATGGCTCGGCCACACCCCGGAAGACGGTGACGCCCTGGTCGAGCAGGGTGCGCATGATGCTCGGCGACGACGGCCGAGCCCGTTGCTCACAGATGCCCGGCGGGCAGACCTCGGTCAGGGTCTCCACAGCGTCGACGTCGTAGGTGCCGCCCAGGAGGGTGAAGATGTTCTCCTCGAAGTTCGTGGCCACGGGGGCGGGGAACAGCTCTTCGGGCAGCTGACCGGTGAGGATGGCCGGCAGGGCCGAGGGCGTGAGCGGCGACACCCCGGTGTTGTTGCGGAACCAGGTCGAGTCCCCGGCCAGGTCGGCGAACCCGGGGTAGGCGTCGGCGTCGATGCGCCCCTCGCCGTCCAGCAGCGAGACCTCGGGGAACTCGTCGAAGGCGATGAGCACGACCGGGACCGGGTTGCCGACCTCGACCTCGGCGGCGTCGACGCCGTCGGACACGACCAGGTCGGCCACCGGCGAGGCCAGGAGGAAGAGGGCGAGGAACGCGGGCGCGGCGAGGGCGAGGTACCGCAGGATCGACCGGGCCTTCTCGGATCGGAGGAACAGCCAGCCGGCCGAGACGGCGACGACCAGGCCCGCGAAGATCAGCCAGGAACGGCCCTGAGCGTCCAGGACCGTCGACTTGATGATCTCGATGGCGAACAGGCCGACGCCGAGACCGACGATGGCGACGTGGACCCGGTCCCGGACCGTCGGCCCGAGGAGACGGAACGGCTGCTCGATCAGCCACAGCACGAGCGGCGGCCCGAGCACCACGAGCAGGGCGTAGAGGACGATCTCGGTCGGGCCCGCGGCCAGCGACACCAGCTCTTCGGGAGCCTGCTGGACGACGTTGAAGACCGGCTGGGCCACGGTCACCGCGGTGATCCCGACCAGTTCGATCAGGTACCGCCCTTCTCGGCGCCACCCCCCGCCCTCCTTCGCCACGGGGTGAGACCGTAGCCACCTCTCGGTGGCCGCCAGCGGTCAGCACCTCCGGGCTCAGGTCGACAGTTTGTGACTCAGCGACCTGTCCGATGCCGGGTTCCGCGACCGGCGCGCCCTGACAAGCCGCGACCCGTCCGGTGCCGGGTTCGGCCACGGCCGTACTCTGAGGGCATGGCGCGCACCGTGTCGGTCGTCCCCCACACGCACTGGGACCGGGAGTGGTACGCACCGTTCCAGCGGTTCCGGCTGCAGCTGGTCGACCTGCTCGACGACCTCCTCCCCCGGCTCGAGGCCGACCCCTCGTTCCGGCACTTCCTGCTCGACGGCCAGATGGCGGTGGTCGACGACTACCTCGAGGTCCGCCCCGAGGCCGAAGCCACCCTGCGTCGCCTGGCCACGTCCGGTCGCCTGGCCATGGGCCCGTGGTACGCCCTGCCCGACGAGTTCCTGGTGTCGGGCGAGACCCTGGTCCGGAACCTGCAACTGGGCCTCCGACGGGCCGCCGCCTTCGGGGGGGCCATGGACGTCGGCTACCTGCCCGACATGTTCGGCCACGTCGCCCAGATGCCCCAGGTCCTGGCCCAGTTCGGTTTCGAACACACCGTCGTCTGGCGGGGCGTGCCGTCGGCCGTGGACCGCAGCGGGTTCTGGTGGGAGGCCCCCGACGGCACCACCATCCGGGCTGAGTACCTCCCCGAGGGCTACGGCAACGGGGCCCGGGTCCCCGACGACGCCAAGGCGCTGCTCCACCTCGTCGACGGGTTCATCCGCACCCACGAGTCCGTGCTGGACGGGCCCGTCCTCTGGATGGTGGGCACCGACCACCAGACCCCTCGACCCTGGCTGGGCCGGGTCGTGCTGGAGGCCAACGAGCTGCAGGACGACGTCGAGCTGGTCATCCGCTCGCTGGCCGAGCACGTGGCCGCCGCCCCCACCGAGGGCCTCCCCCACTGGGCCGGCGAGCTGCGGTCCGGCGCCCGAGCCAACCTGCTCATGGGCGTGGGCTCCAACCGGACCGACGTGAAGGTGGCCGCCGCCGTGGCCGAGCGCACGTTGGAGCGGCTGGCCGAGCCGTTGGCCGCCCTGTTCACCCCCGCCGCCGACTGGCCCCGGACCCTGCTCGACCTGGCCTGGCGGGAGGTCATCCGCAACTCCGCCCACGACTCGGTCTGCGCCTGCTCCCACGACGACGTGGTCGACGCCGTCCTCCATCGCTACGCCGAGGCCCGTCACATCGGCAAGGGCCTGGTCCGCCGCACGATGGGTCGCTTCGCCGACACGCTGGCCGTGACCGGCGCGGTGGTCGTGAACCCGTCGGCCCGCACCCGGGGCGGCATGGTCGAACTGGATCTTCCCGGCGCAGGCCCCGCGGACGGGCTGCAGCTCCTGTCGGAGACGGCGGCCGAGGAGGTGCTCCACGAGATCGCGGCGGCCGATGCCGTCCTGGTCGTCGAGCGGGAGATCTTCCTGCATCCGGCCCTGATCGAGCTCGAGCTGGACGTCGACGGCGACCGGGTCGAGGTCCTGCTCCGGGAGGGCGAGCGACTGATGGACGCCCCGCCCGAGAACACCACCGCCGTCCTGACCGCGCTGTCCGAGCTGGCCGCCGCTCGCCCCGACGGCGTCGTCCGCATCGAGCGCCACGGGCCGGCCCGCCGCCGGGTCTTGGCCCACATCGATGCGGTGCTCGGCTACGGCTGGCAGGCCTGGGACCCGACCCGGTCGGGGGCGGCGGTGGGGGTGACCGTCGACGGCACCACCCTCACCAACGGGCTGGTCACGGTGGTCGTGGACCCGGCCGACGGGACGTTCTCGCTCGACGGGCTGGCCACGCTCGGCAAGATCGTCGACGACGGCGATGCCGGCGACACCTACAACTGGTCACCCCCCGATCACGACGTGTTCGTCGACCAGGTCGAGTCGGTGTCGGTGAGCGTGGCCGAGGCCGGCCCGGTGCGGGGCCGCGTCGTGGTCGACGCCGTCTACCGGCTTCCCCACCACATCGAGGACCGGGCCCGGGTGGGCGAGGTCGACCTGGTGATTCAGACGACCTACGAGCTACGCGCCGGTGAGGACTTCGTCCGGGTCAGCACGGCGATCGACAACCAGGCCCGCGACCACCGGCTCCGGGTCGGCTTCCCGCTGCCCGAGCCGACCGACCACTCCGAAGCGGAGTGCGCGTTCACCGTCGTGCGCCGGGGCCTCGACGCCGAAGGCGGCCCGACGGAGCGACCGATGAGCACCTTCCCGTCCCGCCGCTTCGTGCGGGCCGGCGGGCTGACGGTGGCCCACGAGGGCCTGCTCGAGTACGAGCTGGTCGACATCGCCGACGGCCGCTCCCACCGGCTTGCCCTGACCCTGTTGCGCTGCACCGGGATGCTGTCCCAAGGGCCGATGACCACCCGGCCGCTGCCCGCGGGACCCGAGAGCCCGCTGGAGGGCCCGCAGATGCAGGGCCGCCAGACCGTGCGGTACGCCGTGCGGCTGGGTGACGGCGACCCCTACGCCTTCGTCGACGACACCTTCACCCCCCTCCAGGTGGCGACCGGCGCCGGCGAGGGCACGGTCCCCGGCCACGGCCAGATGCTGTCGGTCGTCGGTGCTCAGGTGTCGGCGCTGTACCGGGACGGCGGGGCGCTCCACGTCCGGGTCTTCAACCCCACCGAAGAGCCGACGACCGTCACGGTCGAGGGCCACCGGGGCTGGCGGGTCGACCTCCGCGGTCGCCCCGTCGAGCCCTTCGAGCAGACGGTTGCCCTCGCCCCCCACCAGATCGCCACGCTGCAGCTCGCCGACCCGGCGGTGGGCTAGGAGCCCTCGCCGACCAGGCGGAAGGGCTGCAGCGTCGGCGCCGCCGCGGGGCCGATCACCCGGAAGACCTCCATCTCGTGCTCGCCGGGTCCGACCAGACGCTCGGCCAGCATCGTCCAGAAGGCCCAGCCGCCACGGCCGTCCTCGATGACCGGCCCGACGCCCGCGATCGTGCCGTCGACGGCGACCGCCACCCAGTCCGCGGTTGGCCCCCGCCACTCGCCCTCGACGAAGGCGGGAAGCTCGGTGGCCCCCGGAGGGACGGCGCCCGCGGCGGTGTACCGGTTGGTCATCTCCGGGGGCGTCGCGGCGCGATCGACCTGCTGCGGGTCGACCTCCGTGCCGACGAGAGCGCCATACGGGCCGAGGCGCAGGAGCGCGTCGGGGTCGTCGGCGGGGGCCCCGGCGGCGGGACCCTCCGCCCCGAGGACGAGGGCGAAGTTCTCGTCACGGTCGATCGTGGCCACCCCGTCGACGCCCTCGATCTCGTTGCCCGACCAGTCCACCGTCCGCGCCGGCCGCTCCTGTGGCTCACCGAGGAGCGAGACGCCGTCGACCGACCAGGGCAGGTCCGCACCGACGACATCGGCCACGGTGGGAACGATGTCGAGGGTCTCGGCGTCGCGGTCGTCGACCACGCCCGCACGCTGGCCCGGGTACTTCACGAACAGCGGGACCCACAGAACCTCGGCCGCGTTGCCCTCGCTGACCCCGCGGAGCGACTGCTCGTCGGTGAAGCTGATGCCGTGGTCGGCGGTGACCACGACGAGGGCGTCGTCCCACCACGATTCGGCCTGCAGCCGGTCGAGGGCGTCGCCGAGCAGGCGGTCGGCGTACTGGAGCTGGAGGAGGTGACGCTGGCGGGCCTCGTCGGCGGCGCCCTGGTCGTACCATCCCGTGAACTCGGCCCCCCGGGCCGGGTGGGGGGCGGCGTACGTCGCCCCCGAGCGCAGGTAGACCCACGGCTGGTGGGGCAGCACCACGTGGGTGACGTCGAGGGTCGCCCCAGCACCGAGCCCCTCCTGGTCCAACGCCTCGGACCGGCTGACCCCGAGCGCGATGTCGACCTCGCTCTGGTCCTGGGCCACACCGAAGTCGACCTCCCCACGGTCGACTCGGGGTGACGCGATGTCGCCGAAGACCTCCGCACTGGCCCGCGCCAGGGATCGCATGACCGCCGGAGTGCTCGGCCCGGCGACGTCCCCGCAGACCGACGGCGGGCAGAGGCGGGTCAGCGGCTCGGTCGACCGCACCTCGTAGCTGCCGCCCAGGAGCGTGAAGAGGCTCTCGTCGTAGTTGATGGCGACCGGCGCGTCGTCGGGGTCGGGGAGCTGGCCGGTCAGCACCGCCGGGACCGCGGCCTGGGTGGTGGGCGCCACCGTGGTGGTGTTCCGGTACCAGGTCGAGCGGGCCGCCAGGTCGGCGAAGGCCGGGAACCTGGCGGCGTCGATCGCCCCCTCACCGTCGAGAAGCGACCGCAGGGGCAGCTCGTCGAGGACGATCAGCACGACGGGCGCCGGGTCGCGGACCGCCACGTCGGCCGGCTCGACCCCGCCGCCCGCGACGAGGTCGCTCACGGGGGACGCGAACAGGAAGAGGGCGAGGAACACCGGCAGGGCGAGGGCCAGGTACCGGAACACCGAGCGCACCGTCCGGGACCGGAACGCGAGGACCCCGACCAGCACGGCCACGGCCCCGCCGAGGAACAACAGACGGGGGCGGGCATCCCCGCCCAGAGCCGCCTTCGCCGCGGCCACGGCGTACACGCCGACACCCGCCCCGAGCAGCCCGGCGTGGACGCCGTCCCGGTACCGACGACCGCCGAGGCGGAACGGCTGCTCCACCAGCCAGAGGACCAGTGCGGGGCCCAGACCGACGAGGAGGGCGTACGCCACGATCAGAACCGCGCCCGCACCCCGCGTGATGAAGGCGTCGGGGGCGTCCTGGACGACGTCGAGGACGGGCTGGGTGACGACGACGGTGGTCAGGCCGACGAGCTCGGCCAGGTACATCCACTCCCGGGGCACGGTGGCCGAGCCGGTCGGCTCGGCGCCGTCGGCCGCTGACCCCGTCTTCGGCTCGTCGACCTCGGCCCCCGACGGCTCAGCCATCGGCGGGGTCGGGAGGCGGAGCCGTCGGGGTGGAGGGGCCCAGGTCGAAGACGGAGCCGAAGCGCTCCTCGATCCAGGCCCGGCCGACCTCCCGGCGCAGGCGGGCCTTGTCGAGGAGGGACACCTCCTCCTCGGTGCGGCGCAGGAGCCAGAGCGGGACCTTGCCGATGTCGCGGAGCGTGTGGGCCCGGATGCTGACGAGGGTGAAGCGGTCGTCGTCGGCCAGGGCGTCGTGCACCGGCTCGGGGACCACGACCGAACCCGGGTAGGCGATGCCGACGATGCGGTGGGCCAGGTTCACGACCGGCCCGTAGAGGTCGCCCTCGTACTGGAGGGTGGGGCCGTGGGCCAGGCCGACCCGCACGTCGGACACGACCTCCTCCTGGCGGAACCGCTCGGACAGGCCCAGGGCGATGTTCGCCCCGCTGACGACGTCGTCGGCGCTGAACATGACCTCGTCACCGATGGTCTTGACCAGGCGGCCCCCGTGGACCGAGATGACGTCGGCGGCCACGGCCTCGAAGCGGCCGACCACGTGAGCCAGCTCGGCCTCCGGGATCTGCTGGCTGAGCGCGGTGAAGCCCACCAGGTCGGCGAACCCGACGACCAGGGTGGCGCTCTCCTCCTGGTCAGCCGCCCCTTCCAGCTGCGCCAGGCGGCGCCGGGCCTCGACCTCGAGGTGACGGCGCCAGACGTACTCGAGCACCCCGGGCATGATCTGGAACAGGAGCTGGGCCCGGTCGGCGAACGGGGCCTCGACCTCGCCCTCGACGGGGCGCTCGGTCTGGCGGTCCATCATCACGGTCACCTGGGCGGCGGCGACGCGGGACAGCGACTGGCCGATGACCCGGGCCATCTGGAGGGTCAGGTCGGCGTCGGTCAGGCCTCGGTCGAGGAGGGAGCTGACCATGATCGTCATCTCGGCGTCGGTTCGGGTGTAGACGGGGTCGTCGGGCTCGACATGCGGGAAGCCGAGGGCTCGCCAGACCTGGGAGACCTCGTCGACGTCCAGCCCGGCCTCGGTGGCGATGTCCCGCTGGCTCAGGTTCCGGGGCGCCTCGTCGAGCAGGCGGTCGATGGCCAGGAGCTCGAGGCCACCGATGTGGGCGGCCCGCTGGATGTCCTCCTCGGGGACCCCGCCCGCCAGCAGGGCCTCCTCCATCGACGGCTTGCGGCGCAGCCGGTCCCACAGGTTCACGCCGCGCACCGCCCGTTCACGAGAAGGAGACCTCGGTGTCGGCTCCGGATCCCTCCGGGGGCCAGGGGGCGAGGAGGGCCTCGCCCTGCGGCTCGGCGCTCGACCAGTCGGGGTCGAGGCCGGGACACTCGAGCCGGAAAGGTGGCGCGCCGGCGGCAGGGGCCAGGGCCCACAGCAGCGCGGGCCGGTCACCGTGCCAACGGACGGCGAAGCCGAAGGGGCCGAACGCCGTGGGGGCGTCGTGGAGCTCGAGGCCCTGGCCGTACCACTCGGGCACGGCCACCGGCAGGACGGTGAGACGGTCGGGACGGTCGAGGAACGGCCCCCGCTCGACCAGCAGCAGCGCCCGGGTCGCCAGGAGGAAGGCTGCAGTCGCCGGCGGATGGTGATCGGCCAGGACGACGGGGACCCGGGGCTCGCCGCCGATCAGCTCGGGCCAGACCCCGGCCCCGGCTGCCGCCAGCGCCCGCAGGCGGGTCAGGCCGGCGCGGTCACCTTGGCCGATCTCGACCCGGGCCAGCAGGGCGGTCAGCCAGGGCGACCAGCCGTCGTCGCTGAGGACCCCGGCCCGGACGCCACCCGCCTCGCTCACCAGCTCGGCCCGCACCAGGTCCAGTGTGGCCACCACCGCCGGCGCCTCCGGGTCGAGCGCCCCCAGCGCCGCGGCCACGACCACGCCGACCACCCCGGCGTCCAGCGCCCGCCCGGGACCGGCAGGAATCGCACCCGTTCTGGCCTCCGATTCACTGCCCTGGGCGAGCAGATCAGGGGCCAGGACGGCGGCGATCGAGCGGTCGACGTCGGCGGCCAGGCCGCGGGCGAAGCGCCAGGCGTCGACCGACGCCTCGAGTTGACCTTCGGCGGCGAGCAGTCCGGCGGCTCGGACCAGGCCGGCGACGGACCACCAGTCGTCCAGATAGGTCTGGTCGGCGGCGCCGAGCACGAGCGGTTGCGGCCCCGGGGGGAGCAGCCCCGCCCGCAAGGGGTCCTTGCGGTGGCGACGGACCCGGCGCTTGCGTTCGATCCAGTGCCCGGCCTTGGCCACCGGCCCGATCAACGCCGGGTCGGGGGCCGATCCCAGGGCGACCAGGGCCTGGCCGGTCGCCGCCAGGCTGCCCGTCCCGTCCTCGAAGGCCCCGGTGAGCCGCTGGCGAGCAGCCAGGTCGGCCCGGGTCGCCTGCTCGTCCCGGAGGCCGAGGACGTGCCGGGCCTCGGCCGACAGCGCCGTGGTGAGCAGGTCGGGTTCGTCGTGGACGAGGAGGAACCCTCGGGCGGCGTCGGCGGCCGCGCTGATGACCGGCTCGGGGAGCGACCAGGACGCACCGGCGTCGACCTGCGCCCGCCAGCCGGCGGCGACCCGCTCGGCGTCCGGAAGCTGCGCGGCGTCGACGGCCTCACCGCGGGCCAGGACCACCCGCAGCGTCGCCTTGTGGGGAAGGGGGAGGAAGGCGACAGGCGCGATCCACTGGCTGGCGGGGCGGGGCAGGCGCACCTGGTGGTGGCCGTCGACGGTCACCACCTCACCGTCGAGGTCGACCGAGCCCGCCCCGTCCACGACCAGGGCGATGGCCACCGGCACGGGCGTCTCGTTGGTGATCTCGGCCACCAACATGGCCGCGCCACCCGACCCGGTGACGGCGTACGCGTGCTGGACCACATCGCCGGCGACGACCCGCACACGGGTCTCGACCACCGGGGTCGACCCGACCAGGGACTGGCGCACGGCGGTCTCGACCGGTGGGACGTGCCAGCGGTCCTCAGCTCCGATCCACCAGCCCAGTGTCCAGCCCGCTCCGGCAGGGCGCAGCCCGCCGCTGGCGTCGACCGCGCCGAGGCGGCCGGCGCCGAGGACCCCGAGATCCGTCACGTCAGCGCCGTTCGGAGGCGACCGTGCGCTTGAGCAGCCCCCGGTAGGCGCTCTCGGCGGGCGCCGTCCCACCCACGACGCTGGCCACCTGGGCGGTGATGGGCATGTCCACGCCGTACTGCTCAGCCAGCTCGAGCACGACCCGGGCCGACTTCACGCCTTCCGCGACCTGGTTCATCTCCTCGACGATCTGCTCGATGGACTTGCCCTTGCCCAGCTCCTCGCCCACGTGGCGGTTGCGGCTCTGGCTCGAGATGCACGTGGCGAGGAGGTCTCCCATGCCCGCCAGGCCCGCGAAGGTCTCCGGCTGGCCGCCCATGGCGACGCCGAGGCGGGTCAGCTCGGCCAAGCCCCGGGTGATGACCGCAGCCCGGGTGTTGTCGCCTGCTCCGAGCCCGTCCGCCATGCCCGAGGCAAGGGCGATCACGTTCTTCAGCGCGCCGCCCAGCTCGCTGCCGATGACGTCCTGGTTCGTGTAGACGCGGAAGAGGTCGGTGGCGAACAGGTCCTGCAGGCGGGCGGCGACGGTCGCGTCGGACATGGCGATCACGGCGGCCGCGGCCTGCTCGGACAGGATCTCCTTGGCCAGGTTGGGCCCGGTCAGCACTCCGTAGGGGTGGCCGGGCAGCTCCTCCTGGATGACCTGGGTCATGCGCAGGTTGGTCCCCTGTTCGAGGCCCTTGGCCAAGCTGACCACGGGAACCCACGGGCGCAGGTCGTTGGCCACCTCCTTCAGGGTCTCCCGGAACCCGGAGCTGGGAACGCCCATGACGAGGACGTCGGCGCAGGCCACGGCCGCGGACAGGTCGTCGGTGGCCACCAGGCCGTCGTGGAGGGTGAAGTCCGCCAGGTAGCGGCTGTTGGTGTGGCTGGTGTTGATCTCCTCGGCCACGTCGGCGCGGCGGGCCCAGAGCGTGGTCGGCGTGTTGTGCGCGGCGAGGTGGGCGACCGTCGTCCCCCACGACCCGGCGCCGAGAACCACCACTCGGACGTCCATGAGGGCCACCCTAGACTCGCCCTTCGATGCTCGTCCTCGTGCCGGTCAAGGCCTTCGGGCGGGCCAAGGTCCGGTTGGCCGAGGTGCTGGACGGCCCGTCGCGAGCAGCGCTGGCCCGGGAGATGGCCGATCGCGTGCTGACCGCCGCCGCCCCCCTGCCCGTCGCCGTGGTCTGCGACGACGACGACGTCGCGGCCTGGGCCGAGTCCCGCGGCGCCCGCGTCCTGTGGCGACCGGGCCACGGCCTGAACGGCGCGGTCAACGACGCCGTCACCACGCTGGCCGGCGAGGGCCTCGACCGGGTCATGGTCACCCACGCCGACCTGCCGCTGGCCACGGGCTTCGACGAGCTGCTCGCGGGAGGCGACGGTGGCGCCGTCCTGGTCCCCGACCGCCACGAGGACGGGACCAACGTGGCCGTCGTCCCGGCCGCCTCCGGCTTCACCTTCGCCTACGGGCCGGGCTCGTTTCCCCGCCACTGCGCCGAAGCCGAGCGGCTCGGGTTGACCCTGACCGTGCACCGCCCACCCCGGCTGACCTGGGACGTGGACGTCCCGGCTGACCTCGACCTGCCCCCGGACGTGCCCACCACCCCGCTCCTGGCGACGTGATCACCTCGACCGACCTCCCTGTCCCCGAGCGGGCCCTGGCCATCGCCGCCCACCCCGACGACGTCGAGTTCAACTGCGGCGGCACCTTTGCCAAGTGGTCGGCGGCGGGTTGCGTGGTGAACCACCTGATCCTCACCGACGGGTCGAAGGGCTCCTGGGATCCCGAGCAGGACCTGGAGGCGCTCGTCGCCATCCGCCAGGAGGAGCAGCGTTCGGCAGCCCGGGCCTTGGGCTCGACCGGCGACGTCGGCTTCTGCGGCTGGGTCGACGGCGAGCTGGACGTCACCCTGGAGCGCCGAGGCGTCGTCGCCTGGTGGATCCGCCACGTCCGTCCCGACGTCGTCCTCGCCCACGACCCCTGGAAGCGCTACCGCATCCACCCTGACCACCGCGCCGCCGGCTTCCTGGCCACCGACGGCATCGTCGCCGCGAGGGACCCCCACTTCTTCCCCGAACACGACGTCGACCCCTGGCGCCCGACCGCGCTCCTCCTGTTCGAAGCCGACGACCCCGACCACGTCGAAGACGTCACCGACTGGACCGACCCCAAGCTCGCCGCCCTCGAGTGCCACGAGTCCCAGTTCGAGACCACCATGTTCAAGGACCTCGGCGAAGTCGAGTCCGCACGCGAGGCCTTCCGCGCCAGGGAGCGACAGAAGATGGTCGAGATGGGCGAGGTCGCCAGCTTCCGCTACGGCGAAACGTTCACGCTGGTCTCCGACATCTGATCCACGGGCGGCGACGGCGGTCGACGCCTGATCAGTCCACGCTCACCACGACCGGGTTCCCGCCGGCCCGTCGGGCCCGGAGCATCGCGTCGTTGGCCCGTTGCACGAGGGCATTCCCGCTCTCGACGCCGTCATGGACGGCGACACCGAAGGCGGCGTCGATCCGGGAGGCCACCGGAGGTACCTCCAGTTCCTCGAGCGCGGCGCGAGCCAGTTCGGCCCAAGCGGTGGCGACGGCAGCCCCGGCGTCCAGCAGGACGACCATGAACTCGTCGCCCTCGGAGCGAGCGACGATGTCGAAGCGGCGGGCCTGGTCGACGAGGCACGATGCCACCGCGGCCAACACGCGGTCGCCGACCGGAACGCCGTAGCGATCGTTCAGCACCTTCATGTCGTCGATGTCGAGGGCCACGATGGCGACGGCGAGCCCGGCGGCTGCCGCTCGGGTCAATGACGGGTTCAGAGCGGCGACGACGCGTCGGGCGTCCGGAAGGCCGGCCTCCTGATCGAGGCCACGGCGCGTGTCCCCCTCACCCTCATCCATCTGGTCGCTCCTGCGTTCCGTCATCCTGCCCCGTCACCGCGCCCTTTGTGTCGGTTTCGTGACATTCGCGCGAAGATCACGTAACAGAACCACCGTCACGGCGGGCGGCCATGCGGTCGGCGACCTCCTCGAAGTCGACCCGGATGAACAGGCCGTCGGCCTCCGCGGTCAGGGTGTCGCCGGCGTGGCAGGTGGCTTTGGCGACGATGCGGCGGCCGACGTCTTCGGTGATCCAGGCCTTGAGGAGCAGGTCCTCCTCGACGGGGGTGATGTGGCGGTAGTGGACGGTCAGGCGGCCGGTCACGCCCGGCTTCGCCATCATCCGCTGAGTGGCACCGAGGACCTCGTCGAACATCCCCGCCACGTAGCCGCCGTGGACACCGTGGGGCGGGCCCTCGTAGGCGACGTTGAGTCGAACCCGGGCCTCGATGCGGCGGCCCCCGTCGTCCTCGACCAGCGCCATGGCCATGGGCGGGGCCAAGGGGTTGTGCGCACCCCGGTAGAGGCTCTGGTTGTTGAAGGCGGCGGCGCTGACCTCGTCGAGGTGCCCGCTGACCCGGCTGGCCTCGTACCAGCGGGGTGCCTTCGGACCGTCGAG